>JAAYDF010000218.1 GCA_012729395.1 Phycisphaerae bacterium
CCCGGCCGCGGCGCCCGCCGCGGCAGGGTAAACCTTTTCCCGAAAAGGTTGCAAAAGGGTTCCTCTCCCGCCGGAAAGGCGGCCCGCTTTTCGCAAAAGCGGGGCAAAACGGCCCTCAAGCCGGGCGGGCTGCGTTCTCATCCCCTACCGATTCCCCCTCGATCGTCTTCCCCTCCGCCTCCCGTTTCGCGCGAACCGCCTCCATGATCCGAGCGAACTGCAGCGGATCCTCGATCTTAAGAACCCCCGCCATCGCCTGCACCCCAACGTTGCCTTGGTGCGTCAAGTCTATCTTAATCGGCGAGTCCAGCCCAAGGCTACGCTCCATCGACTCTATAGCCCGCAGCCTATCGGCCGCGTTCTTCGCGTGCTCCGCGATGTATTTCCGCTTCGCCAGGATCCACGCCCGGTCAACCCCCATCTCCTCGACGCTCTGATCCCGCAACCACGCCACCCGAGCCTTTACCGCCGGATCCCGAAAGAGCCGCGCCGCAGAAGCGCAAGCCGCGTCCCGGTTCGCCACCCCAAACGCCCGGCAATACGCCTCCGTGTTGTTTCCCCAGCACTCCCCCGCCACCTCCAAACAGAACACCTCCCGCTTCCGCGATCGAAGCGGCTGCGCCGCCGGCGCGTGCTGCTTGTCCTTGTCGAACAAATCTGGGGTACTCGGATCCACGCGCAGAAGTGTACCCCTGTCATTTTTTTTGCGCAATACCAAATATTACCGCTTGACACATCGTATAACGTCGTAATACTATCGCCCCAACGCGCACAAAAGGGAATGTTATGGAACAACCACTCCTTATGACACGCAAAGAGGTCGCCCGCGCACTCAGGGTATCCGAACGCGCCGTGAACAAATGGGCGCATGAAGGCATACTCCGCCCCATCCGCCTCCCCCGCCGAAAACACGCCATTGGCTACCTTCGAACCGACATCGAAGCCCTCGCCAAGGCAAAATGAAACCCGACACCTTCCAGGGCCGGTGGACGCCGGGACCAGACGCCGCCGAAATCGCACTGCTACAGAAGAAGCAGTACGCGGCCGTCATCGTCTGGCGCGCCATGCTGCGCGACGCCCTCCGGCGCCCGGACTGGACCACCAAACAATCGCTCGCCCACATCCAAAACGAAACGATGTTATCCCGCCCCACGATCATCAAAGCCCAGGCCCAACTTCTCGCCGCCGGATATATCCAGCGGCTCGACGGCGGCGGCGCTTCCCGCCGCGCCACAACCTACCGCATGCGCAAGCCAAAGAACTTCGGTGAAAAGGTGCAGCTATCTACGGAGAACTGGTCACTATGAAAACCAAAGCGCTCAAGCCTCGCCACAACTTCACGCCCCCGACGCTCGCCCAGGTCGCCGACTACGCCGCCGCCCTGAACGTCGTAGCGCCAGCCATCACCGCGCAAAAATTCATCGACTGTTACGCGCCAGAGTGGCGCGACTCCTACGACCGACCCATACGCAACTGGAAGATGAAATTCCGGCAAGTGTGGGCAAAGAACAACCGGCTGCCGCACCCACCGCGCCCAGCCATAACGGAGAACTGGACCCTATGAACGAAACAGCAGAAGAAATCGAGCAAGCCCTCATCGGCTGCCTCCTCCTCGACTTTACCACCGCACGCGCCGAGACCGCCGACTACGCCCTGACTCCCGCAATGTTCCAGGACGCCGCGGCCCGCGCCGCCTTCGAGGCCATAGCCGGGCTGGCCGCCTCCGGCCATCCGGTCGACGCCCTAACCGTCATGGACAAGGCCAGGCGCCCCGACCTCGCCCCCTACCTCGAGGCCTGCATCGACCGCGCCCCCACCGTCGCGCACGCTTCCTACTACGGCCTCCTCCTGGCGCAGTCCCACGCCAAGCGCGAACTCCGCCTCCGCCTCGCCCGCGCCATGCGCCGGCTCGACGACGACCCGCCCGACCAGGTCCAGGCCGA
>JAAYDF010000219.1 GCA_012729395.1 Phycisphaerae bacterium
AAAGCTGCGTCAACTCTTCTCTGCGATCTTCAAGTGGTCCGACCATGTTCCTTCTGTCCGCTCGCGGCATTTCCGGCCAAATCGCTACCGGCGCAGTCTACGCTTGTCACCGGACCGTGTCAAACCAATTGCCCACCGTGAGCGGATATAGTACAGTAGGAACAGTTGCGTGGCGATAGATCGATGCGGACAGGGTGCGGGATCGAATTCGTAGTGGGGATTGCGTGGGGAGAACATCGATGGATTTGCGTGGCTTGTCACGCATGGCCTGGTTGGGGGCGGTCTTCTTGCTGCTGAGCGTCTCTGCTGTCTCGGGCGATCGGTTTGCTGGCGGAGACGGCACGGCGGTCAGTCCCTATCAGATCGCCTCTGCCGAGCAGTTGGTTGCCCTTGGGGCCGACCCGAGTCTGTGGGACCAGCATTTCGTCCTCATCCGCGATCTCGACATGGTGCGTGTCGAGCCCAATGCCGTCAGCCCCATCGGCCATGAGGAACAAGAATTCACCGGCCTGTTCGACGGTCAAGGGCACATCATTTCGCATCTGCGTATCATTCGCCCCGATGCGTTGGGGCTCGGGTTGTTCGGGCTGGTCGGCAAACGTTTCGAGGGGCCTTCGAGTGACGCGGTTGGGCATGTTCGAAACCTGAAGTTGAACGATGTCCGTATCCAAGGCGACGGTTTTGTGGGTGGTCTGGCGGGAGCACTCGGCTCGGGCAGCATCCGCAATTGCTCCGTCACAGGCACCATAGTGGGCAAAGACACGGTCGGCGGCTTGGTCGGGTGGGCCGATGGTGTGCTCGAGTCCTGTTCGGTCACTGTCCAGGTACACGGTATCAAGAGAGTCGGTGGCCTTGTGGCTGACGTGGGCGTCGGCCGGACCGTCTTGTGCTGTTCCGCTTCCGGCAGGGTCTATGGCGAGCGCTGGGTCGGAGGTCTGGTTGGAATGTGCAGCGGCACACTCATAGTGGATGGGATGCACGAGTTCTCTTCTCCGGACGAACAGATCCCGTTGAGTCGAATCATCCAATGCCGGTCGGATTGCTCGGTCTATGGAACTGAGGCGGTGGGCGGACTCATCGGTTACGCGGATGCACTGGGTGAGATTCGGGACTGCTATGCCGTCGGCCCGGTGACCGGTTCGACCAACGTGGGCGGCCTGGTTGGCCTGCGGATGGGCTGCGGCCTCGTGCGTTGTTTCTCGGCCGGACACGTCACAGGCGACGAGGACGCAGGTGGTCTCATCGGCGAAACCGAATCGCTCCTGGATGCCGACGAGTTGGAGGACTACCCTCCGTGCCGGCATATCATCGAGGAAGTGCAGGACTCGGAGCAGGACGGCGAGACTTACTGGCTATCCATCTACCGTCCCGGCGTGCTCGCGTGTTTCTGGGATTCTCGGGGCTCGGGCATGATGCGACCTCAAGGCGCAGGGTCCGGCTGCGAGGACGCCACAGCTCTGACCACCGATCAGATGCGACAGAGTGCTTCCTTCCGCGATCAGGGCTGGGACTTCGCAGACGTCTGGACGATGCACTCGGGCCGGCCCTACCCACGCCTGCGCTGGGAGCAGACCCCTTAGCGCCGACCACCACTGGACACACCGTGCCCGAGGGCGACATCAAACATCGCTTTCTCTTTGCGTTCGGATTCGGCGGGACTACAATTCGCGAGCGGGCGAAGTGTGGCATATTTGGAAGGACAGACGGTATGCGTCGAGAATGTGTGAGGGTGTCGGGAAGGTTGGTGGTGGTGTCGGCGGTTTGCGCGGTGGGAATATGCTTGTTGCTCTGTGGCGGGCCGGCTTGGGGGGCGAAG
>JAAYDF010000220.1 GCA_012729395.1 Phycisphaerae bacterium
GTGCCTCATCGACTTCGGCGGGAGCAAGTCTTCGACCGACGGTGACTTCCAGGTGGCCTGCGACGCGGTCTACGGACTCGGCCTGATCCGGGTGGCCTAAGCGCCGCGGGGCGGCCTAGATCATGGCCATCGCGTTCAGAGCAGCGGCTTCTGCATACGACAACAGCGCTAATGCGCTCACCATCAGTAAGCCTGCCGGCACGGCTGATGGCGATATTCTGCTGTGCTTGTTGAAGCCTACGGACCAGGACGAGCTCAACATTCCAGCCATCACTACCCTGTCCGGCTGGACGCTTATCGCCACTCACACGAATGAGAAAGGACACCGCTGGTCGATCTTTTGGAAGCGAGCGTCCAGTGAACCGGCCTTGTATACGTGGCAGACCGACCTCAGGTGCTCTCAAAGCGGATGCATTCTTGCCTACAGCGGTTGCGTGGCTTCGGGCGATCCGGTAAACGTCTACTCCAACACCCCGTACAGCTCGAACAACACCACTCTGCGCGCGGCGGGCGTTACTACATCGGTAGCGAACGCGATGCTTGTGTTTCTGGGGTCGCCAGATTCGTCCACGAAAACCGGCTCATGGTCCACTATGACCGAGCGGGTTGACGACCAAGGGTACTACGGCCGGTTGCTCGCGGCAGACGTAGCGCAGGAGACCGCTGGTGCCAGTGGCAATAAGGATTGCACCCTGTCGGCATCGTCCAGCGCGAAGCACGCCTTCCTGGTGGCTCTTGCGCCGCTGTCCACAGTCCCTGTCGATGTAGACGCACTCTGGGGCCAAGCGGCGGCCGAGGCACCGGCGGCCGGCATCACTACCAACACCGCGCTCTCCATACGGCCCGCCGAGAGCAGCGCCGAAGGGATAAGCGCTCGCGCCGGCGGCGTGACGAACATCCCCATGGCTCCCTCGCAAGGGGCGGCTCTTGAGGGTCTCGGCGGCAGCGTGGCGACGGAGCAACTGCTGCTGGCGCTTCCTGCCGAGGCGGCGCTTGAGGGCAGTCTCATCGAGGCGGGACCGATGACGCCGGTCACTCTGTCGATGGTCCCCGGCCAAGCGGCGCTTGACGGGGTGGCTGGCGGCATCTACGTGCCCGCACGGGCCACGTCACCCTACCTCAAGGTGTACGGGCCCGACCTCACCTTCGTCGGAGTCGTCAAGGCGAAGGTCAAATGGCGCAAGAAGCTGAACGGCGCATACGCGCTGGAACAGGTGTCCATCCCGCAGGAGTATCTCCTAGCCGACGGGACCACCGAGAGCCGGGTCAGCTACATAGACGACGGCTGGTACGTGGACTGGGACGGATATCGGTACGTGGTAGCCGACTCGGATGCAGACCTCGAGACTGGCATCACCTTCCGAGGCATCGACGCGGCGGCTGACGACCTCGCCAACTTGCAGAGCAACTATTCGCCGGGCCCGGCCACGTGGTTAAACCGGCTCCCGAGTGAGATAGAGGCCGACCTGTTGGCCGGTCGCATCGGACGCGCGGTGAGAAACGCGGGCTTCGGCATATTGGACGCTGACGGTCTGCCGACCAACTGGACGCATCCGACCGGATGGACCTCGGAGCTTGTGAGCAATAGGCGGGTCTGGCAGGCGGACGCCGGGTCAGACGAATCGGTGTCCGACGACCGGGCATGCATCCCCGGAGTGTCCTACCGGGTCAAGATCGACATACTGGCCGCCGTGGGCGAATCCGGCGACGTGGGGGTGAAGTTCCGCTTCACCAAGGCCGACGGTAGCACGGTCGATTCGGCCGTGACCAACCTCTCGACCA
>JAAYDF010000221.1 GCA_012729395.1 Phycisphaerae bacterium
CCGACACCCAGGGGTAGGCCCTGGTAGGGGTTCATGCCCGGTGCCGTGCCGAAGAAATCACCGATGGGACACTCGACGGTTTGCTGCCCGTCAAAGGTCATCACCAGGATCAAGGCTCGAGCGGCGGCAATGACGTCGGCGGCTGTCAGGTTGACATCGAATCGGCATATGGCGTCACCATCGGCGGTCGCGAAGGAGGCCAGCAAGACTTCCTCGCCGGCGGGGACTTGTGCTTTGTAGATGTGTTCCGTCGTTCGGGCGGCATCGGGCCGCGTGGCCTGGGCCGGATCACCCAATTGGGCCGCCACGGCGGTCGCCTGAGGTGCCCAGGCGGTCGTATCCTCCCGCGTGAACGTGCGTACCGGTGTGCCGGCCGGGTAGGTTCGGTAGTTCACCAGATAGTAGAAGCCCCCCTCGTCGTTGGTGACTTTGCAGTGTTTCGCGTAGGGGATGGGGAAGTACAGGTTCCATCCGCGGGACGCGACGCCGGCCAGAGGCGCGGGGAAGCCCGCCACCTTGCCGCTGAGCAGGTCCGGCATGGATGCGGTCAAGGCGGGCGTCTTGTCGCCGTCCAGGTAGACGCGCAGAACCCCCTTGGGGTTGGCGGACCAGATGCGCACGATGGCGCCGGGGCCTGCCGCATCCATCATCACATGCTCTTTGCGACCGTCCGTTTCCTCGGTCCGAATGTATTGGTTGTAGTCAGAGTTGGCGAACCATGCTTCGTGGTCGGCCGGCGATACGCTCTTGCGGTCGTAGCTGGAGAATTGCTTTGTGCTGTAGGGTGGCTCGGGCAGTTCCGCCAGACGGGATAGGTCGCTCATCTGTTCAAGGAGCGTTCCCGTGGTGATCTCGGCCGCGCTCATCGCACAGCCGGACGCCAGCAAACCCAACAAGAGCACGGTGACCGCGGTTCCCTGGATTGCCCGGTTGAACATGGAAGAGCCTCCTGTGTTTTGGTTTGATTCTTGGGCGTGGGCAGCAATCTCCTGTTCATCGTCCGATAGCAGAGGCTATTGTGCTGGAATGGGGCAAAAAGGCAAGTGTCAAGGTATGCCTGCGCCGATTTTCGGACTGAGGCTCCGGGTCACTCCGCATCTCGATGCGTGCGATGGGTAGGGGCGGTGCGGCATATGGCTTTGAGCGGGGCTTGTTTGAGGAAAGTCCCACCGCTGACAAGACGATACAGTCGCTGGGGCGACAAGACCTACTGGCAGGAGCCGGGAAGCGAGGTACTGGCCTGGACGTCAAAACAGGTGCAGTCTCGTGACGGCAGCTGTTCGAGGCAAACCATGAGCAGGCAGGTTGACCAAAGCGAGTTACGGAACGCGCAAGCCCTGACCACTATGCTGTTCGATGCGGTGAATCGCATCGAATACGACGACCTCAGCACGTTGGCTCAGATGCACGGCTGGTGTGAACAACTCGTTGCCATCACCGGAGATGGGAACGCCGAGTCGCGCGGCCCGGTCGGGGACAAGGCTGTGGGCATGGTTCGGCACCTCGAAGCACTGATTCTGGGCGAGGTCGAGGACGCGGCCGAGGAGTTTCGGGCCCTGGGGAGCTCGATCGCCGAGCTGCTGGACTTGGTCTGTGCGAGTGGCGGAGGTTTAGAGCCGGCCCAACTCGCCAGTGCGGAAGACGAGCTTCTGGGCGTTGCCGAGACGCCTGACGAGGCCGTGCCTGAACCCGCCGTCGAGGCGTCAGGACCGGCCGAACCGCTCACCGCGGTTTCCGAACCGACTCCTGTCGAGGTCTCCTCGGCAGACAGCCCCGTGGAGAGTGCCTTGGCGACCGGTTCAGTGGAGATGAATCCGGAGGACGCCACACCGTCCGAGGCCACCGTGCCAGGATACCAGTCGGAGCCGTTGCGGCTGAACCCGAATGAAACCGAATTCGTCAAGGGGTTTGCGGAGGAAGCTCGCGAGCACATCGAAGCGATCGAGACCGCGGTCTTGGAGGTCGAGCGCAGCCCGGACGCTTCGGACAAGATTAACGATCTGTTCCGGCCGTTCCATACCATCAAAGGCATGGCCGGTTTCCTCAATCTTCGGGATGTTAACTCACTGACGCACGAAGTCGAGACGCTGTTGGACCAGGGTCGCAAGGGCCAGCGGGTCATCAACGCGCCGGTGATCGACCTGGTTTTCAGCGTGGTGGACATCCTCAAGGTGCAGGTCAGCTCGATCGCCGCCCACCTGGCGGACCCGCAAGGCGAAACGGTTCCGCAGCCTCCTGTATCGGAGATGATCGACCGGCTTCGCGGGGTGGTGGCCGGCCGAATCGAGTTGTCTGACCGTCCGGCTGCCGCAGCGAGTGGATCGGGACATCTTGGCGAGAACCTAGTCGCCGAGGGTGTAGTTCCGCAAGCGGTAGTCGATCATGCCTTACAGGTTCAGAAGAAGCAGCCGAATCGCAAGACAGGCGAGATTCTCATCGAGATGGGAGTCGCCACTCCCAAGCAGGTGAGCAAGGCCATTCGGCAGCAGACGCAGGTGTCGGTTCAATCGTCCGCGGCCCCGGTGGGCGGCTCGACACCCTCGAGTTTCGTCGGGGAGTCCTCGCTGCGGATCGACACAGCCAAGCTTGACGCCCTGGTGGACATGGTCGGGGAACTGGTGATCGCCCAGACCCAGGTTGGAGCGAGCCAAGCGGTGATGTCGGATCCCAAGCTGAGCAGGACCGTGGCCCACGTGACCAAGATCGTGCGCAATGTCCAGGAAGCGGGGATGGCGATGCGCATGGTTCCGATCGGCTCGACTTTCCAGAAGATGGCCCGGTTGGTTCGCGATGTGTCCCGCAAGGCGGATAAACAGGTTGAACTCACCATCGCCGGCGAAGACACGGAACTGGACAAGAACGTGATCCAGCAGATCAGCGACCCGCTGGTGCACATGGTTCGCAATGCGGTGGATCACGGTGTCGAATCGTCGGAAGCCCGTGTGGCGGCGGGGAAAGACCCGGTAGGGCATGTGCATTTGGCCGCCTATCACCAGGGCGGGAACATCGTCATTGAAATCAGCGACGATGGAAAGGGTCTCGATCCCGAGCAGTTGATCGCCAAGGGCATCGAGAAGGGGCTTGTCCAGCCCGGTGAGGAGCTCACCGATCAACAAGCCTATCACCTCATCTTTGCCCCTGGTTTCTCCACCGCAAGCCAGATCACGGATATTTCCGGTCGTGGCGTGGGTATGGACGTGGTGAGGCGAAATCTGGAGCAGCTTCGTGGCCGGGTGGATATCACTTCCGTCAAAGGGCAGGGAACGACATTCCATATCCGGTTGCCGCTGACTCTGGCGATCATCGATGGGATGGTGGTCAACATCGCGTCTGAGCGGTTTATCATTCCGACGATCACCATTGAGCAGGCCCTCCGCCCTCTGCCGGACCAGGTTTTCAGCGTTCAGCAGCGGGGTGAGATGATCCAGGTTCGTGGGCAGCTGATTCCGCTCATTCAACTGGGCGAGATGTTCGGACTGACGTCCCACGTGGACCCCTGCCAAAGCATGGTGGTGATTGCCGTCTGTGACGGACAGCATGTGGGGTTGGTGGTCGAGAATCTGCTCGGTCAACAGCAGGTGGTGATCAAGAGTCTGGGTGAGCGATTTGAGCA
>JAAYDF010000222.1 GCA_012729395.1 Phycisphaerae bacterium
GGTTGTCGCACTTCGGTCACTCTATCGCCGTCCCCGGCCGCCAGGGGCGGCGGCCGCTACCGTGTGGGGCCCCACGGCCGCTACCGTGTGGCGCCCCACGGCCGTTACCGTGTGGGGGCGGGCGTTCATAGCGGTCGCCCGCTTCACACGACGGTGCGTTGACGCCTGCCGGCCGTCCCTGCATGATGCATCGACAGTCAGCGGCTTTTGGGGCGGCTCCTGGGCTTGCGCGGGAGCGGCTTGCTGAGAGGGCACGCGTTCGGCACGACGGCACACCGGCTTGGAGCAGCTTATGTCCGATGCACCTGTAGAGGCACCTCCATCAGTAAGGCTCGATATGCCGAAGCAGACCGGCGGCCGACTGCTTTCCCTCGACGTGTTTCGCGGGATCACCATCGCGGGCATGATCCTGGTCAACAACCCGGGGAGTTGGGGCAGGATCTACGCACCGCTGGGCCATGCGAAGTGGAACGGCTGGACGCCGACGGATCTCGTCTTCCCATCGTTTCTGTTCATCGTCGGCGTGGCCATGACTTTCTCGTTTGATCGCCGATCCGCCGACGGGGCGGCCCGCTCGCGGCTGTTGGGTCATGTGATTCGACGCACGCTGATCCTGTTCGGTCTGGGGATGATCATGTACAGCTTCCCGGACTGGCGGCTGATGGCCCCGTATCTTCTCACGATCGCCGGTCTGTGGCTGCTGTTCCGGCAGGAGCCGCCGCTATCCTGGCCGGCGGAATCCTCATCCCGGCTGCTCAAGATCATGGCCTGGGTAGTGCTCGGAGCGGCCGTTGTCTGGTTTGCCGCCGACTTCGCGTACTTCCAGGTGCCGCACCCGCCGGCCACACCCAAGACGGCGCCGCTGCGCGTGCCAGGCGTGCTGCAACGCATCGCGGTCTGCTACTTCCTGGTGGCGATGATGATGATGTACCTGGGCGTGCGCGGGCGAGCGGTGCTGACCGCGGGCATTCTGCTGGGGTACTGGTGGATCATCAAGCACCCCTGGGCGATCACGGTGCCGGAGGTCTACCCGGCAGGCGCCCGGCCGGAGGGCATCCTGCACTTCTGGCTTGACGCGAAGCTGCTAGGCGCCCACGTGTACTCCGACCTGCCCGATCCCGAGGGGATCCTCAGCACGCTGGGTGGCGTGTGCACCTGCCTGCTGGGCGTGCTGACGGGCACATGGCTGCGGAGCCGGCGCAACGATGCCGACAAGCTCATCGGCCTGTTCTTCGTGGCCAACCTGCTCATGGTGGCCGGGCTGTGGATGAACTACAGCGTGCCGATCAACAAGAAGATCTGGACCAGCTCCTACGTCCTGCTGGCCGGCGGGATCGCGATGCACGTCCTGGCCATGTGCTATTGGCTGATCGACGTCAAAGGCTGGCGCCGCTGGTCGGCGCCGTTCATGGTCTTCGGGACCAACGCCATCCTCGTTTACTTCGCGTCCGGTATCGTGGGCCGCCTGCTGGGTTTCTATACCTTCGGCGTCGACGCTCCTTCGCTGCGGGCTTGGCTTTACGCCAAGGGTTTCGCTGCTCACTTCTCCGAGACGGGATACGGTCCGTACAACGCCTCGCTGGCGTTCGCCCTGGCGTATGTGCTCTTCTGGCTGATCGTCCTGATCCCGCTGTACCGCAGGCGGATTTTCCTCAAGGTTTGACGAGCCTGTCACTCGCCTCTCGCGGGGCCACATGGGGCCAGGTGCCGCGGGGGCGGTCTGGTCCAGCCGCGGCCCTGGATCCGCAGTTGAAGGTGGCTGCTTCTTCAGGCATTGCAGGGCCGGAGCCGGTCCCCGTTTCGCTCGCGTTCCCGCGTTTGCGCACGTCTCATACTCCCCGGATATCTGATGGCGCCGGTTCGGGTGGTATGCCGGCTAAACTGCTGTAACGTCCTGTGTTGTCGGTGTTTATGGGTGTCTTGGGGGCGTGGTGATCTGTTTCGTGTTCATGTCTGATGAAGAATTCATGTTGATTTCATGTTCGGCTCGCCAAAATGCCAAGTGCGGAGTCTGTGAGTCGCGGTTGAGATCAAGGTACGGCGCGAGAAATCGGGAGGATCGGGCTGTTGAGGCCGCGCCCTGGTGGGGAAGGCGGGTGTCTCTCGTTGCCGATTGGTGAGGAGGTTGAACATGAGGCTGTTAATGGTTCTTGGAGTGGTTGGGGTGATTGCGGGCCCGGCGCTGGGCGGGATCGTGATCAGCGAATGGATGTACAACGGGCTGGGCGATGGCAAAACCGGCGAGTACATCGAGTTCACGAACGTCGGGGCCGAGTCGGTTGATATGACCGGTTGGAGTTTCGACGACAGCAGTCGGCTTGCCGGCACGGTCAGCCTCAGTGCGTTCGGTGTGGTCGCGCCTGGTGAATCGGCGATCCTGACGGACGATTCCGTGGCGGTTTTCGAGGCGGTTTGGGGTTTGGACGGCGTGAAGATCGTCGGGGACAACACGGCCAATCTGGGTCGCAGCGATGAGATCAACCTCTACGATGCGGCGGGCAACCTGGTCGATCGGTTGACCTACGGCGACCAGGACTACCCAAGCACGGTGCGGACCCAGAACCAAGGCTGCAACATACCGGCCGCGGATTACGATTACACCGTTGTCCAGACAGGCTGGGAGTTGGCGACGGTTGGCGATGCGTACGGTTCTTGGACGTCCTCGCGTGGTGAGATCGGGAGCCCCGGGCAGGTTCCCGAGCCGGCCACGCTGGTCTTGCTTGTGGGGGGCTTGGTGCTGCTGGCGCGGCCCAAGCGCTGACGGTCACGCCGGGCAGCGGCAGGGCGTCGCATCGGGCTTTCGTGGTGCGGGCGTTCCTCTTGTGTGTGTGCAGCCGGAGGGAACTGTACCGCCGAGAGGGCGTCCGGCCGCGAGCGCCGGCTCGCGGCATGGAGAGGTTATATCGGGTTCCGTGGTGGGGCAGTCGCTTGAGCTGTGTGGCTTGGATGGATGGGCTGCTTTGCCGCGGAGTGATCTGATGTGTGTGGGGTGACTTGGGTGGTCGATGCTCGTCGGCGTCGGTGTCGAAGGAGGCGAAGATGAGACGGTTGATGTTTCTCGCGATGCTTGTTTCGGTTGTTCGCGTGGCGTCTGGGCAGATTGTGATCACCGAATGGATGTACAACGGTTCCGGGACGGGCAGCACGGGGGAGTTCGTCGAGTTCACGAACGTCGGGACCGAGTCGGTTGATATGACCGGTTGGAGTTTCGACGACGACAGCCGCATTGCCGGGACCATCAGCCTGAGTGCCTTTGGAGTGGTCCTCGCTGGCCAATCGGTGATTCTGACGGATGAACCGGCCGAGGATTTCGCCACGATATGGAGCTTGAGCGGGGTCAAGATTATCGGCGGCAGCACGGCGAACCTGGGCCGCAATGACGAGATCAACCTGTACGATGCGGGGAGCAATCTGGTCGACCGGCTGAGTTATGGCGACGAGACCTATCCGGGTACGGTGCGGACTCAGTACCGGAGCTGCAACATACCGGCCACGGGTTACAGTTACACCCAGGTGCAGGCGGGTTGGGTCTTGGCCTCGGAGGGGGATTCGTTTGGTTCGAAGGTTTCGACGCGAGGGGAAGTCGCCAGTCCCGGACGGATTGTGAATTGTTCAAAGTACGATCTTGACTGCGACAGCGACGTGGATGTCGTGGATGTCAATGCTTTCCGCCCTTGTCTTGCGGGATCGGGTGTTTTTTACGATCCGCTGCCGTCCGGTTGCTCCATGACGCCGGATGCGGAGGGTTACATCGGGGCCGATCTCGACCGCGACGAAGACGTGGATCAAGATGACTTCGGCATGCTTCAGCGATGCTACAGTGGTCCCGGGGTTCCGCTGGATCCATCGTGTCTTGAGAGCTCGGGTGGCAGCGGCACAGCGGAGATCATCCTGAACGGCAATTCCATCACCGTGACGGGCGACGGTGTGACCGTGGACGGTACGAAGGCCACGGTGATAGCGGCGGGCACATATCATGTGACCGGTGCGCTGGCCGACGGGCAACTCGCGGTCAACGCCAACACCGAGGGCGTCGTCGAGCTGATCCTGGATGGGGTCAACATCAGCAACTCCACGACCGCTCCGATATGCATCCTGAGCGCCGACGAGGCTTCCATCGTCCTGGCGGCGGGGAGCGCCAACTATCTTTCCGACCCAACGACCTACGTCTTCGAGAATCCCGAGGAGGATGAACCCAACGCGGCTCTGTTTAGCTACGATCGCCTGACCATCTCGGGCAGCGGGTCGCTGACGGTGACCGGGAATTACAACGACGCGATTGCCAGCAAGGATGAGCTGATTATCACGGGCGGCACGATTACGGCGAACGCGGTGGATGATGGGATTCGGGGCAAGGATTACCTGTTCGTGACTGGTGGGACCATCACCGTCGTCGCGGGCGGGGATGGTTTGAAGTCAGACAATGAGGAGGATACCGCGCTGGGATTCATCTCCATCGGGGGCGGTTCTCTGAATATCACCTCGGGTGGCGACGCCATCACAGCCCAAACCAGTGCCACCGTTACCGCGGGGAGTCTCGTTCTGAAATCGGGTGGGGGTAGCAACGTCACCATCCCTGATACCTTGTCCGCCAAGGGCATCAAGGCCCCCGTCAGCGTGGTCATCGAGGGCGGGACGTTTTCGATCAACGCCGCCGATGACGCCGTGCACTCCAACGACAGCATGACCATCAACGGCGGCACCTTCAGCATTGCCACCGCGGACGATGGCTTCCACGCGGACAATACGCTGGTGATCACCGATGGGACCATCAACATCACCAAGTCGTATGAGGGCATCGAGAGCAAGGCGCTTACCATCAACGGCGGAGAGATCCATACTGTATCGAGCGATGACGGCATCAATGGAGCCGGTGGGGTGGATGGCTCGGGCACCTGGCCCCCCGGACCCGGACAGCCGCCGGCCGGAAGCGGGTCTCTCGCGATCAACGGGGGGTATATCGCGGTGATTGCCGCCGGCGACGGCATTGATGTGAACGGCAATATCGTGATGACCGGAGGCACGGTGATCGTCCACGGTCCGACCTCGGACAACAACGGGGCCATGGATTACGATGGTTCGTTCAATATCAGTGGTGGGTTCCTGGTGGCGGCCGGGAGTGGCGGGATGGTCCAGACCCCGAGTACCTCGTCGACGCAGCGATCGGTTCATCTGAGGTACCAGTCAAGCCGGCCGGCCGGCACGCTGCTCAACATTCAGCGGTCGGGCACCAGTCTCCTGACCTTCGCGCCCTCGAAGGCGTATCGGTCGGTGGTGTTCTCCGCACCGACGCTTGTTTCGGGATCCGGCTACAGCGTTTATAGGCAGGGGAGCTGCTCAGGCACCCTGAAGGACGGTCTGTACACAGGAGGAACCTATACGCCCGGCACGTTGTCCACGACGTTCACGATATCGAACATTGTGACGACCGTGAACAACCTGCCCTGACCGGGGAATCGCAGAGAGCCGGTGGCGAGCGTGTCAGCCTCATTGGGCCTCAGATGCGGCCCCTGGGAGGATTAGGTGGATTGGCGGAAGCGTGAGGGAGGGTACTTCTCTATCAGCCAAGGGAAGGGGTCACGACGTCCGTAGCGAAGGGCTCGGTACGACAGAGGCAGGCGTGTGCCGGTGTGTGGAGCTGTCGCTCGCGTTTCACTCCCATGGCGGCGACTCGATACTCGCTGGGTTGGGCCGGCTCGCCCGCTTGCGACAGGTGGCAAGGATATGCGTGTGAACCATCAGATGAGGTCAGGCGGTTTGGGTTTCACTCTCATTGAAGTCCTGGTGGTCATAGCCATCATCTCTTTGCTGATCAGTATTCTGATTCCTTCGCTGGCGCGTGGCCGCGAGAATGCTCGCTCGGTAGTCTGCCGCAGCAACCTCTCGCATCTGGGCCGCGCCATGCTGATGTACGGTCAGGAATTCCGCGGCATGCTGCCGTACGAGAATCGGCCGGACCCCGCCGATCCGTTACAGCACGGGCGTCTTTGTTGGTATGACGCGGTGGACCGGTATCTCAAAACCGCGGAGAACCAGAAGGGGGTGAAGATCTGCCCGACGGTCGAGCGTGACGACCCGCAGCGCATCGAGGGCTACCGGATGAACAGCAAGCTGGCGGAGTCCAACGCGGCCAGTCCGTACTATCGTCCCTATCGGAAGGTCGATACTCTGAAACGTCCCTTCGAGACGGTGATGCTCTTCGACGCGGACGTGGGAGGCGAGGTGGTTTCGCTCAAAGGGCGCTGGCGGATCAGCCGGGATGACGTCAACTACCGTCACAACGACGCCACGAACCTTCTTTACGTCGAAGGAAACGTGGAGAACAGTAAGCGTCGTCCGCTTCGCCAGCGATCCATCAACAACACACCGGTGATCTGGCAGCCACCCGATCTGGGTGCCTGGGATCCTGATCCGGAGACCGAGTGATGATCGTGGCAGCCCCCGTCGCCTCCGGCACTTTTGCCCGTCGCGTGGAGCATAAGTACTGGCTTCCACCCGGTGAGCTGGATGCCACGATCGAACGGTTGCAGACCTTCGTTCCCATTTTTCGATATTCATCGTGCTGGTGGGCCAGTATCCGCACGGTGTGTTTGGACACGCCGGAGGGGCAGTGCTACCGGGATTACCTCGATGGCCTGGCTGTTCGGTGGAAGGTTCGCATCCGGCAGTACGGCGCCCAAGGCCGGTTTGGGGACCGGTGCTGGTGCGAGATCAAGATGAAGAACCGAGGAATCAGCTCGAAGCGGCGGTTCAATTCCCCGCTTTCGGAGGTGTGCCGGTTGGTGGATGGTGGGCGGATCGCCGAGGAGAGCATTGCGGACCAAGGCCCGGAGACCCTCGAGGTCTTCCGGCGGATTGCCTGGCTGATTCGATCCAAACGGTTGCGTCCGAAGGTGCGCATCGACTATGAACGCCTTTCCTTCCAGAATGGCCCGGACGACAGTGTGCGTATCACGCTGGATCGGAATCTTTGCTTTATGGCGGCGGGGCGCCCGCAACGTGGAAGCATGCAGGGGCTGATCCTGGAACTGAAGTACAACGGTTTGGCGCCGCCATGGTTTGACGAACTTCACGACTACATTTCGCTTCACCGGGCTCACCGTTTCTCGAAGTATGCGCGGGCGGTCGGTGCCCTGGACAGTGCGGTTTTATCAGGAGCCCTCTCATGAGCATGACCGATCACGTTTTGGATGCCCATCCTTGGTTGGACAGGCTGTTTAGCGATATTGCCGGCACTTCGGGCGAGGACTACGGCGTCGAGTCGGTGATAGCTCGGATGGTTTCAGCCGCCCTGGTTGGCTGGCTTATTGGCCAGGTCTATCGTCGAACGTTTACCGGCGTGAGGTTCAATCCCGCTTTGCCGGACACCCATGTTCTACTGGCCTTGGGAGGAGCCCTTATTTGGCTTGTGGTTGGTAACAGCATCGTGCGCGCGTTTGGGCTCGCCGGGACGGTCGGATTGATTCGCTACCGAACCATCGTGCCCGACCCCAAGGACACGACCATTCTGCTGTTCAGCTTGGTCATGGGGATGGCCTGCGGGATTGGACTGCTTGTAGTAGCTTGGGTGGGCACGCTTATTCTCTTGATGGCGATGGTTTTGCTCCATTGGGGGCATAGGAGAGTCCGCCAGACCGAGTCGGAGAACACCAGCATCATTGAGTTGTTCAAAGCGGATTCGCCGCCGGAGAAGAAGGCGGAGCAACCGGGGAAGGATGTCTTGTGAGACGGTGCCGCGAATGGGCCGTGAGGTGCGATACGATTCGTCACAGGTGTCCGGGACGTGTGGTGTGCTGGTTGATACTCAGCAACGCCGTGGCAAGGGCAGAGAGTCTGCCGCAGTGATTGATTGGGATGGTAGAGATCCGGAGGCGCATCGTTCCTACCGGCCGTGCCGCGGCGGTGATCGTGCATGGCGGTGATCGTGGGGTCTCTCGCCCGTGCTCTATGAGTGCCGGCACGCACCGGCCCTACCTATGCTGTTGCCTCGCCCAAGGGAGTGCGCGGCTGTTGTGGCTCCCGGCCGTGGTCTGTGTGCGCTGACGGACATGGCATACCGTGCAAGAGGCCGCCCATGCCGGCGAAGAGTTCATCCTACTATTCTGCGGGATACTCTCAATGAACGGGCAATGGAGGCTTCGCGGCGGCGTTCAAGCTAGTGGATCTGTTCTGCGCGGATATGAGACTTGTGTGCCGCGTCAGGCGGTGGCGTCTCTGTTGTCAGGCGGGCTCCGGTGTTTGCCGGGGACGACTGATGATCGCCGGAATATCGAGCAATTTCTGCACTACCGGCAGGAGAGTGGGGCTGTGCCGGTGATACGCGTTCGGTACGTGCGTCGCGCTTTCGAGAGTCGGTCCGCGGATGACGTGCGTGTCACCTTCGACCGGCGGCTGAGCTTCAACGTGACGCGTGAAGAGGAGGTGGGCCTCAACGGGCTCGGCTGGCAGCCGTTGCGCGGAGATCTGGTGGTGTTGGAGGACGATCTGGTTCAGGCTTCACTGGCCACGGCTGCCGCGGAGGCCTCGCGTCTTCGGGCTGAGCTGGCTGCCGCGGAGGGCCGAATCGTCGTTGAGTCCGCAGTTCAGGAGGCCGAGCATCTGGCGGAGGCCAGACGATGAGCCGTGGACGTGGAGATGAACAGACTGAAAGAACTCGAAATCGCAGCGCTGATCGAAACGGATCGGGTCAGGCTGGAGTTCTTGCGTCTTCAGATGGCAGTGTTGAGCAAGCTGCAGGCTCAGCAGACGGTGTCCAACCTGACTTCCAGGGAGGCCGAAGCAGAGTGCCGGGCTATCGAGAAAAGCGTCCAAGAGAATGAGAAGACGTTGGCCCAGGCGCGTCTGGATTTGGCGCAGGCACGCCAGCGGCAGGAAGCCTTCGAGAAGAATCACGTGGTCCCACAACAGGTGGATCAGGTTCTCGAACCACTGCGAGCGGCGATCACCGTGCAGGAACGGCTTATGGAAGAGCTGGGCATCCGACGCGAGATGCTCGTTCTCAAGAGTCCCATGGACGGCGTTGTTCAGCAGGTGTGGCTCGGGCCGGGCGAGTCGGCTTGGATCGGAGAGCCGGTTCTGACGGTGGTTTCGCCGCGTCCTTTCGCGGTTGTGGCCTACGCGACCGCCGACCAGGTTGGCCTTCTTGAGTCGGGTTCGCCGGTTCGGTCTCAGGTGGCGAGAGACGGCGGCGACAGGCAGTCGAAGGGTTCGCACGTTGTGGCGATTGGGCCGATGGCGGAGAAACCGCCTACTCAGTTATGGCGAAACCCGACAGTCCCTGAGTGGGGTTGGCCCGTGAAGATCGCCGTTCCCCCCACGTTGGGTGTGCTGTGCGGCCAAATGGTCGGGGTATGCCGGCGGTGAAGGCTCGATCGACATGTGAGGCGTATGTGGACGTGTGTCGGCATTCCAGGCGTGAACCCGTCATGGCGAAGTGGTGTTGGCCGGAGAGATCGGGACGGGTAGGAGCAAGACGATGTGCAGGTCAATGATGATGCGTGGGTTGGTGTGCAGCGTGTTCTCATTGATGGTTATGGGTGTTGAATGTGTCAGTGACGTTGGGTCTTCGGGCGGTAGCGATACCGGTTCCGTCGACGACTCGGGCAAGACGGGCGATACGGAGAACCAGCAGGGTGCCGGCCATGAGAGCACGGGCGACTATACTTGGGACAGCTCCGAGGTGACGTTCATCACCTGCGAGGGTAGCTCGGCGGTGGTGCATGGGGCTGGCGCTACCGCCGTCGGCGGGGTCATCACGATCACTTCTGCGGGGACATACAGCGTCAAGGGTAGTCTGACCGACGGGCAGATCATCGTGAATGCGGACAGTAGTTCGCTCGTCAGGCTGGTTCTTAACGGAGTCTCCATTCGCGGCTCCGCGAGAGCGCCCGTGCACGTTTTGCGGGCGGATAAGGTCGTGATCATGCTTGCGGATCAGACCTCCAACCTCATCGAGGGGGGGACGACGTACGTGCAGCAGGGCACGACGACCGACGAGCCCAACGCGGCCATTTTCAGTATGACCGATCTGTCCATTTCGGGTAACGGGTCCCTGTCAGTCACCGGCGATTACGGCGACGGCATCACGAGCAAGGACGGGCTCATTATCGCCGGCGGGACAATCAGCGTGAATACGATCGATGATGGCATTCGGGGCAAGGACTACCTCATCCTGCGCAACAGCACCGTCGACGTGGTCTGCGGTGGCGATGGGCTGAAATCCGACAACACGGCTGATGCGGCGTTGGGGTTTATCACTGTGCAGAGCGGTTTACTGCATGTGACCTGCGGCGGGGATGCCATCACGGCGGAAACGGAGGTCCACATGGCGGGCGGCAATGTGGTCCTGAGCTCGGGCGGAGGTAGTACGGCCACGATTTCGAGCACATTGTCCGCCAAGGGAATCAAAGCGGGGGTCAACGTGGTCATTGACGGCGGGACCTGCTCGATCAACTCGGCGGAGGACGCCGTCCATTCCGATGACAGCATGACCATCAACGGCGGCACCTTCACCGTTTCAGCGAAGGATGACGCATTTCGTGCCGAGGCCGTCCTGATCATCAACGATGGGGTCATCAACGTCACCAAGTGCTACGAGGGGATCGAGAGCAAGGCCATTACCATCAACGGCGGGAGCATCCAGATCGTGGCCAGCGACGACGCGATCAATGGTGCCGGCGGAGTGGACGGCTCGGGCTACGCGCGCTGGCCGGGCAAGCCTATGCAAACCGGGAATGCCTCGCTTTCAATACACGGCGGTCACGTCGCTGTGTACTCGACGGGAGACGGCATCGACGTGAACGGTGCCATCGTCATGACCGGTGGGACGGTCATCATTCACGGGCCCACATCGAACAATGAGGGAGCCATCGATTACGACTCGTCGTTCAACATCAGCGGCGGCACGCTGGTGGCGGCAGGGAGTGCGGGCATGGCCCAGGCTCCAAGTACCACGTCGACGCAGCGGTCGGTGCATCTGAAGTATCAGTCGGCCCGGCCGGCCGGTACTATCATCAATATCCAGCGGTCCGGCAGCAACCTGCTGACCTTCGCTCCGACCAAGACCTACCGGTCGGTGGCCTTCTCCTCACCGGCGCTTGTCCAGGCTTCTGGATACGGCGTGTACAGGGGCGGCAGTTCAACAGGGACAGTCAAGAACGGTCTGTACTCGGGCGGTGTCTATACCGGCAGCCTATCGAGTACATTCAGCATCCAGAACGTGGTCACGAACGTGAACAACCTGCCGTAGTCTTGCGCCTGGGGCCAGCATGGAGCCGCGAAAGGTTCCTTGCGGATGGCGAGCTGCACCCAGATGCGTTGTTCATTCGTCAGCGTTCTCGACGCCGAACGTGAGAGTCAGCACGAAGCGCGAGTCGGCGTTGATGTCGGTGTCAGCTTTCCCGCCGACGGCTTCCATCGCACGGCGAACGAGGGGCAGTCCCAGCCCGCAACTGAGGCTGGTCCGCTTGGTGCGTGCGCTGTCGCCTCGCCAGAATCGATCAAACACCCGGACGAGGTCGTTCTTCTGGAGCGTGCACCCTGTGTTGATGATCCGGAGCGTGCAGCCTGAATTGCCGTTCTCGCCTACCACGGTGATACGTCCATCATCAGGTGTGTATGTGACCGCGTTATGCAGGGCGTTAGACAGGACTACCTCAAGGAGTTGCGGATCGGCCGTGACCATGAGGTCGGGGGGGCATTGGTCATCGAAGACGATTCGCCGCTGCTCAGCCGTACCGCTGACCAGAGACCATTGCCGGGCAAGCACGGGCTTCATGGCAATCAAGTCGAGTTGTGCCTTGATGTGCCCGGATTCGAGGCGGGCCAGAGTCAGGAGTTTCTCGATCAGGCCCTGGAGGCTCCTGGCCGATTCCAGCGTATCGCCCAGGGCCTGTCGGTATTCATCCTCACCGCGTGATCGGCTCAGCGTGATCTCGGCGATGGTGGAGATCTCCGCGGCCGGGGTGCGCAGCTCGTGGGCTACGTCTGCGGTCAGGGCCCGCTCGCGTTCGAAGGCCTCGTCCAGCCGGCCGAGCAGTCCGTTGAGCTGGTTGACCACCGGCTCGATCTCATGAGGCACGTCGCGTGGCGCGATTCGTTCCTTGAGGCCCAGTTCGTCCATCGCAGCGATTCTGTGCGCCACGGTGGACAGCGGTCTCAGCCCGCGCGTCACGACGAGCCAGGCGACTCCGGCTGACACCGCCATCGTGCCGATGGCCGTCACCGCCAGCAGCAATACCAGGAAGTGCAGCTCTCTGTCCATCGCAGCCGTGCTAGCGGCGACAACCGCGGTCAGCTCGGCGGGTATGCGTCGTGGCGGCCCGGGGCCCATCGACGCGGGGCTTTGGAACCGCAAACCCACGGCGCGGCCCGGCGTGCCGTCGGGTAGCAGAATCCGGGCAAAGCTCAACTTGCCGGGCGTGGTCTCTAACCGGGGCAGATCCGCCTCACCCAGAGTCGGCGAACGTACCACCAGTGTATCCCTGCCGGTGTTGCGTCGTCCGCGCGGTTCCCATTCGTCAGGCAGCGAGGGCGGCAGGTCATAGGGGTTGTCCCAATCGAAGGGGAGTAGGTCCGGCGGAAGGGGGGGCGGACCCGACCGGGCGGTGTCCTCTTCCTCCCGTGGCGCGGATGTGCGCGTCTGACGCCAGGGCGGCAGATGGATCGGTTGGTCGCTCCAGAATTGAAACAGAGCGTCCTGACGAAGCTGGCCCGCCGGCAGGCTCGCCGCACGAGTGATGTCAAACTCAGGCCCCCATGGTCCTTGGTGAAACAACAACGCAAGCGAGTTGGCGCTGCTGGCGAGCGTTTCATCGAACGCCCGGTGAAGCTGGTGCTTCTGGACCATGTAGATGGCGGTGTCTGCCGCTACCAGGAGGGTCGCCAATCCCAGCAACATTCCGATGATGAGCCTGGATCGCAGCGATCGCATCATGATTCCGCTCCGAGCACATAGCCGAGGCCGCGCCGCGTCTGAATGAGACTGTTCTGGTCGGGGCGGTCCAGCTTGCGACGCAGACATCCAATGTACACATCGACGACATTGCTGACCGTCTCCGATCCGAAGTCGTAGAGGTGTTCCCATATCTCGGTGCGGCTCACGGTTTCGCCCGCCCGCTGAGCCAGGTATTCCAGGAGCTTGTACTCCATCGCCCGCAGCTCGATCTCCCGTTCGCGGAGCCAGACGCGTCGCTTGGCGGTGTCAATGCGCAAATCCCCGATCTCGATCACCGGGCTGTGCTTGCCGTAGCGGCGACGGACAAGTGCCCGAATGCGGGCGAGCAGTTCTTCGAAGGCAAACGGCTTGACCAGGTAATCGTCGGCGCCCAGATTGAGGCCGGCGACGCGGTCGGCTACGGTGTCCTTGGCGGTGAGAAGCAGAACATGGTCATCACGGCCTTGCTCCCGCAACCGGCGAAGAATGCTCAGCCCATCCAGGCCGGGCAGCATCAAATCGAGGATGATCACGTCGTACGGGCTGTTCTGCGCATACCAAAGCCCTTCGTTGCCATCTCCTGTGGCATCGACGACGAAGTCGGCCTCCTTGAGGCCTTTTCGCAGCCAGGTTCGCAGTTTCGCCTGGTCCTCGACGATCAATACGCGCATGCTCGTTACCCACGCCGGAGTCGTGCGGGCAGCCCAGGGTGCATCTCACCGGGCATGCTGCTGAAACCCGCAGGCACCTTGGTCTGGCCGTCCGGATCAACCCCCTATGATACCCGAAAACGCGTCGCGATTCGTGACGACCCGACTCGCCGCCCCCAGACCGTCCGAGCCCCCAGCCTGTCACACCGAGTCAGACGCCATGCCAGACCTCGCCGTGGTATCCGGCCGCGCGGATCGCTAAAATCGGAGGGGTTCAGCTCGAAGGTTGGCCGTCGAGCGACGGGGTGCGTTGGGCGGACATGGATGGTCACGGCCGAAGCGGTGAGGCGTGGCCGGTCACCTTCTGTCTGTGCCTGGGGCATCCCTCGCGTGGCCGTTGTGGAGAATCCTCGGTGTCGGCGTTCGAAGCCCAGAGCGGCGGAGACTGGACGGGGGCGATCGACGCTTGCGTGCTGGCGGCGATCGAACGGCAAGGCATTGAGCCGGCCGGCCTGTGCTCCGACGAGGTCTTCGTTCGCCGCGTTCACGTCGACCTCATCGGTACACTGCCGCAGCCAGCGGAGCTGCGGGCCTTTCGCGACGACCGCCGGCCCGACAAGCGGCTCCGCCTCGTCGACGCCCTCCTCGAACGCGACGAATATGCCGACTACTGGGCCCTCCGGTGGTGCGACGTGCTGCGGGTCAAGTCGGAGTTCCCGATCAACCTCTGGCCCAACGCGGTGCAGGCCTACCATCGCTGGATCCGCGACGCCGTCCGGACCAACAAGCCCTGCGATGTATTCGCTCGCGAACTTCTGACCGCTAGCGGCAGCAACTTCCGCGTGCCGCCTGTTAACTTCTACCGGGCGGTACAGGGTCGCGAGCCGTCGGGCATCGCCCAGGCGGTGGCGCTGACTTTCATGGGTACCCGCATCGAGCCCTGGCCCGCCGAGAAGCGAGCCAACTTGGCGGTCTTCTTCTCGCGGATCGCCTTCAAGCCGACCGCCGAATGGAAGGAGGAAATCGTTCACCTCGATCCCACGCCGATCGAGCCGTACGACGCGGTACTTCCCGACGGGCGAAGCGTGCGCATCCTGTCCGAGCAGGATCCGCGCCGCGTGTTTGCCGATTGGCTGATCAGCCCGAGCAATCCATACTTCGCCGCCAATATCGTCAACCGGCTTTGGGCCTGGCTGTTCGGGCGGGGCATCGTTCACGAATGCGACGACATGCGGCCGGATAACCCGCCCAGCAATCCTGAGCTGCTGGACCTGCTGGCCGCGGAGTTGGTCAAAGCTCGCTACGACCTCAAGCGCATGCTCCGGCTCATCTGCGGCTCGCGGACGTACCAGCAATCCGCGATCCCGAGGAGCGAGCATCCCCAAGCCGAGGCCCTGTTCGCCTGCTACCCGGTGCGACGCCTCGACGCGGAGGTGTTGATCGACGCGTTGTTCATGCTCTTCGGCGGCGGGGAGACCTACACCAGTCTGATCCCCGAGCCGTTCACCTTCATCCCGCGACATAATCGCACCATCGCCTTGGCCGACGGGAGTATCACCAGTCCGTTCCTGGAGATGTTCGGCCGGCCGACGCGGGATACCGGTCTGGTGGCGGAACGCAACAACGCTCCGACCGACGCCCAGCGCCTGCACCTGCTGAACTCAACGCAGATCCAACGCATGATCGAGACCAGCCCCAAGCTGCGGCAATGGATCGCAGCGGCTCGAAACAATCGCCCCGAGCTTGTTCGCCAAGTGTATGTCAACATCCTCTCGCGTCAGCCCACCCGCGAGGAGCTGGCTGACGCCGAGGGCTACCTGCAAACGCGAGGCCTGCGCCTGGACCATGCGGCCAACGATCTGGTCTGGGCACTGATCAACAGTAAGGAATTCCTGTATCGGCATTGAGAAATGAGACGCGAATTGGCGAGTCAGGAATCGAGAATTGAGAAAGCACCCACGTGAGTATGACAGCGATGGATGGGGCTTTCCGGTAGCGGCCGTCCCCTCCGCCGCAGCGGACAGGCTGTGGCGGCCGGCGCCTGAAGATCTCTCGCCGTCCAGCGGCCGCCAGAGGCGGCGGCCGCTACAAAGCAGCGGTGTCATATTAGGCCGCGAGCGACGCGGTGGGTGCTTGCGGGAGACGATGCGATGAACCGTACCGAGAATGGGCATTCGGTCAGCAGGCGCAGCGTGCTCGGTGGCGCATTGCTTGGGGCGGCGGGTATGGCCCTGCGCGATGTGCCGGTGCTCTGGGCTCTGCCCGCGGGCGCGGCGAAACCCGCGCCGGGTAAGCAGGCCCGGGCCCGGTCGGTGATCCAAATCTGGATGTGGGGCGGACCGTCGCATCTCGACACCTTCGACCCCAAGCCCCAGGCCGGGTATGACTACTGCGGCCCACTCAACAAACCCATCGCTACCAACGTCGACGGCATCCGCATCTGCGAATCGCTCCCCCTCCTGGCCACCCACGCCGACAAATACGCGATCATTCGCAGCATGACCCACGGGAACAACGGCCACGAGACGGCGTCCTACATCGTGCAGACCGGCCGGGTGCCCGATCGCCAGGTTTTCCCCACGGCGGGGGCGGTGGTCTCGATGTTCAAAGGCTACGACCACGGTTACCAGGGCATTGTCCCGCCGTACATTGTGCTGACCGAGCCGCAGGGCCGATTCTCCGAAGCGGGTTTCCTAGGCCAGCGGTACAAACCGTTCGCCACCGGCGGTGACCCGAACCAGCAACGCTTCGTCGTCGAGGGCATTGTGGCCGCGGGCATCTCCGACGAACGCCAGCACCAGCGGCGCGAGCTGCTGCACAAACTCGACGCCCTGGGCCGGGCTATGCCCGCTCACCCTGAGTTCCAGGCCCTCGATCGCTGCGAGCAGAACGCCTACGACGTGATGTTCGGTGACGCCCGCAAGCTCTTCGATCTCTCCAGCGAGAGCGACGCGGTGCGCGAGCGCTACGGCCGCAATACGTTCGGGCAATCCTGCCTGGTGGCCCGCCGGCTGGTCGAGAACGGCGTGCCCTGGGTGACCATCAACTACAAAGGTTGGGACACCCACAAGCAGCACTTCGAGATCATGCGGCGAAAGCTGCCCGAGATGGACCGCGGCATGGCTGCGCTGCTCGGTGATCTCGCCGACCGCAGTCTGCTCGATACCACCATCGTCTGGTGGACCGGCGAGTTCGGCCGGACGCCCAAAGTGCAGTGGGAATCGCCCTGGAACGGCGGACGCGGGCATTACGGCCAGTGTTTCTGTACACTCTTAGCTGGCGGGGGATTCCAAGGCGGACGCGTCGTCGGGGCTTCCGACTCCAAGGGCGAGCAGGTGGCCGACCGCCCGGTCCGCCCGGAGGATGTGATCGGCACCATCTATCAACAACTGGGCATCGATCCGGAGGGCCCGTTGCCCAACTCGAGCGGTCTGGACGTGAGCGTGTTGCCGACGGCGGAGCAAGGGAGGCAGAGCGCCGGTCGGCTCAGAGAGATCATCTGATGCCGTAAAAGAGGCGAGCGCGGGGAGTTCAAGAGGGGTGCAGTCGGGCACTCGTTTCATTCCCGCGACAGAATGGCGAAATCCCCAATGCCTGGTGATCAGTCAACAAACAAGCCCGAGTCGAGAACGCCCACCGCGCGCCACGCTCGCTTCCTCCGCATTCCAGCATGCCGACGCACTCTCCGGTGGTTTGCGGCGATCACCGTCGCGCTCCTGCTCGTTTCTCCGGCCGCGGGTCAAGCCAACCGTAGAGAGCCTTACATCGGTTACCTTTATCCCGCCGGCGGGCAGCAGGGGACGACCTTTCAGGTCCTCGTCGGCGGCCAGAACCTCCAGCGGGTCAGCGATGCTTACGTCTCCGGCAGCGGCGTTCACGCGACCGTGGTGCGAACCTATCGGCCGCCGGCCAACCTGGAGCCCGAACAACGCGAGCTGCTCCAGCAGCGCATGCGGGAGCTGTTCGCCGCACGGCTGAGCGAGTTGCCGCCCGAGGTCCGCCAGCGTGTCGAACGGGCTCGCGCCTTCGCGGGCCCCGATCGCGGCGCCCGACGCCCCCAAACGAAGCCGGCCGGGACCGACGAAGTCACTCTCCGAGAGCATCCCCTGCTTGCCGATCTGGAGAGCCTGACCCTTCGCGGGCTGATCCACACCCGCGACGAACTCGCCCGCTACCGCACCAGACAACGCAGCGCCCAGATCGAGGAGTCGGTGCTCATCACCATTACCATCGACGCCAAGGCGGCGGCAGGCGATCGCGAAATCCGGCTCGGCACGCCCCAGAACCTGACCAACCCAATGCGTTTCCAGGTCGGCTCCCTGCGGGAAATCCGCGAGGATGAACCCAACGATCCGGGGCTGTACCCCTTCCTGCCGCCGGAGACGCCTCTCGAATCGCCCATCGTCATCAACGGACGGATCAAGCCCGGCGACGTCGACCACCACCGCTTTCACGCTCGCCAGGGCCAGTCTCTGGTCATCGAGGCCCGTGCCCGCCACTTGGTCCCCTACGTCGCCGATGCCGTGCCCGGCTGGTTCCAAGCCACCCTGACCCTCTACGATCCGCAGGGCCGGCAAGTGGCCTTTGCCGACGACTACCGCTTCGATCCCGACCCGGTGCTCTGCTACGAGATCCCCGAGGACGGCGTTTACCAGGTGGAGATCCGCGACGCGATCTACCGGGGCCGCGAGGACTTCGTCTATCGCCTGACCATCAGCGAGCAGCCCTTCATCACGCAGCTATTCCCGCTCGGCGGCCGGGCGGGCACCCGCACCGTCGCGGAGATCGGTGGCTGGAATCTGGGCAGCGGTCAGCTACCCCTGCTCACGCCCACGGGCATTCCCGGCCTGCGACAGGCCGCGCTCAAGCCACCGTCGCAGGCCTCCAACCAGGTCATCTACGCGGTGGACATGTTGCCGGAGTCCGACGAAGCCGAGCCGAACGACACCTACGAAACCGCCCAGCCGATCGACCTGCCGCGAATCATCAACGGCCGCATCCGCCCGGCCGGCGACGCCGACGTCTTCTCCTTCAAGGGTACGGCGGGTCAAACCGTCGTGGCCGAGGTCCATGCCCGGCGTCTGCATTCGCCGCTGGATGCGCTCGCGCAGTTGATCGATCCTTCCGGGCGGGTGGTCGCATGGAACGACGACCACGAAGACCTCGCCTCGGGCTTGCTGACCCATCATGCGGACTCATACCTGAGGGTCCGCCTGGCCGAGAGCGGCACCTACGCGGTGCGCCTGGCCGATGCCACTCAGCAGGGCGGCGACGACTTAGCTTACCGTCTGCGCATCAGTGCTCCCCGTGCGGATTTTGCTCTGAGGGTCACCCCGTCGAGCATCGCCATCCCGGCCGGCTGGTCGGCACCCCTGTGCGTGTATGCCCTGCGCAAGGACGGTTTCGACGGGGCAATCGACATTGTGCTGAAAGACGCACCCCGCGGGCTGACGCTCGGCGGCGGGAGGGTTCCTCGCGGACAGGATAAGGTATACTTGACGATCTCGGCGGCCCAAGGCCGGCGAGCCGATGGACCAGTGGCTTTGCAGCTCGAGGGCCAGGCCAGGGTCGGCGGGAACATCATGCGCCGCCCCGTCGTCCCGGCCGAGGATATGATGCAGGCGTTTGCCTACCGGCATCTTGTGCCCTCGCAGGAGCTGCTGGCCCTGATCGTCGGCAACCGCCGGCCCGTTGCTGAGATAGTGGTGGACACCGATCGACCGGTGCGACTGGTGCCGGGAGGTACTGCCGAGGTCCGCGTCAAGGCCTCTTCGCGTTCGCGGCCACGGGAGGTGCAGTTCGCCTTACGCGACCCGCCCGCCGGTGTGGCGCTGAAGGCCGTGCACGAGGGCTCCGATGGGGTTACGCTAACCCTCACGGCCAACAGCCAGGCTGCCGATGCGGGTGCGGGCGGCAATCTGATCGTCGAAGCCTACACTCTGCCCGGCGGTGCACAAGCGGCAGGTCAGCCGGTGGACCCCAAACAACGGACAGTGCTGGGCATCTTGCCCGCCATACCGTTTGAAGTGGTGCGGCGTTGATACCCTGTAACCTGAGGTAAGGGAATGGACTACTGGAGCGAGGACGGAAAGGCGGGATCGCCCCGGGTGAGCGTCTCGCGCTTTCACGGGGAGGATGGCACCGACGAGTATCACCTGATCGTTGTGCCTCGCCTAGCTGGCAGCATCGAATCCCAACTGGCCGACATCGAGCACGCGTACCGTGCGGCGATCGCGTCAGCCGGGCTGAGTATGAGCACCGCCGTGCTGAGGCGGTTCTTCTGCAGTGACCCGCACAACCAGACCGACGCCCTCAACGCATGCTCGATCTCGCGACCTCACCAGGCCGACAACCCCTGCGCGGTGTCCTGGGTGGGTCAGATCCCGGCCGCACCGGCCAAGGTGGCCCTGTGGGCCTACCACCTCAGCGACCCCCGAGGTGAGTTGAACAAGCGGCAATCGGGTCACACCCTGACCCTCGTGCGCGGCGACCTCGCTCACCACTGGACAACACGCCTGACCTGCCCCGGCCACAGCGGCTGTCGCGACCAGACCCGCGGCATCTTCGACGCCTACGACCGCTTTCTGACCGAGGGCGGTATGCGGCTCGCCGATCACGTCGTACGTACCTGGCTCTTTGTCAGAGACATCGACGCCGATTATGCCGACTTGGTCGTGATGCGGCGCGAGTTCTTCGCCGCCCGCGGCCTGACGCCGCAGACGCACTTCATCGCCAGCTCGGGCATTCAGGGCGCCGACGCGGATATCGCCGCCCGCGTGACCCTCGACGCCTACGCCGTCGGAAACCTCCATGAGCAGCAAATTTACTTCCTGGCCGCGCCCGAGCACCTCAGCCCGACGCACGTTTACGGCGTGACTTTCGAGCGCGCTACGTCCGTCGCCTACCACGACCGAGAACACATCTTTATATCCGGCACCGCCAGCATCGACCACCGCGGCAACATCCTGCATCACGGCGACGTGGGCCGTCAACTCGAACGCACACTGGACAACGTCGAAGCGCTGCTTCAGCAGGCAGGTGCCGCTTTCCGCGACATGGGCCATTTCATCGTCTATGTCCGCGATCCCGCCGACCACGCCGTCGTCGATCACCGGATGCGCGAGCGGTTCGGCTCCGCACCCATCGTGGTGATCACCGCGCCCGTTTGCCGCCCAGGCTGGCTTGTCGAGGTCGAGGGTATGGCCGTTCTCCCCGCGTCCCACTCTGATTGCCCGGCGTTCTGACGCCCTGTTCAAGAGGCGAGACGCAAGGCCATCGCGACGACAGCCTTGCTCCCTGGCGAGGCGTCCGTTTCGCTCCCTTGTCATGGCTAGATTTTCTGCTATGCTGTCTGACTCGGAAAGCAGTTCGACGGGCCGGCGACGACAGGTGTCCGACGGCTTACAGCATCGATCCGGGCAGCCTCGTCACTAAAAATCAGGGGAAGAGACCTTCTCCCGCTCCGTAGGCGGTGCGGAGAGTCCCTTGTCGGCCGGGCATGGTATGGCAGGGTCTCGAAAATGCAACTCTTGTTGGGCCATCAAGTTGTGTGGATTACAGCCCTGGTTTTGGGCTTGGTAGGCCATGGGCTGGCGTCTGACTCGGCCACGCAGCCGGCCGAGGAACCCGCTGCGACGACGCAGCCCGCCGCTCCGCCCCGTGATCAGCCCTTCGGGTTGTCCGCCAAAACACTCAGCGGCGACTGGTTTGGGCTCGGGCCGCAGATGCGCGACTTGGGTATTGGGGCGAGCTTCTTCTGGAACAGCCACTTCATGTCGAACCTGGCTGGCGGTAACAACACCGGCGGCCCCAAACACAGCGCCACCTACGATGCCATTATCTCCTTCGACTTGGGCAAGATGGGCCTCATCCCCGACGCCGACGTACTGGTTCACGCCCGCCAGCAGTGGGGTCGAAGTATCAATCCCTGGATCGGCCCACCGACCAAGGCTACGCGAACACACTCCAGTGCCCAACAGGTCAACGACGACGCCGACTACGACCTGACCCTCTACGTCGATCAGCTCTGGTATCGCCAGCATTTCCTCGACCGCAAAATCGCTTTGCAGGTCGGGTATCTCGACTACCAGACCATCGTGGACAAAAACGTCTTCGCCAACAGCGAAGACCGCCAGTTCATGAACGAAGCCCTGGACAATAACCCGCTTTTCCCGACGGCATCCGCGACCGGGTTGGGGGCCGCGTTGTACGTCAAACCTTGCGATTGGTACGAGCTGATCGTTGGTACGCTCGACGCCGAGCGTTTGCCACTCTACAAGCCCGGCTTCTCGACCACCTTTCACGACCACGCCTACTTCCTCGCGTGGATCGAGAATATCTTCAAGGTTCAGATCCCCTCACCGCGGGGCCCACTGGCGGGCAATTACCGCGTCGGTACCAGCTACGACCCGCTGCCTCGGGTTCGTTTCGGCGATCCCGGCATGCCCACCGATCGCGACGGGGACAACTGGACCTTCTACATGAGCCATGACCAGATGCTCTATCGGGAGAACGACAAGGATTCGCAAGGCTTGGGCATGTTCTTTCGCTATGCCTATAGTCCCAGCGCGATGTATCGTTACAAGCAGTTCTGGTCGATGGGCCCGGTCTACACCGGGTTGATCCCGACGCGCGACCGCGACGTTCTGGGGTTTGGTTTTGCGCAGTTGGCGGATTCCGGCGCTTACCGCCGCTGGCGAGATTCGAACTCCGGTAACGAGACGATTTACGAACTGTACTATGCCGCAGAGGTCACTCCCTGGCTTGTGGTCACCCCGGATATTCAATACATCGACAATCCGGGCGGTAACGACTCGATCAGTCATGCCATCGCCGGCGGAGTGAAGATACGCGTTACTTTCTGATTCACGTGGGGTTGCCGGCTCGGGACCCGGCAAGGAGTACAAAGCATGTGTGCAGTCGAGACGGTTAGCGCCGCAGGGCGTGTGTTTGAGCCATCACCCGATGTCGCCGCCAAGGCGCATGTCAAGTCGATGGATCAGTATCGCCAGATGTACGAACGGTCCATCAAGGATCCCGAGGGATTCTGGGGCGAAGTGGCCGAGGGCTTCCATTGGCACAAGAAGTGGAGCAAAGTCCGCGATTACGACTTCAAGGGCGACATCTCGATCAAGTGGTTCATCGACGGGAAGACCAACATCACCTACAACTGCCTGGACCGTCACCTCGACAAACGCGGCGACCAGGTGGCGATCATCTGGGAAGGCAATTCTCCCGGCGAGGATGCCAAGCTGACCTATCGCCAGTTGCACGAGCAGGTCTGCAAGTTCGCCAACGTGCTCAAGGCCAAAGGGGTCAAGAAGGGGGATCGCGTCTCGATTTACATGCCCATGGTCAAGGAGCTGGCCATCGCCATGCTCGCCTGTGCCCGCGTTGGGGCCATCCATTCGATCGTGTTCGGCGGGTTCAGCGCCGAATCGCTGGCCGACCGTATTGTGGACTCGACCTGCAAGGTGGTGGTCACCACCGACGGCGTATACCGCGGGAGCAAAGCGGTCACCCTCAAGGCCAACGCCGACGAGGCGATGGTCCTGGCCGGCAAACAGGGCTGCGAAGTCACCACCTGCATCGTCTATGAGCGCGTCGGGCAGGACAAGCTGCCCGTCAACATGCAAAGCGGTCGCGACCATTGGTGGCACCACCTGATGAAGGACGCCTCGCCGGTCTGCGAGCCGGAATGGATGGACGCCGAGGATCCACTGTTCATCCTCTACACCTCCGGTTCGACGGGCAAGCCCAAGGGTGTTCTGCACACCATCGGCGGGTACATGGTGTTCGCGGCTACCACCCACAGGTATATCTTCGATTATCAAGACGGTGACGTCTACTGGTGCACCGCTGACATCGGCTGGGTGACCGGGCATACCTACATCGTCTATGGCCCACTGTGCAACGGGGCGATCAGTATCATGTTCGAGGGCATCCCGACCTATCCCGACGCGGGCCGCTTCTGGGACGTGGTCGATAAGTACAAGGTCACTCAGTTCTACACCGCCCCGACGGCCATCCGGGCGCTGATGCGCGAGGGCGAGTCGCACGTCGACAAGCGGAGCCTGGCCAGCTTGCGGCTGCTGGGCACCGTGGGCGAGCCGATCAACCCCGAGGCCTGGGTATGGTACCACAAGCACGTCGGGCACGAACGCTGCCCAATCGTGGATACCTGGTGGCAGACGGAGACCGGCGGCATCCTGATCACGCCTTTGCCGGGTTGCACGCCCACCAAGCCGGGCTCGGCGACCTTACCGTTCTTCGGCTGCAAACCGATTCTTCTCACGCCCGAGGGCAAGCGTATCGACGGGCCGGGCGCCGGCGTGCTGTGTATCGAGGAGCCCTGGCCGGGCATGATGCGGACCGTTTATGGCCAACATCAGCGGTTCAAGGAGACTTACTTCAGCAGCTATCCGGGCTTGTACTTCACCGGCGATGGGGCCCGTCGCGACGAGGACGGCTACTACTGGATCACCGGACGCGTGGACGACGTGATCAACGTGTCCGGTCACCGGATCGGGACGGCGGAGGTCGAGAGCGCCCTGGTGTCGCACCCGGCCGTGGCCGAGGCCGCCGTCGTCGGATTCCCCCACCAGATCAAGGGCCAAGGCATCTACGCCTATGTCACCCTCAAGGTGGGACACGAGTACACGGATGAGCTCAAGAAGGGTTTGCTGGTTCATGTTCGAAAGGTGATCGGCCCGATCGCCACTCCGGATGTGATTCACTGGGCGCCGGGCCTGCCCAAGACCCGTTCCGGCAAAATCATGCGGCGCATCCTGCGCAAGATCGCCGAGGGCGAGTCCGACAAGATCGGCGACACCACGACCCTGGCTGATCCGTCTGTGGTCGCGAATCTCGTCGATTCCTACACACCCGTCAAATGAATACATGACTCGACACGCCGCCGGGGAGGGGACTTCCCTCCCCGCAGCGTTCTTCCATCATCGCGTCGGTCTTGCCTTTTCGGAATCTCTTCAGAGGGGCTGACCTATGGACACAACAGTACCGGCAACATCTCCGCAAGTGATGAACCGTTGGCTCGTCGTTCTGGGGGCGATCCTGATCCAACTCTGCCTTGGGGCCATCTACGCCTGGTCCGTCTTTACGCCCGCTTTGCAGACCGAGCCCTACAACTTCAGCGCGACTCAGACCCAGGTCATTTTCGCGGTGGGCTTGGCAACCTTTGCGGTGGTCATGATTCTGGGCGGCCAGTGGCAAGCCAAGGCCGGTCCCGCTTTGGTAGTCCGTGCCGGAGGGGTGCTTCTTGGTTTGGGTTATATCCTGGCCAGGTTCGGCGGCTCCTCCCTGCCCGGTCTGCTTATCACCGTCGGGGTGATCGCGGGAGCAGGCATTGGGCTGGCCTATGTCGTGCCCATCGCTGTCGGAGTCAAGTGGTTTCCTGACAAGAAGGGGCTCATCACCGGCTTGGTTGTGGCCGGGTTTGGATTCGGGGCCCTCCTGTGGATCAAGGTGGCCGACCCGGGCGGAGCAAGGCTCATCGCACGCATAGGCGTTGAGAACGTCTTCATGGTCTACGGGATCGCCTTCTTGGTCCTGGTGATGCTCGGTTCGATCTGGATGAAGAACCCACCCGCGGGCTGGCGGCCCGAGGGGTGGGAGCCGGCCAATGTGGGCGGGAATCAGGTGACCGGTGAGCACGCCCACTTCGAGCCCCGCGATATGCTTCGTACGCCCCAGTTCTACATGCTCTGGGCCATATTCATCTTCGGGTCCATGGCCGGCCTGATGGTCATCGGCATCATCAAACTCTTCGGCATCGATGCTCTGCAGGCTCGCGGTGGTCTGGATGAGGTCCAGGCGTCGGCCGTGGCCGGCACGGCCATGGGTGTCTTCTTCGCCATCTCCAACGGTATCGGGCGAATCGCCTGGGGCACGCTTTCCGACAGGATCGGCCGGAAGGCCTCCTTCGTGATCATGATGGGTACGCAGGGGCTTATGATGTTCGCCTTCTTCCACATGGGGGGCACGCCGGCCCTGCTATATGTCGGAGCGGCCGTTGTGGGGTTCAATTTCGGCGGCAACTTCGCCCTATTCCCGACCGCCACCGCCGATTACTTCGGCAACAAGAACGTCGGCAAGAACTACGGCTGGGTGTTCACCGCCTACGGCGTCGGCGGCATCGCGGGCCCGATCATGGCTGGTAGGTTCAAGGACTTCGGCAAAGCGGCTATCGAAGGAGCCGCCAGCGAGGCAGACGCCCTGGCTGCCGCGATGAACGCGTGGTATCCTGCCTTCATCATCGCCGGCGCCGCTTGCCTGGCCGCCGCGGTTCTTGGCTTGCTTCTGAAAGCTCCCAAGCCGCCTCAGGCTGTCTGACAGCGCCGGCGCAAACGTTGTGCGGAGCCGCAATCACCGGAAAGCGGTGGCACTGGCCGGGCAGGGGCACTCCCTGTCTGGCGACGCGAGGCCGCAGTGCCGGCCCTGGGCCCAAACGAAGCTTATGATCCAGTTAACCCGCAATGGTTCCGACGTGCTTCTCCCGGTCAAGGTGGTGCCCAAGGCCTCCCGTGACCGTATTGTGGGTGAGTTGGACGGATCGCTCAAGGTGGCCGTGGCCGCGCCGCCCGAGAAAGGAGCCGCCAATCAGGCGGTCTGTCGACTCATCGCCAAAACTCTCGGGATACGCGTGCAGCAGGTCACGGTCGAGACCGGCCACGGCTCGCCCCGCAAAACGCTGCGCCTCGAGGCCGTCACACCCGACCAGGTCCGCGCGATCCTACAGCCGCAGCCATCAGAGTGATGTCCGCGGGCGATCACCGCTCGTGTGGTTGAAACGGCAACTCGATCACCGTGCTCAACCGGCCGAGGTCAGGCGACGTTGTTGGGCATGACGCAGGTCGGCCAGAAGCTGCTCGGCCTTGGAGCGGGCGGCCTCCATCTTCGGGCGCCGAATCTCGGCATAGCCGGTGACCGACTCGACCGTCCGCAGGGCTTCCAGGTAGACGCCATAATCGTCCCCCGCCGGTTGAATGTGTGCGAGCCCGTCGACCAGCCTCTCGTACCACGCCAGGAACAGACGCTCCTCGTGACGCCACCGGGGAATCACTCGACGCAGAAAACGCAGATTACGCAGCACGTAAAGCGTCCAATGGGGAGTCCGAATATCAACCTGCCGCCCGAAAAACCGCGGATGGAACGTCCGCCGGTAACGGATCCGGTCGCCGTTGGCCGGGTTCACGTTGTAACGCTGCCGGTCACGCCGCAGTTTCTCGAAGCGGGTCAGCAGGTGCGCGACGCAGAACTCATCCTTGATGAGCATGAGCTTGGCGAGGTTCCAGATGACTGCCCGGGTGGCGGCGAAGCCGTGAGTCTCGCTGTCGGCCAGGAAGGTCCGGCGAATGCGCTCGACGTACCGGCGAGCGTAGCGCAGACCGCCCCACTCGATGAGATCGTAAATGCGGATGGCGAGGTCACTCATGCTCTCGCGATCCAACTCGCGGCAGGCCCGCAAGGTGGTGAAGACCATGTGCTTGTAGGCCCGGGCGAGCTTGGTGTCGGGAAGCCTTCGCCGGCCGCCCACCCCGGGACGATCGCCTCGCAGGGCCCGCCTCTTGCCCAGTCGCCGCATGTTCAGATACGCGGCCTTCTCGCGTACCGTCCGGGCCAGCGTGCGCGGGCCGGCCTGCTGCTCGCCAAACAGGTCGGCGAACAGGTCCGGCCGACTGACCAGCTTGCGGCCCACGTCGAACGCTCGCAAGTTCTTCTTGAAGTCCGCACGGATCGTCTGCCGGATCCCCTCCTTGAGCGATTCGAGCGAGACGGGAATCAGCCCACGCTGGTACGCGACACCCAGCATGGTGATGTTGGCGTACAGCTTGGTGCCGAAGATGCGCTCGCAGAGCGAGGTGATGCGAGCGGAGAAGTACATGCCCGGCCGGCTCACCTGCCGCAGCGCGGCCTCCAGCCGCTCGACGTTGATGGAGTCTTGGCCCAACAGCATGCGGATGGTCGGGCTCGCATCGGTGTTGACCACCGTGGCGGTGCGCTCGGGATCGGCGACGCGGAACTTCTCCTTCGCGTTGACCGCCCGCACCGCTTCGAGCGGATCCAGCCCGATGAGCAGATCGGCTTTGCCGTACCCGAGGGTCATGCCCGCCGACTGCCCCGTGGGCGAGAAGATAATCTGCGAGTAGACCGACCCATTCCGGATCGCCAACCCCTTCTTGTCGCTGAACTGAACGCTGTAGCCCTCGTGCTGACCCGCCACCACCAGAATGCTCGCCGCCGTGCCGATGCCCATCCCGCCCACGCCCGCCAGCCATGCCCGCCAGACCCGCTCGCTGCGGCGCACCGGAACGTCGGGAATGTCCTCCAGCATGATCTTGTGACCGCGGGGGGTCGGAGGCCGCCGCCGCGTGATGATCACCTCCTCGAACGACGGGCACGCGTCCACCCGGGCACAGGCCCCGTCATTCACGCACCACGAAAGATCCGTCTGGATCTTCGGACCGTAGTCCGTGCTAACGACCGTCAAGCCCGGACAACCGGTGTTGTTCGTGCACTCCAGGCAGTACTCGCAGACCTCCGGGGTGACATTCATCTGTACCTGCCGGCGCACAAACCCGATCTTGCTCTGCTCGGCCCGCTCGGCCCGCATCCGCTTGCGGTGGAAGGTGATGCCGCATTCCTTGTCGGCGATCAGCACCTTCACGCCGTCGGCCAGGATGGTCTGCTCCAGCGTGCGACGGTAGGCCTTGCGGTCCTCGGGGTTCACCCGGGTGACCGGACAAGCTCGGCCGGTCACCGCCGCCACGATATTCTCGATTTCTTGAGCGGGGATCGGCCGATCCAGCAGATCCTGCGACAAGGTGGGTAAAGGCTGGTGCCCCGTCATCGCGGTCGTGTCGTTCGCCAAAATGATGTAGGTGATGTCCTGCCGGCCGGTGATCGAGTTGCTGATCGCCGTGATCCCCGAGTGAAAGAAGGTCGAGTCACCCATGAACACGACCTGCTTGTTGGTGATGAACGGGTCGATGCCGCTGCCCGTCCCCCCGCCAAGCCCCATTCCCGAGTAGTTGTGCATCAACGGCGTGTTCGGCTCAAACATCAACATGGTGTAGCAGCCGGTGTCCCCGTGAAACACCAGATCGATCGCCCCGCATCCGTGCCGGCGACGCATGTAGGCCTCGTCCGCGAACTGCCTCTTGATCTGCAACAGCACGCTGGCCGAATCGCGGTGCGGACAACCGGGACAGAAGGTCGGCGTACGCGCCGACAGATCCTCCTCCAGCCGAGATGTCCGAGAGATGATGCTCAGCTCGCTGTCGATGTCCTTGGCGGCCACACGGGCCAGCGGTGAGTCGATCGCTCGCAGGAAGCGGGGCAACCGGTCCACGACAATCGAGGCGTTCAGCCCCAGAGCCGAGGGGAACCCGCTCGACTCCTTGGGGAACTGCTTGCCCCACAACGAGGCGATCGGTCCCTGCCGCGACTGGGAGAAGCGGATGGCGATCTCGGCTACTTGATCCTCGATGAACGAACGCCGCTCCTCGACGACCAGGATGTGCTTGAACCGGGCCAGCAGAGGTTCAATGCGCCGCCGGTTTAACGGGTAGGTGACCGCCAGCTTGAGGATGGGAATCCGCTTGTCCAGCCCGATGTCCGACAACGCCTGCCGTACATACTGATAGGCCAGGCCGCTGGTGATAATCAGCAACTCATCGACGCCGGACACATCATGCAGCCGGTTGAGCCCAAGCCGATCCACCTCACGATGGAGTCGCTCAAACCGCTCGGGCAACTCCAGCTCACGACGGCCGGTCCGCGGCGGAAGCAGAACCTTGTTGGCCAAGTCCAGGTTGTAGGTCTGCAGCTCGTAGGGATGATTGGTGTTGGTTAACGGGTAATGATTGGGTCGGCACACAACCGAACCACCGCCGTCGGCCAGCGTCGTGGTGATGAGGTAGCCGACGTACAGATCCGCCGCCCGCGACAACTGAAAACCGACATTGACGAAGTCCTTGATCTCCTGGGGCGTGCTCGGCTCAAGCACAGGAAGGAATAGGTGGCGGGCCAGAAAACGCGAGTCCGCCGGTACCTGCGTCGACTCGCTCCACGGGTCGTCACCCACCACGATGACCGTCCCACCCTCGGGGTGCGGACCCGCGAGGTTGCCCAAAGCCAACGCGTCGCTGGCCACGTGCAGCCCGACACTCTTGAACACCACCAAGGCACGCAACGGACCCATCTGCAAACCGTTCGCCGCCGCCACCGCCAAAGCTTCATTGTTCGCCAGTCGGGCCTCGATGCCCCGCTCCTTCAGCAGGTCAGAGCAGTCCGCCAGCACGTCGAAGAACGTCGCCACCGGCGAGCCCGGGTACCCCGTCATCAGGTGGACCCCGCCCTCCGTTTCCAACGCCCCCTTGAACAGCAACTCGTTGCCGTTGAAGGCCTCAGTCCCCGATTCGCGCAGGAACCTGCTTGGAATCTTCTTGCTCATGCTCCGTGCGGGTCTCGCAGTATTGAAGGCTCGGCTTCCGGAATCACCCTGGCCGCAGGGCAGCTCCGGCCATCGCCACTCGTAGAGCATCATAGCGGCTTTGGCCCCGGACACACAAACCGCTCGCAGCCGTTGCGTAGGGTAACTGTTGGAGCGAGTGCGTGCCTAATAATGGGTAGTTTTGCTCACTGGCCGGGTGCGGATGTGATTGGGGGTGTCAAAATTGCCGGTCGATTGTGGCAGACTGATTGCATTATCCGTCCACGACAGCCTCACAGGATAAGTTGTCTTCAAGCGGCTTGGCGCGTGGCCGGCGGATCGATGTCCGTCTTCGTGGTTCGGCTGCAAGGAGCCACGGAAAGAAGAGCTTGCGTCATGTCCGCATTTCGTTTGTTCTCAGCTTATGCCGCGTTCGGAGTGGCCGTAGTCAGCCTGTGTGTGGGCACATCGGCGACGGCGTCGGTGGTCATTCATGTCGATGGTTCCTCGGGCCAGCACGCATGGTCGGGGTTGTGCGCGACCTGGGATGGGGCAACCTGCGGACCGAAGGAGACCATCCAGGCAGGCCTTGATGCCGCTCAACCGGGCGACACAGTGCTGGTTGCCGACGGCTTGTACCAGGGAGCGGGGATTGTGAACCTCGACTTCGGCGGCAAGGCCGTGGCGCTTCGCTCGGTGAACGGGGCAGCCCATTGCGTGATCGATTGCGAGGGTGCCAGTCGTGGGTTCTATTTTCATAGCGGCGAACGTCCGGAAAGCGTGGTCGAAGGTTTCAGCGTGCGCAACGGGTTCAGCATGGCCAGCGGCGGCGGGATCTACGCCTCTCGCTCTCCCGCTCGGATTGAAGACTGTGTTACTGAGGATAATTCGTCGTCCCTGAAAAAGTCGCTTTGCGGTTTTTTCCGGTCGGCACGGGCCATCCGCGGGCTGAGGGTGGGCGGATGACTCCTGATCCTGGCCATCAGGCGGCGTAGCCGAGGGCTGAATTCGGGCTTTGGAGCAGGAGAATCTCGCTCCTCAGCCGGCGAATTAGCGCAAAAAAGAACCACCGGAGCAGTTTGCGCAGATTGGCCCCAGCGGCGGCCAGCACCGCGTTGATCGCATCGCCTCTTAATCCTGCCAGGAAGCACCGGTCCATCCGGTGGTCGCTCTTGAGGTGGCCGATCTTCGGCTCTATGGCACTACGCCTTCGCCGACGCCGTCGTTCGGATCGCGAGCAACCGTGGCTGCTTTGGCCGGCCACGTGAATCTGAGCGCTGCCGGTGTAATCATGCCCACGATACCCCTTGTCCACGTACGCATCGGTGATGGGGACGCCGGTATTCGACTCGGCCGACGTGATGGTTGCGTTCAGCGTATGTCCGTCGTAGGGATTACTGGCCATCAGTTGTGAGGCCACGATCCAATTGCTGCGGTTGGTGGTCGCCAGGGCCACTTTCTGGCCGAATTCGTAACGTTTGTGGGCTTTACCCTTGCTGATGCACTGAACCTCCGGTTCGTGCAGGCTGTAGAGCTTGTGCGAATCCTGCCGCTGTTGCTGGCGAATGCGCTCCGCACGCGACAACAGCGCAGCCAGATCTTCGTCCAGTTCACCGGCGTTACGACGAATGTCTCGAATCAGCCGACCCACGTAGGTGCGAAGCTTACGCAGTTGCCGACGCATCCGCCGATACTGCTTGGCGTGGGCGTAGCGGCCGGCCATGACCGCTGCCTTCTTGCCTACCCGAACGTACGACTGCCGCAACCAGATGCCCCGCGACTTGGCCGCCGCCACCAACTTGACCAAAGCCTTGTACAACAGCTTCGAGTCGGTCGGATAGGTCACGTTCTTCTCTTGAACGGTCGTATCCACATTGATCTGCTGGAGATCTCGCGTGGACAACTGCTTTTCACGCAACGCCAGGCTGATGGTTTCTTTGAGCAACTCTTCCAACCGCTCAGGCCCCACCCGGCCTCGCCAGCGGCTCAGGCTGCTCGGATGAAGCGGGCACTCGTGCTGCATGTGCGTGTAGCCGCAGAAGTACTGCCAATACGGGTTCTCCACCCAACGTGCCACCACCGACTCGTCCGATTGATTGAACGTGTACTTGAGGTACTGAATGCCGACCATCAGCCGAGTGGCCTTGGCCGGAGCCCCCATGTCCTGGCTGTAACTGCCCGCGAAAGCCGCGTCGAAACGTGGCCAGTCGATCTTCCGAGCCAGCTGAATCAACTCGTGGGCGGGGTTGAGAATCTGATCGAAATGGGCCTGGAATAGCTGAAAAACGTCGCAAGGCTGAGGCTTGGGTTTCATGGAATCCGTTCCCAAATTGCAAGGTTCTGGCAAGCCATCCGTGGTTTCCTTGCAAAATATACACCCCGCCAAGCGACATTGCAGCCCCAAAACATTGGGCTTTTAACATTTTTCAGGGACGAC
>JAAYDF010000223.1 GCA_012729395.1 Phycisphaerae bacterium
ACTGGTTCGAGTCCAGTCAGGGGCATATTTCACGCACACCCAGCACTACAAGCGTTCGCAGAGGCTCTGGAGTTAATGAAGAGATAAGGACGGCAACGTTCGAAAGCGAACGAGCGCCGTCCTTATTCCTTTTCGACCTGCGCACAGTAGGACCCGCCACTGGGGGCCAGTAGGTCCCGTGTGGCTGGCACTCGCCGACCTGAGCCTAGACCTCCTGGCCCTGATAGAGCGGCTTACACCCCGCGAGCGCGAAGCGCTCCTGAGTCAGGACGGCGACGGTGCGACCCGAAAGCGCGGTCAGTGGCCATGAGAAAACTGCGTGAGTTTTCCGCGATGCGGTAGCATTTTGCCCCCGTTTGACTGGTACATAGCAGAAGCCCCGCACAGTGCGGGGCTCTTCTTATTCACAGGAGGGGCAATGGAAAACCTCGAGGTGCAGTTGTGCCGAGTGTCCGTCATGGGGGCCCGAGTGCCCATTGCGCGGAGTGCAAACGCTTTGCTTGTGCGCGAAGTAGGCGAGCGCATCCTGGCAGAGATGCGCGCCTGGCACGTGGGCGCCCCCCTGCTTGCAGAGTTGGCAGGTGAGTAGACCCAAGCGATAGCGCGCGTCTTGGGCGCAGAGCCACGGGAGGCACGACATGCCTAGAAAAAAGCTCAACCGCCGGGGGGCAACCCGGCGGCGGCGGTGAACACGACGCGGCGACGAACCTACGTCCTATGTATTTCATAGCAGGCGAGTCGAGAAATCAACCCCAAAACGGCAGAGTGCTCGCGGGCATTTGGGCCAAAGATGTTAAGGGCTCGAGGCACATGCTCCGAGAGCCGGCCGCATGGCTCATGGATACCGCCGACTTTACAGCCGCAGAGCAGATTGGCAGCCCACAACCCTAGTCGTCGTGCTTCTTAAGGCTCCACCAGGTGCCCCGTACCAGCGTGGTCACCTTCCCGCCCACGTCCGTCAACACCACACTGTAGTGGTTCCGTTTGTCCGGGATGGATAGCGATTCCGCAGCCGTCAACTCCAATTGCACCTGCGTCTCGCTCAGCACGGCACCTGCGAACTCGCCCACCCCATCGATCACCACGGTGATCGCGCCCCCGGCGAGAGTGGCCGGCGTAGACACTGTCCACGTGATCTGACGGCCATTGTCAACGTCATAATCGTCGCCCTGCACTGTCGTAACCGTGACGCCGTCCTCAGCCACCGGACAAACGACTACAGCCGTCACGCCAAGCGCTGTCGCGGAGGGATACAGTGACACCACGCAGTCGTCCCACTCATCGCCTGCCGCATCATGAAAGATCACCGTCACGGCGTCTGCGTTCATCTCGTCTGCGGACAGATCCACCTGCAGCAGGCCGCTTCCAGGCGGGGACTCGGACGGGAGCGTCGCGATGCTCGCCAACGCCCCATAGTCCTTGGACACCTTGACGTCTCCTGCCGCCAGGGTCGGCGTGGTGACGGCTATCCCGTCCTTGAACAGGACCAGCGAAAGCCGAAACGCCTCGCTCTTGATCGGGACCGCGTAGTTTGCCATATGAACGCCTCCGGGCTATCTGCGACAGCGGATGATCGTCTGCTTCTGCGCTGTGCTTGGCACGCCCACCAGGCTGGTCAGATTCGTGAACGCCGCAGCCATATCGCCAAAGTCAAAGCCGTCGCCCTGCTCCGGAAACCCCGTTCCATCCGCTCCATACAGACCCACCGCGCCGCCCGCTGCCGTCACCTCGTCGGTCAGGTCATCCACTCTGCGCCGGAGCGACTGATAGGCCGTGTAGATCGAGTACATTTCGTCCCGTGCCCGAACCGTAAAATCTGCTGGCGTAGCCATGTAGGCCTCCTATAGTGCGGCCATCGCCGCTGAAACCGTTGCGACTTGTTCTTCCGTGAGCCTGTCTGAATACAACGCTGCAGCCATCGCATACGTGGTCATGTTTCTTAACGGAAACAAAGTGCAAGCGAGTCCGCCCACTGTGCTATAGGTTGTCCAGTTGGTTTTGGTCATAATGCCGTTTCGGTATCCAGCTTCCTGACTTGTGCCATCCCCTGACGTTATGCACATCACCACGTCGCCCGTAGCGCCGCCCGAGATGTTGCCGGTCCACGGGCCAAAAGCGTGCCACGAATCATCTCTCGTATAGATCTCCCACGCCGCAACAGACGCCATCAATGCGAACTTGGAATAGTTGTTTGTCCTTATGATCAAAGAATAGGCATGCCCCTCAACCGTGGTAAACCCATCAACCTTCATGCCCGGACAGTTGTACCAGCCGCCGGAATCCCATAGCGGTTCTGCTCCCAACGGCACGGCATCATACGTCCCCGGGCTCGCCAGGTTGATCTTGCTGGCCGTGTAGCTCGCTGCGCCCTTGGGCTGGTATGCCGCCACGCACGTCTTGCCTTCAACATACCACCAGGGAGGAGGAGGGGCGGTCTGCGCCCTGCCGATCTCCACCTGTGAGATCGGAGGCGCCCGCAGCACCCTTGTCCTCGGGCGGAGCACCTGAACCGTCACGTCAGTGAACCCTCCCACGTATACATCTGCTCGATCAGCGCCGCGTCAATCTGGTCCGCATACGCGATAGCGCCGGCCTCGTACTGCCGCCGCCGTTCCTCAATCCACCATCTGATTTTCGTGTACCGTTCCTTCTCCGTGCTGGCCGCCTGCGTGAACGGGTCATTGGTCGGCAGGTAGGGTTCCGCCACCGGCGGCTCATCGACCGCCCACACGATCAGCGGCTCGGGGTCAATCGCCCCGTGCAAATGCGAGCTGCCCGCGTTGCGCCGCACCTCAAAGTGCAAGTGTGGCCCGGTGGAGTTGCCCGTGTTGCCACTCAGCCCGATGCGCAGGCCGGCTCTCACCTGCGCGCCGTCATCTACCAACCACTCGCTCAGGTGCGCGGTATACACCCGATAGTTTGGCGTTTCGATGCGCACATACCGCCCGAAGCCCCCATTGGCTGCGGTGTCGGTGAGCACGCGCGCCATGCCGTCACAGGCCGCGTAGACCGGCCTGCCCACGAGGCAACTGTAGTCGATGCCATAGTGGGGTATGGCCGGGTCAAAGCCCCGCGTGATGCGCACGATGTCGGCCCGGTCAATGGGCGGCACGAGCGCCAAGGTGTCTGCCGACGAAGCAGGCGCTGGTACGATGGCCTCGCCATAGTCATAAACCACCGTCGGCCAGATGCCGTAGCAGTTGAACGGGCGCCAGCGCACGTCCGCACTGCCGAGCTGAAAGACGGCACACCCGACCACGTTCGGCTGGTCGTGGTACTTACGCCCCGCCTTCTCCAGATCGGCCAAGAACCCCTCAGCGTTGGTCGTGTGTTGCCAGCCGGGCCGACCTTTGCTCTCGACCACATCACGTCCGATCTCGCTGACGACAATGCGCTTGCCGACCAGGTGCACTGCGATTTCTGGAATGGTGAACCGGCAGACGTGCCACACGTTGTCAACGTCAGCGTTATCTACCCAGTACTCGTGCAGATCGATGACGTCCCGAGGCCGCATTGCCCTGATCACGGGATCGTAGACGCCCCACAACCCAATATCGCCGGGGCACCCGACGCCCAGGCTGAACACAGCCGCGGATCGATCCCACTCGTGCAAGCAGCGCATCCGTTCCACCTCAAACAGGCAGAACGCCTCGGCCTTTTCGTCGCCGATCTCGTTATATCCGGCGTACACGACATTGTCGCTGGCCGGAACGGCGAGGATCCACCCCTTGCGTTTGTTCCACCACTCTTGCGCCCTGCGCTCCGGATCGTCCAGCGGCTGATAGTCGTTGGGCTCGGCCCAGCGTACCTCGATCAGCACATCTGGCCCGACGATGGCACGAATCTCGCGATAGTATTCAACCGAGACGTCAACAAGCTTAACGAACGTCGGCTGCCCGATGGGAACACTGGTGCCCCCGATGATATGCGGCCCGACCTTGCGCGAGATGGTCACCTTCCCCCCTCCTAGATCAACCGCGCCACCCG
>JAAYDF010000224.1 GCA_012729395.1 Phycisphaerae bacterium
AGGTGAGCGTGCGCTGGAAGGCCTGCAAGCCGGCCGGGTAGATGACGCCGTGTGGATCCTTGAGCGTGCCCGGCGACTCGCTGAAGCTGCCGCAGAAGCCCGATATCTCGTCGTAATCGAGGGCCAGGGCCTGCTCCATCAGGGCCTCGCCGAGCATGGCCCCGCGCGTTTGGCGCAGCGACTCGGCCGCTTGAGCCTGGCCCGCGACGACCGCCATCACCACCGCCGTCACCGCCATGGGCACGATCACCAGAGCGAGCGTGCACTCCAGCAGCGTCAGCCCGCGGCACATGTGTCGCCGTCGCCACCCTGGCCCGATAACCCGCATGCGCATGGCAGACTCCAACAGGCCGTGCCGCGGACCACCGCGCAGGGACGTCCCTGCCGGTCGCGGCCAGACCAGACCCTCATCTGTACGCTTCGGTCTGCCGGGGGCGGCACTTGAGGTGCGATAGGCTCACGGCTGGAGCGGCTCACGACGAATCATCACGGTCGCACATCCACCACGGCGGGCAGGCTGTGGCGACCGGCGCGTTCCTTGCGAGTTGGCCGGCCACCCGAGACGGCGGCGGCTATCCCGTTGCGTGAAACACTCTGCCCGTCGCGGTTCCTTGGCGGGTGATCGGCAATTGTCCCGTGGATCGACGCGGGTTTCAGCGACTGAGATCCGCGTACGAACCCGCGAGGAGGTCCGCCGGACCGATGCCGAAGGTCGTCATGAGGCGCTCGATCAGCGCGGGAGCGGCGGCTTCGTCGGGCGGGTTGGTGAGGACCGCCTCGAACTCGATGAAGGATCCCAATCCCTCCACCGCGTCCAGGTGGATGCGTACGTTGCGGAACAGGTACACCATCCGGCGCTTGACCACCTCACCGGTCACGCCGAGGGCCTCGCGGAGTACGGGCTCCATCGCTTGGCCGTCGGGTACGGGCACGATGCGGTAGTCGCTGGCTCGCGGTCGGGCGGCGTCGCCGCGGTGATAGCCGATCAGCTCGCACACTTCGCCGGCCAGCTCGGCACGCGGCGGGCTGCCCTCGGTCGGGCGACGCATACGCAGCTTCAGCCGGCCTGCCGAGCAGGCAAAGTACACATCGCGCTGCCACTCCACGCCGTGCAGCGAGGCAGGGAGCGACTCCGCTGCTTGCGCCGCCGCCGGCAAGTCCACGCACCGGGCTTTGATCTCGATGTTCCTCATTGCCGTGCCATGCTCCTTGAGCGACCGCCCCCTTGCCCGAACCTGCGGACCGAGGACCGTTCTCGCAAGACCGTATGATACGCCGATCATCGTTCCCGTGAATACAGTGGCAGCGGAAGTCCTGCTTCGTGGTCGTGTTTCTATCTGCCGCAATGCAAGACGAGGTGAACTATATCGTTGAAGGTTGACAATTCAACGCTGTGCTGTATCATACCCGTTCAGCACCCGACTTGTGGCCGGATGCGGTCATGTCGTAGACAGAGGAGGAGAAAAGCCATGCGTTTCAACCCAAGATTTCTGTGTCTCATGTTGGTGTGCAGTGTCTTGATGGGGCCGGCCGCCGGGTCGGTTTGGGCGACCGCCGTGGTCAACGGCAGCGCCAGACTCAATTGGCCGGTGAGCATCAGCGGTGACATCAGTTGGACCGAACGCACGAGTGAGTCCGGCGCGTTTGCCGCCAACGAGAACGATAGTGATCAAGATAGCGAGGTGCTCTCTGGTTGGGGTGTGGCGACTTCCGCGTTCGCCCAAGTCTCGACGGCCACGGCGAGCGCGAGCACCCAGAGCACCATGCTGCAGACGTCGGTGTGGGCGATGGCCGACGGTGTTGCAGCCGCCGATTCGTTCGCTGATACCCTTGCCCGCCGCCATGGCTACTTCACGGCTAACTCCGACGGCGTCGTGATGCTGACAGCCTCATACGAAGTCATCCTGAGCTTGCAGACCGAACAGCCCGGCGAGCATGCGGAAGGGCACAGCACGGCGTATGTGCGGCTTGGTAGAGCCGTAACCCCCAACGAATGGGATTTAGATGAATTATATCTGCACGGTTCAGTCAAGGACGGCGCGGTTCTGAACGATTCCGAGACCGGCTTCCTGAGTGTCCAGCTCTGGTTCGACGCGGGCGACGTAGGCTATCTCGAGATGGCGGCAACGGGCATGGGGCACGTGACGCCGGAGCCTGCGTCCCTGGTGATGGTATGCGTTGGCTTCGGCTTGACGGCCCTGCGTCGCCGCTTGCGGGTCATGGCTCTCTTGGCAGCGGGTTGATCGCTTCGAGGTCTAGCTGCTGTCTGCTCAGATTGGCCTGAGACGAGCATCTCGACCGTCGGCCGGATGGGTCAGCGGGCTTGATCACCGGTCGTGCGGCATCCGGCGTTGGCGAGCGGAGAGACGCCGAGCTGGCGAGACTTGCCGCGATGCCTGCTTGCGGGCAGGATGGGAGCCTGTTGGGCTTGAGAACGGATGTCTCATGCGTCACACAGGAGATGCCTCATGTCTCGATGGCTGATGGTCGCGGTCCTTGGATGTGGTTTGGCCGGTTGCGATTGGATCTGGCCTTGGCCCGAGCCGGCCGCGCCATTCACCATGCAGGTTGTTCCGACGGAGATCACGGATTCCATTCCCGGTCAGGCCTGCGTGCTGTTGGTGACTCTGGAGAACGCGGGAACTGCCGTTGGCTCGACCGAGCCGATTCGGATCACCGTGGATGCGCCCGGGGCGTATACCACCGTCGAGCCGGAGCTTGTCCTTCCGGGCGAGATGGCTGAGGTGATTGTGGTCCCGGGCGTGCAAGATCCTGCCGCGGGTCCGTTCCCCGAGGAGGGGCTGACGATCTCGGCGGTCATCACGGGAACACGGGGCGGATCCGTGGAGACGGTGACGGTGCCTGTGAAGCTGACCTCGGCCGAGCCGGACCTCGTCGGGGCGATGGCCACCGAGATTCAGAGCCTGTTCATCCCTTGGCTCGAGGCCAATCACCCGGAACTGGGTATCACCTGGGAGACAACGTGGATGGGGACGATGGTCACCCCGCACATCCTCATTGTGACCCACTACCTGTTCTTCTCGGTGGAATGGGAGATGCACGTTGCCTGGCATGTGATGATTCCGCCCGACGACTGGGCACGGATCGAGCTTCGGCGGCGGTTCGACGAGACGGCTCCTTCGCTGGCGTTCGAGATTTCCTCGCGATCGGCCGACCCGCCGGTCGCCCCCGTCGCGGTTGAGCCGTCCGACACGCTCTGGCGGTAGCGCACACTTGATTCTTTGGCGGGAACGCAGGCCTGGCGAGAGCCCGGACGCCAACCGTGCGCGCCCGGGGCTCCCTGGTTACACCCCAAATCGCGATTCTGCCAGAAACCGGCCGCATTGTGCTGAAGGCGGCCCCATTTCCGGACGATAGTCTCTTGCGGCGGGATGCGGTGCCCGGGGCAACGAGACGCTCAGATCCCATCTTTGGCCCAGGCCCCCCTTGGAGGACAACCCATGCAGGCACGGTCGAGATGGAGTCGGCATCTGTTCCACGCGGGCATTCTTCTAACGCTGGGTGCGGGTATTCCCGCGGCGATCGCATGGTCGGAACCGGACGCCGTGCTCATCATCTTGGCCTTGGCGGGCGTGATCCTGGCGGTCGGCGCACGAGGCTGGCAACGCCGGTTGTCCCTTGGCGTCTCCGGTACCGATGACGGGCTCGGTGGTTACCCGCTCTCGCTGTTGCGCGATCCGCGATTCACCAGTGGCCGCGGCGCTCGAGCATGACGATCGCGACACCGTAGCCACCACCGCCGGCGACACCAGAAAACACCAAGTAGAGCCCCAAACACAAACAAGCGACATCTTCGATTCGCAGGAACCGCTTCCTTGCGCGTGCTGCTCTGACCCACGCTTCGCCCGCGCCGATCCCTTCGGGTGCATCCGAATTTCAGGGGCACTGGGTGGCACTGGTCTGTACCCAGACCAGTGGTTGTCCGTGTTTGGCCACGGGTCGGAGTACCGACCCATGCCACCCTCGATACTTCGCTTTTGGCAACTTG
>JAAYDF010000225.1 GCA_012729395.1 Phycisphaerae bacterium
CGTCGATGAGCGGATCGCCGGTCGGGGCGGGCGGCCCGGTCGGCAGGTCACGGTAACGGACGGGATCGGATGCCGACACGTCAGATGCGGGTCTCATGCTGCCATTCTACCCTGACGCGGGCAGCCTCTCCAACCGGTAAGCTCCGGGCCCGCCGATCTTCAGGCGGCACCGCATCAAGGCATCAGGCTCACCTGCCCAGCGGCCCCGCGCCCTTCGGGCGAGAGCAGTTGAACAGGTGGGCAGGTGATCAGTAGAGAGATGCGGGGCGGGCGGCTGTGTCTGCGTACCTGTCGCCACCCCCATTGCTCCGCATCAACCCAACGGCCCCACATGATGCTCGAAGGTCTCGGCGATGGCCTTGCGGTCTTCGGCGGGCGCCTTGCTGAGCACGCAGACTCCCAGGACACGGGGGGAGGCGTTGCCACGTTGAAGGCGAGCGCAAAGGGCCAAGCGGAAGTCGGCGTGCGGGGTGATGTTCTCAGAAGACCGTTTCCCCAAGAAGAGCTAGGCGCAAAGGGAGGGAGCTGGTATACTACGAGTTCGGCTCGGTGGTTCCCCCGGGCAGAATTCAAGGGAGAGAGACGATTTGCCGTGTTTGCGGCGGTCGTCTTTTTTCGTGGGCGTACTCTTTGGCATCGTCCTGGCGGAGGCGGAGAAGCACCCCCCATCAGGACACATATTGCAGCGAGGAGGTCGGGCATGAACGCATTGGTTTCGCGCGTATCGGTTATTGTGTGGGTTGCTCTTCTGGCCGGCACGGCGTTCGCGGTGAACATCGAGACTGTGCGGGTGGGCAATCCGGGCAACGCGGGTGAATGGTCCGGCCAGAGCTACGGCGGCTACGGCCCGGACCGCATCTGCGGCGCGGTGGACTACACGTACAACATCGGCAAGTACGAGGTCACCGCCGGGCAGTACACAGAGTTCCTCAACAAGGTGGCGGCGACGGACGCCTATGGGCTGTACAACACGAGCATGTGGTCGAGCAGTTACGGCTGCAAGATTCAGCGCAGCGGCATCTCGGGCAGCTACACGTACAGCGTGGCGAGCGACTACGCCAATCGGCCGGTGAACTGCGTTTCGTGGGGCGACTCGGCGCGGTTTGCCAACTGGCTGCACAACGGCCAGCCGACGGGTCCGCAGGGCCTGAGCACCACCGAGGACGGGGCGTACTACCTCAATGGCGCTACGACGAATGCCCAGCTTCTGGCCGTCAACCGCGAGTCGGACTGGAAGTGGGCGATCACGAGCGAGGACGAGTGGTACAAGGCCGCGTACCACAAGAACGACGGCGTGACGGGCAACTACTTCAACTACCCCACGAGCAGCGACAGCGTGCCGGGCCGTGATCTGTCCGACGCCTCCGGCAACAACGCGAACTACTACGGCAGTCCGTCCCCGATCGACTCGCCGTACTATACGACGGTGGCGGGCGAGTTCCAGAACTCCGACAGCCCCTACGGCACGTTCGATCAGGGCGGCAACGTGTGGGAATGGAATGAAGCTGTGCTTTACGGTTCGTATCGCGGCTTGCGGGGCGGGTCGTTCAGCCTCAACGACTACTACCTGCTCGCGTCGGGTCGCTACCACTACTTCCCGTCGGACGAGTACGACAGCATCGGGTTCCGCGTCTCCGAGGTTCCTGAGCCAGGTACAATGGCGTTACTGGCGTTTGGAGGGATAGGGGTGCTGCGTCGGCGAAGGGGGCTTCGAAGATAGCCCTCTGGGCTTTGGCCCTCTTACCCTTTTTCTTCGCCGCCGCAGGCGGCGCGCGGATTTTTTGAGCCATGCGCACGCGCCGGATCAGCGGAGATTCCCGCAACGAACCGCCGGTCCTCCTGGTCAAGTGGTATGACGTGACGAAGTGGCTGCTGGAGCGGGTGGACAGCTTCCCGAAGAACCAGCGCTTCGTCTTTGGCCAACGCATCGCCGACCGCGTGCTGAACATCCTGGAGGTGCTGGTCGAGGCGGCGTACTCGCCGCGCAAGGTGGAGTTGCTGGCCCGGGCCAACCGGGACATTGAGGTGTTGCGTTGGTTGATCCGCATGGCCACCGACCGCACGCTGCTCACGCCGCGCCAGTATGAATACTGCTGCATGAGCCTCAACGAGTGCGGGCGAATGGTCGGCGGCTGGTCGAAGCAGGCGGCGACGAAGGAGCGAAGCGCCCGTGCACCGCGTGAAGAACCTGTTTGAGCAGGTCTGCTCGATGCGGAACCTTCGGGTGGCGGCGTGGACTGATTGCGTTACCCTTTGCCCTGTGTTCTTCTACACTGTGCCCTTCCTGCCCCGAGCGAAGCGAGGAATCCAGGTAAGGAAGGCACAGAGGCAGTAGGCAGTGGAGAGGGTGGTATGGGTATTCTGGCGTATGTGGATACCTCGGTGTACGGTGGGGTGTTCGACCCCGAGTTCGCGACGGCCAGTAAGGCGTTCTTCAAGCTGGTTGGCCAGGGCCGCTTTGAACTGCTGGTCTCGGACATTGTGCGCCAGGAGATCGCGCGGGCACCGGCCCGCGTCCGGCAGTACTTCGGCGCGCAGGCGGGGCACATGCGCCTGGTGGCCTTCGACGAGCGGGTGCTGGCCCTGCGCGAGGCGTACCTGTCGGCGGGCATCCTGGGGTCGGATTGGGCGGATGATGCTGGGCACGTGGCGGCGGCCACCGTTTGGGGAGCGGACCTGATCGTGAGCTGGAACTTCCGGCACATTGTGCACTTCGAGAAGATCCGGCTCTATAATGGTGTGAACGCCCTGAACAATTACCGGGCGGTCGAGATTCGATCGCCTCGGGAGGTCATCGACTATGAAGACCGCGAAGAAATTTGATTGCGTAGAGATGAAACGAGCCGCCCAGCGCAAGATCCGCAGGCAGGTTCGCGATATGACGCCGGAGGAGGAGATCGCCTTTTTCCGTGAGGGCGGCAAGGAGTTCGAGCGGGTGGTGGAGAAGGCGAGGAAAGGAAGTAGGCGGTAGGCACAAAGGCAGAAGGCACAGAGGCATGAGTCAGTAGTCAGGAGACAAGAAAGCCACGCTCGCCACCCAGTTGGGTGAATGCTTGGACGGCCGGCAGCCACATGAACCGGCGCTATCGCTCCTGCCTCGGTTGGCGAATGATTCGCTGGGGTTCGCGTTGAGCGATGTCCTCCTGGACCGCTTTGAGATGGGCGCCAAGCCTTTCAACGTCGTGGTCGAAACGAGCGGACAATTCGTACTTGATGGCCCGAACCTCGTCGATGAGCGGATCGCCGGTCGGGGCGGGCGGCCCGGTCGGCAGGTCACGGTAACGGACGGGATCGGATGCCGACACGTCAGATGC
>JAAYDF010000226.1 GCA_012729395.1 Phycisphaerae bacterium
ACGCGGCCCTTGACAGGGTGGGGGCTCGGCAGAATAATGGTCAGGGTTGCGATGGGCGATTAGCTCAGTTGGCTAGAGCGCTTGCTCGACATGCAAGAGGTCACTGGTTCAAGTCCAGTATCGCCCAATGGGTCGTCTTGGAGCATGTCGGAAGTATTCGGTAAACCCCGGAAAGCGTCGGAACTTACGGCCGATCCGCCAGCATCGTCTGGCACGGCTTTACCGTGGTTTCCGGTGCTTTCCTGCAAGTACTGCGCCGGATTTTGCGCCGGGTGGTATGTGGTGGTAACGGCTCGGGTGAAGTGATCGTCACGGGTGTTGAGGTAGTGCTTGGCGGCAGTCTGCGGGCTATGCCCTAGCCACCTAGCCGCAACATGCCCCGGATACTCGTCGTTCAGCTCGATAGACCGGCTGGACCGCATGTTGACCCAGGGCTTGGGCCAGACGGTCAAGCGGGCACGCCGGATCAGACGCTTGAGGTGCGTGGACAGGTTGTTGTAGTTGTCCACCTTGGTACGGTACCGGGTAATCACGTACCGGCTCCCGACCTCCGCTTCCTCGAACACCTGACGCAGGGGCTCCACGAGTTCAGGGAACATCGGGATCATGCGATAATCGCCGCCGGCGTGGTGGGCAGTCTTCGGGCTGACAACGCGCAGACGCATCTGCTCCCAGTCCACACAATCCCAGGTCAAGGCCAGCGGCTCGGAAGGCACACGCAGGCCCCCGTAGCGGGCCAGGACGATCAGCAGTCGCCACTGGGCGTCAGGGCAGACCTCGAGCAGCCGGTCGGTATCCTGCCGGGTGACGTAATGGAACTTGTCCTCGACGCGCACTACGCTGGCCTTCTGGTCCTCGAACGGGTTGCACGTCACCAGGCCCTGACGCTGGGCAGCGTCGAAGAACTGCTTGCAGTAGCCGATCGTGCGCCGGGTGGTGTTCAGGGCCAGCCTGCCGAGCAGATAGGTCTGGAAGGCGTCGGCGTCGGCCGTGGTGAAGGATGCGACGGGCTTCTCAGCACCAAAGTGATCAACCAGGTGCTTTCGCGTACGGCCGTAGACCAGCCGGGTAGCCCCCTTGACGTCCTTCCTGGTGCCGACATAGGCGTCGATGAAGTCTGCCAGCGTGGCCACGTCACGGCCGGCCACGAGGTGCGTGCGGGCCAGCCGGGCACGTAGGACGGGATCGAGTTCAGCCACCCACCGGGCCGTCTCGTCCTTCGGTGCGCCGCCCTGAATGCCGGCAGCCACGAGGTCTTCAATCTTCAGCTTGACATGCAGCGCCTGCCGCTCGCTCACCTTCCCGAGCCTGACCGCCCATCGCTTCCCGTGGCGGTCGAAGAACATGATGCGTTTGAACCCACCGGGATCGCTGACTACGCTAGCCATTGTTACGCCCTCGTTAATGCCATCTCTGCCCTGTACCGTTCCGCACGCTGAACTGCCGTCTCGGGCTCCCCGGACGGGCTGTAGTATACCCGTGCTCCATTGAACAGGTCACGATTAGAAAGAGTAGGGATTGAACCGTCATGACCGTCATTTGCGTCATGATCGCCGTTTTCGATAGCGTCAGGGCCGTTTTCTAATGACGCAACGGGTTTTGGGTTTGCGTCATGCCCGTCACCGTTTGCGTCATGGTCCGCGTGCACGATGATGATCTGCCTGCAACGCTCGGTCCTGGTTGTGGTGATCTCCACACCTCGTCGCCGCAGTTCCGGCTGTAGACGACGCAGGGCAGCCGCCAGGCCCCGCGGGCTGGCCGGCCACCCCTGACGCCTGCTACTCTTCTCGCCAACAATCTCCCCCAGGGCAACCAGTAACTCCGTCGCCGTACCCGCCCAGTGCTCCCCCTCCTGCACGAGCTGCACGAGGGCTGTGCCCACAGGGGACGCCTCGATTGCCAGGTCGACCGCTGACTCCCTGTTCCGGCTGTAGGCACTTAGGAAGGCCCCCTCGGCGACGGGCAGGGCCGGCTCGGCGGCCGTCGCCCATGTAGCGAAATCTGCCATGCGGGGCATCGTGGTCAGGGTGATCTGCGATCGCCGCTTGAGGGCCATACTGACAGCGTCACAGACCAGCCCCAGCAGGCGCCCACGGGCGGCCTCGAATTGTGCCCACAGCTCGACCTCCTGCATACGCATGTGGTCGGGAATGGTGGGCAGTACGATCTGGATTGAACGATCCAGGAGGTCGGGGCGGCTCGCCGGGCTGTCGATCCCGTTGCACAGGATCGGCCGGGCACCGGAGAATAACTTCTCGTCTGCGTCCGAGTACAACTCCCTCGTTGCGAATCCGCCACCCGTGGCCAACGCACACAGACAATCAGACAGCGCGTTCGGCAAACCGCTCAAGTTATCGAACCCCACCAGCCACGAGTTGCAGGCTGCAATCATGCAATCTCGCTCTTCCTTGGGTGGGCGACGCAGTGCGGCTTGGTTGGGATCTATCAGAGCACGCAACATGCGGCACAACGTGCTCTTGGCTGACCCTTGCTCCCCCTCAACCACGAGAATCGGATACGGGCCCTTTGGGTGAACTGCACCCACCAGCCAGGCCGTGACGAGCGCCCAGTCGTCGTCGTCGGGCACGTTCACTAAATCTCGAAGTTCCTGCCAGTCGCCTTCGAGCTCCGGTTTCGCCAGCGGTAACATGCCCCGCCGCCGGATGAATCGTGGTGACTCGGCACCCGGGCGGACGCGCCAGCCGTCGGCCGTGATCTGCAATGTCTGCCAGCTCTCGTCACACAGGTCAAGCCAAACGTCGTGCAGGCCGTCGCCGGCCACCCGGATATACGGCGTGTGCTCCTCCCCCTTGTGCAGAGCGATACCTGACAGCGTGGTGATCGCGTCCTGCAGCGCCTGCGCGTTCGCTACCTTCTCGTGCTCCTGGAAGAACGCTGCGGACAGCCACCGGCGGAACGCTTTTGAGTTGATCGCCCAGCTGCATCGTCGGCCCTCTGTGCCGCTGACGCTGGCGTATGCTTCGGAATCATCCGCGCCCGGGCTGTGCCACAGTTCACATGTCGCCAGCGCAATCTGGAGCAGCAGCTCCGACTGGGCGGGCCCCCGGCCCTTACCCTTCGGCTCCTCCTCCTGCGCCGCGGCCATTTCCGGCTCCGGTGCCGACTCGAATACCGGAGCCTGCTCAATGAGCCTC
>JAAYDF010000227.1 GCA_012729395.1 Phycisphaerae bacterium
ATTTCAGGGGCACTGGGTGGCACTGGTCTGTACCCAGACCAGTGGTTGTCCGCATTTGGCCACGGGTCGGAGTACCGACCCATGCCACCCTCGATGCTTCGCCCTCGGAGCGATTTACGAATGTGCCGATGATGATGATCGGAGTACCAACCCATGCCACCCTCGATACTTCGCCTTTGGCAACTTGCCACTGAACGGCGGATGCACCCGTCGCAGGGGCCAGCACTTGCGGTCGTTTGCATCGTACGGGCCTTGCAGTAGGATTCAGAGAGGCCGGCGAGGGTGTTCCAGGAGAGGAGGCACGGTTCGGCCATGACGTTGGGCTTCGGAGTCTTACCGGATGTGGGCGCGTGGCTGCCACTGCTGATCTTCTGTGCGCGGATTTGCGATGTCTCCATCGGGACGGTTCGGCTTATCTGCGTGACCCGCGGGCGGCGCAAACTGGCGGTCGTCCTTGGCTTTTTCGAGATACTGATTTGGCTGTCGGCGGTCTCCGGCGTATTCGCCCATCTGGATCGTCTCATCAACGTGTTCGCCTACGCGGGCGGCTTCGCGACGGGTAACGCGGTGGGCATGTGGATTGAGGGCCGGCTGGCGATGGGCATGCAGGTCGTGCAGCTCATCTCGCGTGGCGCGGCCCACGCGGTCGCCGAGCGGCTCCGGTTCGCCGACCTGGGTGTGACCACGCTGGTGGGCAGCGGGGGAAGAGGGCCGGTCTCCGTTTGCCTGGTGATTGTGCCCCGACGCCAGACCCAGAACATTGTCCGCATGGCCAGGCAGATCGACCCCGATGTGCTGGTAGCGGTCGAGGATGTTACAGAAGGGGCGGTGCCGGAGTATCGGACGTCCAACCCGGGCAAGCGACCATTTGCGAGTTTACCTCTTCTCGGTCGGCTGCGGATGCGCGATGTCTCGCATACCGTGACGGGCAACAGGGAGGACGGTGATTCTTGAATTGGGACACCGTGATCGCGGGCGGCACCGTGGTTTCCGCGGAGGGCAAACAGCGCGCGGACGTCGCTATCCGCGGTGAGCGGATCGTCGCTGTAGCCAAGGGGTTGGCACGTCAGGCAAGCCCGGCCACCCGGATCGTTGACGTTGCCGGACGCTACGTTCTGCCCGGTGCCATCGACATGCACGTGCACCTCGATCTGGCGGTCTGCGATACGGTCACCTCTGACAACTTTGACAGCGGTACCCGTGCCGCCGCCCGTGGGGGGGTAACCACGATCATCGATTTTGCTACGCCCTACGGTGACGACACCCTGCACGATGCCTTCGACAACTGGATCAGGAAGGCCGACGGTGTGAGCCACATCGACTACGGCTTCCACATGTGCCTGACGCGTGGCGAACGGCATTTGCGGCAGGTGCCGGAGATGGTCCGGTTGGGCATCCCGACGTTCAAGCAGTTCATGATTTACGCCCGCGAGGGCTGGCAATCGGACGACGGGCAGATCTTCGGGGCCCTGGAGATGATGCGGCAAGTCGGCGGCACATTGCTGGTGCATGCGGAATCGTGTGCCGTGCTCGATCTGCTCGTCGCCCGGCAGCACCACCCGGCGGCGATGAAGCGTCATGGTGTGCTTCTGCACGCGATGACGCGACCGAGCTTCATCGAGGCCGAGGCCATCCAACGGGCCATCAAGTGGGCCGAGGTGACCGGCGGTCGGCTATACATCGTGCACATGTCCACCGGTGAGGGGGCCGACCTGGTGCGCCATGCTCGCCGCCGCGGCATCGACGTCTGGTCGGAAACCTGTCCGCAGTACCTCGTGCTCGACGAGTCGGTGTTCCGCGGGAAGGATGGCCACCTGTACGCGACGAGCCCGCAGGTCAAGACCGAGGCCGATGGACTGCGGCTTTGGCAGGGGTTGCGCCGCGGCGAGGTCGCGGTCGTGTCCACGGATACGTGCAGTTTCACTCGGGCACAGAAAGATCGCTGGGGCGGCGACTGGACGAAATTGCCCAACGGCATGCCCGGTCTGGAGACGATGGTGCCGCTGATCTATACGCGCGGCGTGCTCGCCGCCCGGCTGACGCTGCGGCAGCTTGTGGCCGCCTGTTGCACCAACCCCGCCCGGCTGATGGGGCTCTATCCACGCAAAGGTGTGATCCAGCCGGGCAGCGATGCCGACCTGGCGATCATCCATCCCACCCACAAGATCAAGGTCGACTGGCGGAAGATGGAAACGCACTGTGACTGGAATCCCTACCAGGGCTGGTCGTTGGCAGGCTTCGCGGAGCACACCTTCAGCCGCGGGCGTCAGCTTGTCGAGAACTACCGCTTTATTGGGCAGGGCTGTGGTGGCCAGTACCTTCCGCGTGAGCCCGTCGCGCCGCGACTCCAGACTTGACCGAGAAGGCCAGCAAGCCCCGAACGCAAGCGCCGGATTGCGTCAACGAGCCCGGATCTCGAGCGACGAATCACGCGAACGAGCCCGGAGCGCGAGCGAGGCATTAGGCCAACGAGCCCGGAACGCGAGTGACGGATTGCGCCAACGAGCCCGGAGCGCGAGCGACGGGATCAGTGGAGCGTCAGCGACGTGGCCAAACCGCGAGGTTGGTGATGCCGGGAATGGGTTGGCGGGGGGCGTGGTCGTCACGCTGCCCACCCCGCGCTTGCGCTTGGGGCTCGTTGGGAAGCGCTGGCCTGCGCTCGGGACTTGTTGAGGATGAGAACGCCGGAAAGCGCCAACGAGCCCGGAGCGCGAGCGACGGATTGCGCCAACGAGCCCGGAGCGCGAGCGACGGGATGGTGGAGCGTCAGCGACGTAGCCAAACCGCGAGGTTGGTGATGGCGGGAATGGGTTGGCGGGGGGCGTGGTTGTCACGCTGCCCACCCCGCGCTCGCGCTTGGGGCTCGTTGGGTGCGCCAACGAGCCCGCAGCGCGAGCGACGGGATGGTGGAGCGTTAGCGACGTGGCCAAACCGCGAGGATGGCGATGGCGGGAACGGGTTGGCGGGGGGGCGTGGTCGTCACGCTGCCCACCCCGCGCTCGCGCTTGGGGCTCGTTGGGAAGCGCTGGCCTGCGCTCGGGACTTGTTGAGGATAAGAACGCGGGAAAGCGCCAACGAGCCCGGAGCGCGAGCGACGGGATCAGTGGAGCGTCAGCGACGTAGCCAAGACATCGCAACGAACGTTCTCATGGAGTTGGAGGATCGCACTCAAGGGACGTGCCGGTCCTGACCGTACACCACGTAATCCATCGCCGCTGCGAGGCTGGCTTCGCTGTTGAGGTAGCGGGTGCTCCCGTGATGCGTCCACACTTGAGTGGCCATGCTCACCAAGCCGGCCTCGCGGAGGTGGCGGGTGCACCAGGATTTGAACTGATTCATCGCCACCTCTGGACGGTAGCTGGGGCAGGTGACGACGATGTGGACATGGTTGGTCCGGACATTCAGGGCGTGTGCCGTCCATCCGCGGATGGTACAGTGTTCAAGGATGGTTCGCGTCACCAGCTCGCGAGCCTGCTGGTCGAGGTTGACGGGCGCGTGATGCAGGGCCTGAGCGGTGGTTCGCATACGTTGTTGGTATGGAGGCAGGTATGGCGTTCCGGGGGCGTTATGGTCGAGATCGACGGAGCCGCGGGCGTCGCCGTGCAACCAGGTTCCGTAGCACGTCCACGTCAGGAAATAGGCCAGAGGTCTGGGCATGTGAAGGAGGATACTCAGGCGTCAGCAGGAAGTACAGCGATACTCGGTTCCGACCCACCGGGGGACGCAGGAACCCCGCGCTCGCGCTTGGGGCTCGTAGGGGATGAGAACGCCGGAAAGCGCCAACGACCCCAGATCGCGAGCGACGGATTGCGCCAACGAGCCCGGAGCGCGAGCGACGGGATGGTGGAGCGTCAGCGACGTGGCCGAACCGCGAGGTTGGTGATGCCGGGAATGGGTTGGCGGGGGGCGTGGTTGTCACGCTGCCCACCCTGCGCTTGCGCTTGGGGCTCGTTGGGTGCGCCAACGAGCCCGGAGCGCGAGCGACGGGATGGTGGAGCGTCAGCGACGTGGCCAAACCGCGAGGATGGCGATGGCGGGAACGGGTTGGCGGGGGGGCGTGGTCGTCACGCTGCCCACCCCGCGCTCGCGCTTGGGGCTCGTTGGGAACCGCTCGCTCGCGATCTGGGCTCGTTGTGGCTGGCGCTCGGGGCCCGTGGGTCAGTCGGTTTGGCGGACGTCGCGGTGTCGGGCTGCGTCGATGAGGATGGCCCGTTCTTCGGGCGAGAGACTCTCGATACCGCTCTGGGCCACTTTTGCGAGAACTTCGTCGAGCGCCTCGGCGCTGCGTAGCGGTTTAGAGGGTATATCGGAGAGCGAAGTCTCCTGCTGACGGAGCGGGAATTGGCCGTGACGCTGCGGCGGGTCGGGTGTGCCGGTGTTGGGCGCACGGAGTCGTAGCAGCGTGCGGGCACGAGCGATCATCGAGCGTGGGTCCGCGGCGGTACGGTGTCGACCGGAGATGGACACGCCGCCCGAGAAGCCCCAGGCCAGCCCGACGATCAGCCCGGCCACATGGCACAGGTCGCCGCCGTAGTTGGCTCCCCGGCTGACGATGTTGTAGACGAACCAAGCGGAGTAAGCGACAACGAAGGTGCGGATGCGGACGGGAAGAAGGAAGTACACGTAGATCTCGGCCTCCGGGAAGAGGACCGCGGCCGCACCCAACAGGGTCAGCACACTTCCGGAAGCCCCGACGCCGAATGTGAGCGGATCGAGGAAGCCGAGCAGGCCGGCGATCGTGAGCACGATGTTGCCCGCGATGCCGCCGATGGTGTAGGCAAGGAAGAACTGGCGTCGGCCCCAGCGACGCTCGAGGGCCGGCCCGAGGAAGTACAAGCCGAGCATGTTCAGCAGGATGTGGTTGAGATTGGCGTGCATGTAGGTGGCGGTGAAGAGACGCCACACCTGTCCATGCCACACGGCCTGGGCCTGCATTACGCCGAACTCGGTGATGCGCTGGGCCAAAGCCCTGTTCGGCGAGATGAACATCAGGTAGAAGACCACCGCGTTGGCGATGATGATGCTGGTGGTCGTGCTCAAGGGCTCCATGCCGGGGCCTTGATAGACCGGCTGCCTGCGCGTCGGTGGGTCGGGGTCGTGGTGGGCGTACGGGCGATCCTGCCAGCTCACGTCAGGTTCCTTCCTTCGGGGTATCCATCCAATGCTGTCACGCCCACCAGCGAGACGCGGCTCGACCGAGCTCGCCGAGGTCCGGTGCCACACATTCACCGGCGAGATGAAGCTCGAGCGAGGTCGCTGAGGTCCGATGCCGCAACGACAACAGGGGAATCAGAGGGCGTTCAGGTGACGCCGCAGGCCCCTATTCCATTTTGGAGGACGGCACTGCCGCGGGCTGGGTAGCGGCCGCGCCGGCCTTGTCCGGGTAGTCGATCTTGGCCGTCTTGCGCAGCTCGGCGGCATATTCCTGCTCTTGCTTGACGACTTTGTCGCTCCTGATCTCCTCGCGAATTTCCTCACGAGCCTGATCCAGAGTAATGGTTGTCGCTTCACGGCGATCGGTCAGCTTGATGATGTGGTAACCGAACTGCGTTTCAACCACATCGCTGATTTCACCCTTCTTGAGGGCGAAGGCGGTGGCGGCGAAGGGCTCGACCATGGCCCCCTCGCGAGGGAAGAAGCCGAGATCGCCGCCCTGGGTCTTGGAGCCACAAGAGGAGTGCTGAGCGGCCAGGGCCGCGAAGTCAGCGCCGTCCTTGCGGGCCTCGATCAGAAGAGTGTCGGCCTTCTTGCGGGCTTCCGCCTTGGCTTCCGGCGACTCGGCGCCTTGTGTGCCGATCAGAATGTGGCTGGCCTTGACCATCTCGGGTTTCTTGTACTGCTCTTCGAGATTCTCGTCGTAGTGGGCGCGGATCTCGTCGTCGGTAACCTTCACGCTGTCCGGAAACTTCTTTTCAATCAGCTTGGCCTGCAGGTAGGTCTGGCGGAAGCCGGGTTCGCCTGCCCGCTTGGCCAGGAACTCGTCGAGGGACATATTCATGGCCGCCTTGATGCGCTCCGCGAAGTCCTCGCGAGAGATTTGCTCACGCTTCAGGTACAGCTCCAGCTCGCGGTTCAGTTCCTTCGCCAGATCCTCGTCCGTGACCTTGAGCTCAGCCTTCTCTACCTGCTCGTCGAGCAGCCAGCGATCCATGAGCATGTTCAGGATTTGGGGCCGGTAGTGTTGCCGGAACTGGGCAAGTTGCTGAGGCGGTACTTGGCGGCCCTGCAGTCCGGCCAACAGGACTTCCTCGATCTGGCTTTCCATGATCGCGTGACCATTGACCGTGACCGCCACGGTGTCGCCCGGTTGCGTCGCGGCGGCGGGTTTCGTCGTTTGGGCGGTTGCCGCCGAAATCGCCAACAGGGTGAACGTGGCGGCGCCGGCGAGGATGAACGGGCTTCTCATACGAGACCTTTCTTGGTGGATGTTGCCTTCCGCCCCATACGCGGGGTACGGTAATCATTCATCATAGCCGCGATGCCGGCCGGTTGCACGCGCAGCGTGGGACTGCGCCGGTTTCACGGGTGCATCCGCCGTTCAGTGGCAAGTTGCCAAAGGCGAAGTATCGAGGGTGGCATGGGTCGGTACTCCGACCCGTGGCCAAATGCGGACAGCCACTGGTCTGGGTACAGACCAGTGCCCCCCAGTGCCCTTGAAATTCGGATGCACCCCGGCTTCAGCGGGGACGCCGTTACGGGCGGCTGGTCAGGCGGAGGGCGGCCTGGGCGAGCCAATCGGCGGCAGGCAGGGCGTACGGCCGGAACTTTTCGATCAGGCCGAGTTCCTCGCTGAAGAAGAGGGCCCGGTACAAGCCGAGGCGGTTGGCTGCGGGCGAATCGATCAGGTTGCTCGAATCGGCGGCACTCATCTGGAACAACACACGGTTGTCGAACTCGCCAAGAGCCTGGCGGTCAAGCGTTCGATCCAGTGTGGCCGGGGTGTCTGCCCAGGCCAGGACATGGATACCCAGTGGCGGGCCCTCGCGGAGTAGATCGGCGAACTGGCGGCCGGGATCGGGCGGGCGGTCCTCGTCCGAGCGGCCGAAGGAGAAGTCATCCTCCTTTCGCCGCAGAACCCTGTAACGCTGCAAGCCAAGGACGACGAGATACACGGCGGGGGAATGGGCTGATTCATCGCTTTGGCGTCGATCGGCCTCGGCGGCCAACTCGGCGATAGCCTGGGGCACATCTCGGTAATCGACACAGCGGCAGTCGTGCGGCAGGGCGTTCGTGACGCGGGCCAACGCTCCCGCCAAGGGCGAGTCGGCGGGTGTACCGTCGAGGATCACAAAACGGGCCTGATCCCGCGGGTGCCAAGCCCCAAGGCTGAACATCGCGGCTGCCAGGATACCCGTGGCCGACTCGTCGCGCTGTCCAACGAGTAGCAGATGGGCACCGCTTTGCCGGCGGAAGGCGACGGCGGTGGGCTCCTTAATCGCCACCGGCTCGCCCAGCCAAGCTTGTGGCGGCCCCACGTCGGTCGGCCAACCGGGAGCCTCCAGCAGGCGAGCCAGCGGGCGGTTGGCGGCCAAGTCGGCAGGAATATGGCCCTCAAAGATCGCGGGCGGCTCGCCGGCGGGTACCTTCCGGGCGACGGCCAACTCGCGGACGCGGGCGAGGCATGCGTCCCGGTCTTCGTCGGGCAGCCAAGCAGTCTGGAATGGGTTGTTGCCCTGCACGAGTCCGCCGGCGTCGTTGTAGATGGCCTCCCCCGGGCGGCTGAGCAATCGGGCGGCCACATTGTCGTCGTCGAGGATGAGTTGCGAGTCGGCCTCGGAGCATTGCAGGGCGATGCGCACGGCCATCTGCCCGATGGTGCTACGAGCCAGGCCGCTGGTGCCGCCCAACGTCTGCGAACCAAGGATGACGTGTACGCCGAACGCCCGCCCTTGCCGCACCAGCCGGTCCATCAGAATCATTGCGTCCTGGGCGAGCTTGTCGTCCTCGGAGAAGAAGATCTGGAACTCGTCGACGATCAGCAATGTGCGCGGCATACGTTCGCCGGTCGCCTCGCGATAGCCGGCCAAGTCCTGCACGCCCGCCTGCCGAAACAGGTCGCCGCGCCGGGTCAGCTCCTGATCGAGCCGTTGCAGCACGCTGAGCCCGAACTCGCGGTCGCTCTCGATGGCCACCGCGCGGGCGTGGGGCAACCGATGGGTCACATACGTCTTGAACTCGACGCCCTTCTTGAAGTCTACCAGGTAGAATTCGACCTCATCGGGGCTGTACCACAGGGCGAGGTTGGTGATGATCACGTGGAGCAGAGTGGACTTGCCGGACCCGGTCTTGCCAGCAATGAGCACGTGCTGAGCGACGCCCTTGCCGAGGTCGAGTTGCTGCAAGCGGGTGGCCCCAGTCCGGCCGACAGGCACGCGCAGACCGGTGCGACTGCTGCCTGTCCACTCGGCTTCGGACGACGGGGTGATGGCCGAGAAGGGCACCTCGACGCGTTTGGCCTTAAGTGACGCCCGCCCGACCGCTTGCATGAGCCGGGTGAGTCGGTCCTCTACCGGCGGCTCATCGAGCTTTAGCGGAAACTGCCGGTAAATCTCATCCTGCCAGACGAAGCCTGCCCCGTTGTGCACCAAGTGCGTGCAGCGGGCTTGGAGATCCTCGATCTGCACGCCGGGCGGCAGCGATTGGCGGCTGTCGTGGGCGATCAAGGCATGCACGCCACAGCGGGCGCCGCTGGCCACGATGCTGCTGAGCCGCCGAGCGGCCTCCTCGGTGAAGTTCACGGGGAAGTCAGCGATGACCAGGAAGCGGTAGGGCTCGGCCAGCTCGCCGGCTTGCAGGTTGTACGCGTCGATGGTCTCGAACTCGTTCCGCAGGTACTTCTGGATCACGTTCTCCATGTGCGTGGTCAGGTCGCTGAGTCGCTCCTCGATGTGGGCCGCGTCGGTCCAGATACGCCCACCGACCAGGCTCTCCTGATAATCCGCCAAGTGCATGAAGCCCGCGAAGTTCTCGCCGAGCCCGACAGGGTCCACAATCGTGAAGAGCACGCGTCCCGGCGGCAAGGTGGTCAGCAGGCGAGCCATGACCGCCTGCAAGGCCCGCAACGCTTCCTGTCGTCCGGATCGGCCCGTCTCCAGCAGCAGCGAGCAGCGATCCGGCAGAACCAGCGGAGCGGGCACTTCCAGGGGCCGTGCTGACTCAACGGGAAACGCCGCCCTGGCCTGGATGCTCTCCGCCAATTGCCCGAGATCCACGAGCAGTTTCCCGAAGCAAACCACCGGCGGGAAGCTGTCTCGCGGCTGCCAAGCCTCCCAGGAGGCATCGCGCCAGTCTTTGCCGAGATCGCTACCGTACAAGGTCGCCTGGTCGATCAGTGCGCGGATGCGTTCGAGCCCCTGGTCCCAACGCGACTCTAGAGATGCCCGGGCCGCGGCATGGGCGGAATGGGCGTCGGCGATCTCCCGCTCGTGACGCTCCCGGGCGGTTGCGAGGTCATTCTCGTAGCGTTGCCGCAAATCCAGCCCGCCGTCCGGGTCGGCGCTCTCCATCTGCTGGAGCTGGCCCACCCGCCATCCGTCGATCTCTTCGCGCAGTCGCGTGTACTTCTCCTCCAAGTGCTGCAGCGAAGCCGTCCGCCGCCGCTCCACCTCGGCGGTCAGCGCGTCGAAGCGTTCCTTGAGTCTGCCGATCTCCACGTCGCGTCGGTGCAGGGCGGCCTCTTCCCGCTTCTGCAACTGCTGTTCGGTGTTGGTCAACCAGGCGTTCAATGCGACGCGGGCCGCGGCTAGATGGCTGCACAGCGGCAGGTAGGCGGCACGGATTTGCTCGCGGCTCTGTTGTCGGAGGTGCCGGCCCACGAGCAGCGTGCCCCCCAGGCAGACCGCCAACGTGGCAGGGCCCGTCCATGCGAGAGAGGGCACATACGGCACACGGAGCACGGACAGAAGGATCGCGAGCCCGAGCCCGGCGACGCAGATCGCGGTTGTGTAGATCTGCGGCCGACCGCCGATGAACAGCCGCGGGGCACGCAGCGAGATCAGGTCATCCAGGTGAGACTGGGCCTGTTGCATATGGCTCTTGGCGGCGCGACCGGGGTCCTGCTCGCTATCTTCACTTGCCGGCGCATCGGGGATCGCGGGGGCGATCTGGTCATCAGCGGCGGGGGGTGTCTGCCCGTAGAGATTGAGCGCGGCGTCGGCCTGTTCGCGCAGTTGGTCGAGCTGTGCAAGCCGGGCCGGGACCAGCTTGCGGACTCGGGCGACCTCTTTGCGAAGCTTGCCGCGTGTGCTCTCGGCTAGCGTCTCGGCCAGCCAGACCTCATGCTCGAACTCGCGGCGGGCTTCGCCGGCCAGTGTGCGCACCTCTTCGCGGATCGCCTCGCGGGCGGCCTGGGTGCTCGATTCGAGATTCTGGCTGCCCGTGGTGAACTGCGAATCGATCTGCTGCAGCGATTCCTGTCGCCGTTTCTCCAGAGCCGCGAGGATGCTCCCCAGCCGCTCCTCGATCCGCCGCAGCGTCTGCTGGTATTTCTCCTCCGCATGGGCCAGGGCGGTTTCGTGCTGCCGCGATATCTGGGCTTCGACCGGGCGGACCGTCTCCGTGGACAGCTTGAGTACCTCGGCCAGAGCTCCCTTCTGAAGAGCCCGGGGATCGTCATCCCGCATGGCCGGTACGTTTCGCAGGTAGTCTTGTAGCAGGTCGGGCATAGCTGTCGTGTTTGAGTGCTTGCGGGCGGAGGCCTCCATCGTTCACAGAAAGACGTCACTGTCCCGGCCACAATCCTGCCGGATGCGGCCCAGGAGCATCTGCAGATGCCCCAAACCCTCCTCGACGGTTCGCAGTCGAGTGAGCAGGGGGGCGAGGTACTGGTCCTCGAAGGCCTGGCTGTTCGCGTCCCGCCAGACCTGACGCACCTCATTCCATTGAGCGAGCAGATCCTTGGTCGCCTGCTTGAGTCTGGCGTGGGCGGCATCGACGCTCATGGCTTCCCTCCACCGTCGGGCGACGGCCCAGATCCAGGCTCAGGCGTTATCGTATCCTGGGCCGGCGGGCTCTGCACCTTGTGATCAGGGGGCGGAGCGTCGATCGCCTGCCCTTCATCAGCCAAAGCACCCGCCGAGGCGGTCCACGCGGTCTGCCACCCCGCCTCAGGCAAACCAGCCATCTCCACGGGCGACACCGCGAGATAGGCATGCAGGGCAGCCATCATATTGTCCAGACGGGCGAGTATAACCGGCAGTTCACCTTCCACCGCCTGGCTGAGACCCTGGGCAGCGCCCTTGTATGCGAAGGCTTCCTCCTCCAGTTTGCGGCCCCAACGTGCGACATTGGACAGCTTGCGCTGGGCCTCCTCCGAGCGACGTTGGGCTTTGGCCAGCGCTTTACGCTCGTCCACGCAGGAGTAATGACCGCCCAGAGGGGTCGTCTGGCTTTCCTGACGTCTCAGGATAAGGCGGGCTCGGTGGACCTCTTCGTCACGCCGACGGACCTGATCCTTCCAGTAGGTGTGCATCTCCTGGCCGAGCCAAATCCCCGAGCGACTCAAATCCGAGTCCGCCTCCGCCAGGGCGACACGCACCGCCTCCGCGAAGCGGCACAGCGAAACGCGCAACCGCCCCAGGGCGTCAATCGAGTCTACGCGGGCGTGGTCGTGGCTCATCGCTGCTGCAGGTACTCCTCAATGTGGCCGGCCTTCTTGGCCAGGAAGGCTACGTGTCGATCCGAGTATTCCAGGAATCGGCCCAGCACCTTCACCGCCTGCTGGAACTCCTCCGTGAACTTCCGCTGCTCCTGATCACGCCAGGTCTTCTCCAAAGTGAGCAGGCGGGCCTGCAAGCCACCCATCAGGCCCTGCAACTCGGTATTGAAGCGAGTCAGATCGCGGGCAAAGCGTCGCAACTCGGCGGGATCGACATGGGCGCCAGGCATGACCACCTCCAAGGTTGACTCTCGCGGGCTCGCCCGGCGGAACCGGTGGCCGCCGGGGTCGTCGGGGTCGTCGGGGTCGTCGGCTTCAGCAGACGCCAGATCTTGCCGACGGGTTCGTAGTCCCGGGCATCAACCGGCGGCGCGAAGCCCTTGTAGTTCAGAGCGGCCAGGGCCAGCCGGTGTTTCCTCGGTGCCTCATCGAAGAGAAACGTCCGCACCCGCTCCCGCAGCTGGGGATCGGTCTTGATCGAAACCACAAACGGTCCCCCGGGAATTCGGACCGTCTTGCCGATGATCCGCACCTGATCCTTGGATGGACGCAGCAGAAGCAGGCTTCCACCCGTTTGCGTCCATTGGTTGTAGTCGTATTCGTCGATTACGCCGACCGCCTTGTCCTCGACCACCACGCTCTTGGCCACTTCAAGCGAGTTGATGTGGTAGGTCAGCATGCTCAGGCCCGGTAGCAGGCCGGGCGTCACCTCCGACCTGGGTACGCCCGCCTCGATCATCGCCCCGATGGCCGCGTCATTCAGACGGTCGCCCACCGGCAGGAAGTGGAACCGCAAAGACCGGGCGTTACTTAGCGTGTCGATGGTTGACTTGGGCGGCACGATGATCAGGCCCTGGCGGTAGGGCTGGTTGTTAAGATTCAAAGGCACAGCCAGGATCTCGCCCGTGCCGGCGGATACGACCTCGGCGAATTCCCCGGGCTGTAACATCGCGAATTGGAGTCGGCCCGTGCCCATGTGCACGCGGATCTGGCGCGGGGTCATCAACTCGAACTGTACCGGTTCCTGCAAGTAGTGCGACAGGCCCAGGCGCAACGCCTCCCATTTGGGCAGCAGGAAGGGCGGCGAGAGATCCAGCGTGGTGACGCCGACACGGATCGGCGGCCCGCCCATGCCGAGCACGTTCAGTGGATCGACGGTCCGGGCGGTGTCCTGGCAGCCGCCAAACAGTGCGAGAAGCAGTAGCCCGGCGACTTGCGGTCCGCATCCGCGGACTGCGCGGGGATGATTCACAGCTTGTGCACCTGGATCCGCCGACATGTTCCCAAGTATAGCTCGTACCGCCTGTTGCTGAAAGAGCGACCGGCGGATGATCGAGCGACTGCCGGTTGAAAGCGGTCCGCACGCTCACTAACATCCCCGCATAAGCCGACAGGCAGGCTCTGGGAGGGTCTTATACATGCGGCATGATCTCGGTAGGCGTGATTTTCTCCGCCAGGTGGGGGCGGGTGTGGTTGGCGGGATGGTGGGGGCGGCGTACGCGAAGGAAGCGACGCCTTCGGTGGCCACGCGTCCTGCCATCCCCAGCATCGCCGACCTGCCGACACGCAAGCTCGGACGGGCGGGAATTCAGCTTCCGCCGCTCAGCTTCGGGAGCGCGGCCATGGGGCATGCGTTCTATGCTCAGGAACCGTTCGAGGAGGTTGCCTGCGCCGCCCTGGATGCCGGGGTTCGTTACTTCGACACCGCGGTGACCTACGACGTGGCCGAGGAACGCCTTGCTCCGATTCTCGCGAAGCGACGTAAGGAGATCATCCTGGCCGGCAAAAGCCGGGGCTCCACACGCGACGATGTGCTGCGCGATGTCGAGGGCAGCCTGAAGCGCATGCGAGTTGATTACCTGGACGTTGGGCATTTGCACAATGTCGGGCAGTACGATCTGCAGGCTGTGTTGGGTAAGGGCGGCTCGCTCGAAGGCATGCTGACCGCGAAGGAGCGCGGCCTTGTCCGGCATGTCGGGTGTACTGGGCATCTTCGGCCGCATCAGTTCATCCCGGTGCTGGAGACCGGCCACATCGAGGTCATCATGGTGGCGATGAACTTCGTCGACCAGTTCACCTACGGGTTTGAGGAGAAGGTGCTGCCCACCGCCCGACGGTTCGAATGCGGGATCATCTGCATGAAAGTGTACGGCGGGGTGACCGGCGGGTGGGATGGCTACCGCAAACTGCGACCGGGCCGACTGACAGCCGACGAGCATCGCCAGAACGCGTTTGACTACGCGCTGAGCATTCCCGGCGTCGCGACGTGCGTGGTCGGGCTCAAATCGCTGGAGGAGTTGCGTCTGGCGATCGAGGCGGTACGCCGCTATCGGCCGCTGGAAGGGGCACGCCGTGAATCCGTATTCGCGCGGGGCGAGCAGTTGGCGGCCGAGTGGGGTTTCCACCTCGACAAGTGAGCGAAACATTCAACCACGTTCCATCGAGATACCCTCAAGCATTTTTCACTCTTCGCCCGATAATCGGATGGACGGGTGAAGTCCAAGCACTCGTCCGTGCGTTCTGAGCGAGGGTTGTCGTCCCGTGGATCGTCCAGCTTCACTGTGCCCGTACCTCAACGACAGCGATGCTCGCTGTGCGGGTCCGCTGACTCTGATCAATCTGCGGGAGGCGTTCCGGCTCTGTGTGGGAAATTATGAAGCCTGCAGAGTCTACCACCAGATTAGATTGGCCGAGCTCCGACGTCAGGCCGAGCTTCCGGTCGCCCAATCCGCCTGAGCCAGTCATCCGCGTCGCACCGGTCACCGAGGGGCCGCGGGTGTCTTTGTCGGAGCTGGCCGAGCGGTTCCTCACCCACTTGTGGTCCGAGGCCGGGCTGGCGGAGAACACCTTGGCCGCGTACCGCCACGATCTCGAGTCGTTCGGCGGTTTCTGTCGAGATCGGGCTATCGAGCTGCGCCGGCTCTCACCACTCGACGTACAGGCGTTCCTGATTTTTCTCCGGCAGGATCAAGGGCTGGCGGTCAGCTCGATCGCACGCCGACTTGTGGTGATCAAGCTCTTCTGCCGGTTCTGCCATCGGATCGGACACGTCGACCGGGACGTTGCCGCCTTGATTGAAACGCCCAAAAAGTGGTCGAATCTGCCGGTGGTACTCAACGAGCGGCAGGTGGACGCCCTCCTCGCCCTGCCGGACGAGGGGGACCTGTTGGCCTCGCGCGACCGGGCGATCCTCGAACTGTTCTATGCGACGGGGCTGCGGGTCAGCGAATTGGTCAACCTGCGGTTGGGCGACGTGCACCTGGACATCGGCTACCTGCGATGCATCGGGAAAGGAGACAAGGAGCGCGTTGTGCCGATCGGGCAGCAGGCCGTCGGTGCCATGCAGGCTTACCTTGCCGACCTCAGGCCGCAATTGATGACCGGGCGCCCGACGGACCGCGTTTTCCTCTCTCGGACCGGACGACCGCTGGACCGTACCAATTGCTGGCGCATGGTCGTGAAGTATGCCCGCCGGATGGGCGCGAGCGGGAAGCTCTCTCCGCACACCCTGCGACACAGTTTCGCCACGCACGTGCTGGCCGGCGGCGCCGACCTGAGGGTCGTACAGGAAATGCTCGGCCACGCCGACGTACGCACCACGCAGATCTACACCCACGTGGACTCCTCACGCCTCAAGGCGATCCATCAGAAGTTCCACCCTCGCCAGTAGCCGGCGGCGGGGCGACTATCGGGCTTGCCGCTTCCTGATCCAACCAGCTCTGCCGACTTGCCGCGATACGCTCACAGCCCCGTGCAGAGCGGATCGCCGTCGATGTTCGTTCCTGAGAAGCACTGCCTGAAAATGGAACTGTCGGTTGCGTCGACATCCTGGTCGTTGTCCAGGTCCGCGGCGAGGCAGTCCGGATCGCCGATCACTTGGCCCGACCCGCCCAGGCATAACTGAAAGAGACCGTAGTCGCTGAGGTCTACGTCGCTGTCGTCGTCAAGGTCACCGGGGATCGGCGGTGGTCCGGCCACAGTCAGGGTTGCCGCTTCCGACGGGACGGTTCCGCACTCGGCTGTCGCGACGCAGACGTACTGCCCGGCATCGGTGCTGCGGACGTCGGCGATGGTCAGCGTCGCGGCCGTCACACCCGAGAACCGCCCGCCATTGGCGAGGTTGGCACCATCCTTTTGCCATTGATAGCTGATTGTGTTTTCGCCTGCGGCCATGATGCTGAACTGCACCGTCGTCCCGCGCGTCACCGACGCCGAAGCCGGCTGCTGGGTCACACGGGTGGCGGCTCTGAGCGTGAGGTTCGCCGTCGCGGATGTGGCTGAACCGCACAGAGCGGTGACGACGCAGCGATAACTCGTGATCTCACTGGTGCTGACGTCGGAGATGGTGAGCGCGGCCGTCGTGACACCGGAGAATCGCCCGCCGTTGCTGAGGTTGACGCTGTTTTGCTGCCATTGGTAGCTGAGGGTACCGCTGCCGGTGCCGGCCACTGTGAACTGAGCGGTGTTGCCGAGGCACACACGTTGACCGGCGGGATGCTGGGTAATTGCCGTGACTGCTCGCAGTGCGAGCGCCGCCTGGTTCGAGGTGGCGCTGCCCGCGCTGTTGGTCACCATGCAGCGGTAGTTGCCGATGTCGCTGGCTTGCGTATCGCTGACGGTGAGCGTGGCCGTGGTGACGCCGCTGTAGTGCCCGTCGTTGGCCAGGTCCGAGCCGTCCTTCTGCCATTGGTAGCTGAGCGTGCCGGCCCCCGTCGTGGCCGTGACGGAGAACGTCGCGCTCGTTGCCGGGCAGACAGTCTGGCTCGACGGGTGTTCGGTGATCGTCGGGGCTTGAACCGCCGTCGCCCGATACCCGCTGTCCGAGATGCTGAACCCGCTGCTGCCACTGCTGTTGGTCGCCTTGACCCAGTAGTAGTAGGTGGTCCCGGATACGGCGGTGGTATCGTCGTAGGATGTAACGGTTGGAGCGGCGAGTTGACTGGCTGATCCGCTGTTGTTCGTGGTTGCTCGCCACACTTGGTATCCGGTCGCGCCGGTGGAGGCGTTCCATGCGACCGCTACCCGATCGAGATACGTGCCGTCGCTGGCGGTTACGCCGGTCGGAGCATCCGGGATGGCCGGCTGCGTCAAGTCCTGGATCGTCCACCCGTAGGCGCTGTAGTAATGATCGAGAATCCAGGTGTAATCCTTGCCTTGCGTGTTGGCCCACCGTTGCGAACCCCACTGGCATAGGCCGCGCCCATGGCCGTTGAATGTCGCCCCGCAACAGACCGAGTCATGAAGACAGACGCCGTCGCTGGGTTTGTTCTCGATGTAGCAGTCGCCGCACCCGGGGCTGTTGTTGTTCTCCGCCGAGTACTCCGCCCGCCCGATGGTGCGTGTGCTGCTGGCCAGATAAATGCCCGCCGTCGCGTCGACCGCCGTGTTGGTGGCCGTGTAGGTGTTGGTCCCATAGTTCTGGCAGCAACTGTTGTCGCAGATGTCGTAGAACGAAAGGGGGTTGTAGGTGTACCATCCCGAGTAGCTGCGGATGGCGATGGCCCCGGCCTTCAACGAGTTGCTGTGCCACGAAGCGTACCACTCCGCCGGCAGGACCCGCTTGACGTAGGTCTCCATGCTGATGATTTCGACCTCGGTGCATGTGCGGCAACTGCACGAACGCCCTAACCGCACACTGGTTGGTGCCGTTTGTTCTCTCGGCGCGAGTTCCGACTCCGCGGCGGGCGGCACTGCAGATGCCGGCGGCTCGTCCAGGTACGCAACCTTGATGTCGTGCAGCAGCAGCAACGGTAGCCTGCCAAGCATGCCCCGCTCGTCCTCGACTACCTCGTCCGCCCTCAACCGAATCCGAACCAGTACCGTATTCGCCGTCGCCAAAAAGAGGTTCGTTCGCTGGTACGCACCGTAACCATCCCTCGTCGCCGTCAAACCGAAAAGGCCGCACAGCTCGGCCTCGTTGCCCGGAACCGGTTGCCCGCCCGCCAAAGGCACGCTCAACGAGAAGAAGCCCCGGTCATCGGTCTCGGTCGCCAGCTCCAGGCCGCTCAACTCGATGTGCACGCCCGGTAGCGGTTTGCCCTTCAGGTCGTCGACGATGTAGCCGGCCAACCCCGCTATCCGATCCTCAGAGTGACCTGCCAGCAATTGTAGCGCATCGGTCGAGGCTTCGGCCGGCGGTGCGAGCGGATCCAGCCATACCACGTGATTCAGCGGGCCGTCCGGCGAAGGGGTGAGTCGGGCCCGCATGTCCTGGTAGCCCCACGCACTGACGCTCAGCGAATGGTCGCCGGCCGATAACAAGAGACACACCGTGCCCTTGGCACCCATGCGGGAGGAATACTCCTCTCCGTCTACCACAATCGACGCAGGCGTGACCGTCACCCCCGTCACGCTATCCCGGAACGCCAGCGAAACGTCCCCGGGCTGCGATGCCGTAGCCATGAGCGGACCGGCCAGGCAAACGAACAAGGCCACGCTATTCCGGGCGACCCGGTCGGCGATTGCCAGCATGTGTACTCCTTCCTGCGACTCTGAAGACGTCATCTTCATTCTGTCATTCTTGGCCGCCAGATGCAAATCCCCAGCTTCCAAGGTCGGTGCGAGTACACCAAGCAGAGCCGCGACCGTAAGGGAGCGGTTCCGGCGGTAGCGGTCGCCCCGTCCGCCGCGGCGGACAGGCTGTGGCGACCGGCGTGCTCACGATGATTTCTGCAGTTCATGGTGTGCGACGTTCGCGGACTTGAGCGAACACCTCGGTACCGGAGACGGCATGCACCAATCAGCGACGCCACTCCGCCAAAATGCGCGCGATACGCCGGGCGGCCTGGCCATCCCACTTCTCAGGGCGATCTGCGGCACGTAGAGGTTGCTGGCGAATGCGACGGTAGCCAGCCAGCAGACGCGCAGGGTCCATGCCCACCAACTCGTTCGTGCCCCGTGTCAGCGTCACCGGCCGTTCGGTGTTCTCGCGGAGCGTCAAGCAGGGTACCCCCAAAATAGTGGTCTCCTCCTGCATTCCGCCGCTGTCGGTCAGCACCAAGGCCGCGTGGGCCATGAGCTTGAGGAAATCCAGGTAACCGACCGGCTCGATGAGCCGAAGGTTCTTCAATTCGCCGATTTGTCGGTCCAACCCGGCCTCGGTCAGGCGTGCGCGCGTGCGGGGGTGTACCGGGAATACCAAGGGCAGATCCCGCTGGATATCGGCGAACGCCTGAATCAACGGGGCCATGATCTCGGGATGATCGACCGCGGCCGGCCGGTGCATGGTGATGACCCCGTATGTGCCGGAGGCCAAACCCAGATCCGCCAGGATGTGCGAGTCTTCCGCTCGCGCCCGATTCCGCTCCAGCGTGTCGATCATCACGTTGCCGACGAAGTGGATGCGATCCGCGGGGGTGCCCTCGCGAGTCAGGTTGTCCAGGCCGCTGGGCTCACTGACGAACAGCAGGTCGCTGATGGCGTCGGTCAGGACGCGGTTGATCTCCTCGGGCATGGACCTGTCGAAACTCCGCAGGCCCGCCTCGACGTGGAAGACCGCCTTGCCGAGCTTGGACGCCACCAGGGCGCAGGCGATGGTCGAGTTGACGTCGCCGACCACCAGCACCGCGTCGGCGCCGGTCTCCAGGAGCACCGGCTCGAATCGCTGCATGATCACCGCCGTCTGCTGGGCATGCGATCCGCTGCCGACCTCGAGATTCAGGTCCGGTCGCGGGATCTCCAGCTCCTCGAAGAACAGGCGACTCATCTTGTGGTCGTAGTGCTGTCCGGTGTGGACCAGCAGCGGCTCGATGCCGGGCTCTTCCCGGTAGGCGCGCATGAGTGGGGCGATCTTCATGAAGTTCGGACGGGCACCGCAGATGTTGATGAGTCTCATGGTCTCTATTTTCGGCGACTTGCGGGCATGCTCTGCATGCGTGGCTGGGCCGGCCGGCAGATTTCCGCTCAACTGTCACTTCGCCGGCGGCGTCTCGGATACGCACACCGCCAATGCCCCCCAGGTGACGCACTCTCGCCACCAAGACGTGGGCGCCTTATGGGGCATCACTGTCCCTCATGTGGCAGGACTCCCCGGACAGCAGGCCGGACAACGAGTCGGCCGTGGGGCAACTGGGCCCCCATGAGTTTGTAAGTCTATATAGGATATAGCGATGCGCTCCTTGGCTACGGCCCGACGGGCGCGAACTCGCGAACCGCTGCCTGCGATGACGTTTGACATGTATGGAAGGGGCGAAACTGCAACAATGGGTATACCTTGAGCATGGGTCTGCCGATCAAACCAACTGGAGCCGTGCTCGACGTGGTCGAGAGGGCAAGACGGGGCCTAGGTCGCGGCCTGAGATCCAACCTCGGTGTGCGGAACCCCGGGTATCCGATTGACGTAGCAACGGGAATCCCGGTCCTGAGCCGGACGGCTCTGGACGTTACCTGCCCGGCCCATGTCGCGGGGCGCGCGGTCGTGACCGGCGAGATGGCGCGGCCGCACGACCGAAAAATACACGCACGGGGGGGGTGACAAGGCGGGGGGATGGGTACAATGGTCCATCTTGCGTTTGCATGACATGGCCAGGTAAGAGGAGATACAGGCGATGCGGTTTTGGGATGGAACGGACGTGATGGATGGAAATAGGATGCGGCGCGTTGGCGTGTGGGTTCTGGCTGTGGCCATGGCGGGGATGATGTCGGCCGGAGTGCTGGCCCAGCAGACGCCCGCCTCGGTGCCGACCGAAGGCGTGGGGCCGAAAGCCGTCTGCGACGAGCCGACCTTCGACTGCAAGGAAGTCTGGTCGGGTGACAAGGTTGAACACGCTTTTGTCATCCGTAACACGGGTGACGCGGCGCTCAACATCACTGAGGTGCGTGCGGGCTGTGGCTGTACGGCGACCCAATACGACAAGACGATTGAGCCGGGCCAGACGGGGAAAGTCACAGCGGTACTCTCAACCAAAGGCATCCGCACGAGGTTCAGTAAGCCCATCTATGTCGGCACCAACGATCCGCAGAACGCGAGGATCACGCTGACCCTGCAGGGTGTGGCCAAGCTACGCGTGGTTATGACGCCGCCAAACGGCGCGGACTTCGGACGGGTCGGCATCGATGACGTGGACCCGATCAAGGTGCGGCTGACGAACAGCACGGATGAGCCAATGAAAATCGACCTGCTGGACCCGACGGCCCAGCACGCGGTCTTCAAAGCCGCGGTCGAGGAAATCGAGGCGGGCAAGGTTTACGAGGTGACCATCACACCGCAACGGCCGTTCGCGGAAGGGGCCAACATCGCGTTGCTCAGTGTGCAAACAGGGTTGGAGGATGAGCCCCAGATACCCATTGCCTGCCGGCTTTTCTCCCCTGTCATTCTGGAGGTGGTCCCGGGGTCGATCATGCTGGGGGTACCTCCGAATCGGGACATGGAGCGCAAGATCCAGTTGCGGTACAACGGCGCGGGGGAGATGAAGATCCTTTCCGCCGTCGCATCGGATCCTTCGGTGCCGGTGGAAATCAAAGAGTTGACCGCGGGCAGGGTTTATGAAGCAACGGTGACGTTGCCGGCAGGATTGATCATTTCTCCGCAGCAGCCCCTCGAGATCAAGATCGCGACAGACTGTGAGTCTCGACGGGAGGTGATCATTCCGATCTCCATGCGGGCGGGGGCGCAGCAGGGTGTTGTCGCGATGGTGGAGTCGCTTGTGGGCAAGTCGGCACCGACGGCAAGCGTGGCGTTGGCGACGGCTCCGGGCACGATCTCGCTGGGGGGAAGCGGGAAGGTCATGGCGATCAACTTCTGGGTGAGTTGGGGGCAGGATTCCTCGCGGCAACTCCCCATGATCAACCGGCTTGCCCAGACCTACGGGCGACGAGGGGTCGAGTTTGTCATGGTGAGTGGTGATGACATGCGGACTCCGCAGGAGGTTGTCCAAAAAGCCAAACAATTGGGCGTGAACCTGCCAATCGGGGTTGACGCAAACCGATTGGTAAGCCGCCAGTACGGAGTGGATCGCTGGCCGCTGCTTGTGTTGGTCGGCAAGAGCGGAACCATCGAGGCGGCGCATCGTGGCATTGGGCGGACTCCCGAGGCCGTGGCCGCCCTGGAGGCGAAGATCGAGAGCGAATTGGACACGCTGATCGCCGACAAAACGCGGGGCGAGTTCCCTGTGCCAGCGGTTCCGCCGAGTTCGACCACCGCCGGTGATCAGGCGGAGATTTTGCCGCCGGCCATCGCGGCTCCGTTGCTGGTGGTCGAGTCGCTGCGGCAGGATGTCGGCCTATACAAGCCGGGCGAGCAGGTGGAGTACATTCTGTACGTCAAGAACGTCGGGCAGAGGTTGCTGCAGGTCAGCAAGGTGACCGCATCGGAAGGCGTTGAGTTGGATAGCACGGAGATCGCGTCGCTGGAGACCGCGGTACAGGGTCGGCTGCGCGTGAAGTTCCAGGCCCCCAAGGAGCCGGGACCGTTCGGCAAAACGGTAACGATCGAGTCGAACGATGAGCGCCGGCCGTCGCCGACCATTGCCCTGGCGGGTACCGTTCGGCCGTATATCGAGGTTGATCCGCCGGCCGGGGTCGATTTCTCGCGGACGCCAAGGCTGCATTCCATGCCTCGCCTGGCGACGCTGGCGTACAACGGCGAGGGCGCGGTGAAGTACCTCAAGGTCGAGTCATCTTCGCCGCGGTTCAAGGCGAGTGTGGACCCGATTCCGAACACGCCGTATGCCAAGGTGACGGTGCAGTCGGAACCTCCTTTTGAGCCAGGGGCCAACGAAGCGACGATCCGCATCACGACCGATTGTCCGCAGCAGTCGTTGGTGACGTTTCCGGTCAAGCTGTTCGTCCCCCCGCGGATCGAGGTCATGCCGGCCGAGTTGATTCTGCCCCAGGCTTCCCGTTTGCAGCAGGGTATGGTGCAGATCCTTAACAACGGGGAGCGGCCGTTAAGTGTTCTCGGGGTCGTGCGGAGCAACGATCGGATTCTCACGCAGTTCGCCCCAAGCGGTGACGGCATGTCTTACGAATTGCGCGTGACCGTGCCGGCGGGGTATAAGTCTCCGGACGGCGGCGACAAGATTACTGTCCGCACGGATGACAGCGAGCATCCGGAGATCGTGATACCGATCCGGTCGACGGCGGGGCCGGTCTCACAGCGATAGCCGACAGAGTCCGCGGTTGCGCGCGGCAAGCGATCGTCTGGGGGGGACCGGCGAATCATCAAGCCGATGGTGCGGGTTCGCCGGCCCCCAACCGGAAGAGGTCGCCGCGCAGGCAGAGCTTGCGCGAACGTGACGCCAGGACGATCAGGCTCAAGAGGGACATGCCGAGGTTCTTGGGGATCTTCTCACAGATCCACTCTTCGCCCGCGCCGCAGCCGCAATCGAACTTCACATCGCAGAAGGGGATGCCTTCCGCTTGGTGGATGCCGATCGCGCGGATGCTGACGATGATGGTGAATCCGATCAGCATGAGCAGAATGGACAAAGCCGCGCCGCGCAGAGCCACCCCCGCGATGAGCAACAGGCCGCACCAGACCTCGATCCAGGGCAGAGCGGCGGCGATGAGGTTGAGCAGCAGGGGCGGCTGCTCAGGGACCATGTGGTACTGCCGAACGAGTTTCAGGAAATCAACGGGGTCCACGACCTTGTTCCATCCCATGTAGATGAACAGCCCGCCCAGCATCAACCTTGCGAGGAGCAGTGGTACGCCGGTTTGATCTATGGTCCGTAATAAGCCGGGCTGAGCATTCACGAGCGGCCTCCTTCGTGCCGTCTGTTCTGTGAACCTTGATTCGCACCGGGGGATGTTCCAGCTCGCGGTGCGCGACGGTGTTCTTATCCGCGTGTTTACCGACGGCCCTGACCGATGTCACCGCTTCCGCGTTCGCCCCGCTCGGTGGGCAGGCCCTCGGCGATCCACATATCCATACCGCCCGCGTAGACGAACACGTGGCTGGGGTCGATGCCCCGGTTGAGCAATTCCGTTGCGGTGAAGCCGCTGTCTTCACACGCGCCGCCGTTGCAGTACACGATGATTTTCATCGCTGTTTGGCAGATGGGCAAAACCTCGTCGATGTAACGGTCAAGGCGGTAATGATCGAGCTGGTAGGCGTCTGGGATATGTCCGCTGACGTAGTTCTGGGTGTCGCGAGCGTCAACGAGGACATACAGGCCGCCCTCGTAGAGCGGATCTTGGAACAGGGCAACGACCTCGTCGTGGTTGGCCACCTGCAGACCCTGGCTGTGGATGTGGTCGATGGCTTTGGCGAGCTCGTCGGGAAGGGGGTCTGAGGGGGTCCCATGGCTTGGCCGAGTGTCACCTGTACCGGCCGGCTGGGAGGCCACCGTTTGTGTGTAGCTGGGCTGTGAGGCTGGATCGTGCTTGGGGAAGTAGTCTCTCGCCAGGCGTACCCCGTCCACATGGAAGGCGTTGGCCGTTAGCCCGATCACCAAACCGGTCGCCGAGATGACGACGGTTTCAAGCAGAGCGTTTCTGGTCTTCTTCATGTCAATATCGGTCGCCGCCGCAACCCCGGTCGGGTCCCCCGTCAGGTGGGTGCCGCCTCGTGACGCCTGCGAAACTCGCTGCAATTATACCCGCCAGGCGGCAGGGAAGGCAATCATCTCGCGCGGAGGAGACCCATCCAGGCGCATCCAGCGAACCGTGGCGGCTGGCGGGGATGGCACGCGCCGTCGTGTGCCGCTGCCGTGCCAGCAACGGCTCTCCCCCGAAAAACACTGCTCACAGAGCCGTGCCACACGGATGAGGCCTGCCCCCCAACAAAAGATGCACCCGACGCATCCTGTCGCCAGGAGGATGAAAACCAGGGCTGGAAAAGGAGTTGACACAGTGAATGCCCTCTTGTACTATGGGTGTACATCGTCCGTTGTCGTTGGTGCCCGAAACAAGGTTCTTGTCAAATCACAGAGGTGGAAGACGCATGATTCGCAAACTTTGGGGTCTACCGTTGATCGTGATCGTCTGCGCGTTATTGGCCGCTCCCGCCTTGGCCAGCCAGATGCTCTGGAATTTCCAGTCCGCGGAGGTGCCCGAGCTGCCGGTCGCCAACCCCGAGACCGTGGCGTTGGGCATGCGGACAGGCGCGACTTGGCCGACGGTCTTCTATCAGGCACAGGACAGCCAGCTTGTCGCCTCGTCGCTGACCCCGGCGGGCTGGTTGGGAAGTGTGGTTGCAACGGTGCCGGGCAGCGGTACGGTCGCCCTGCGCAGCCAAGCGGCTCCGGCCGGTCAGGTTGGCGTTGCCTGGCAACTGAACAACATGCTGGGAATGGTGCAATCGTCTCGGTATGGCTGGCAGAGCAACTCGCCCGGAACCATCACCAGTCCGATGTCTCAGGGGGCCAGTGCGGCGGACCTGGCTTATTTGTCCAATGGCCGGCCGGTGATGGCGTACGCGGACGGCGGCACCGTTCAACTCCGCGTCAATGACGGGCTGACGTGGAATAGCGACGTTGTCAGCGTGATGCCTGGCGGTAGCAGCAAGAGCTACGCCTCCATTGCGACTGACAGTCAGGATCGCTTGGGTGTCGCCTACGCTGAATCGGGCATGCTTCTCTTCGCAACCAAGGACATTGCCACGGGCCAGTGGTACGGTGCGGAGGTCCGCAGCGGATTCGCCCCGAGTCCGAGGGCTCGCATATCCATCGAGTTCGGTTTGAACGACCGCGTGGCTATCAGCGTCTTGGACAACACCGGGCTCAGCGTTTCCAGCTTCGACATCCAGACTGGGAAGTGGGGGACATCGTGGCTGGCCAGCGAGGTGTTTTCCCTCAGCGATCTGGTCTATGACAGTCAAGGTCGTCCTGCGCTCGCGTATGTCGCAGCCGGCCCCAGTAACCCTGAAATCCACTACGTCATCCACGACGGTAGCGGGTGGGTTGACAGCGTGCTGCCGGCAGGCGTGGATGCGGCGAGCGGCCTGAATGTGACGCCCCTCTCCACCAGTATTGGTGTTGCCCTGGCGTTCGATGGCGAGGATCTCCCGGTGATCGCCTATAAGGCAAACGGCACGCTCGTACTGGCTTACGACCCTGTCGTTGTACCTGAGCCCGCATCTCTTGTCATGCTCTTGGTGGGATTGGTTCTGGTTCGGCGGCGATGATGTCGGCCCGGTGCCGACTTCCGCGCAGCGCCGCTGTGGCGCTTTGGGTCGGGGCCGGTTGCTGACGGAGGCGGGAAGATGCTTGGTCGCGGTTTCATTGTGCCTTTGGCATGCGTGTCTATCCTGCTGGGTGCGACGGCAAGCATTGTTGTTGCCCAGTGGCCCTCGCTGACGATTGAATCAGGGGCGAGCGACGTGTTTTTCGGCCGGCCGGCCGCGGCATTCGACCAGGACAATCATCTGCTCGTCGCGTACTATCACTTCGTGGACCGGGATCTGGGTGTGGCCGATCTGACGCCCTGCGGCCCGGTGAGCATCCGGCCGCGGATCTCGACAGGCAACATCGGCCGGGGTGCTTGCATCCTCGTCGATACGGCAAACTCACGGCAGGCCGTCTTCTGGGGAACGGGCGATGGTCTTGTTGCTGGTGTTCGTTATGCAGTCTTCGCCAGTGGGCTGCATGGCGACGCGACCGCGGGAATCCCAACGATGCCGTCGCTGCCGCCTCCCGCCGGGGTGAAGGCCCGGCTGGATTCGCAGGATCGGCCCTACGTCCTGGCCCGTTATGCCAGTTCTCTCATCCTGGCCCGCTTCAACATCGCCAGTGGCCAGTGGGGGGCCATGTCGTTGGGAACGCTTGACTTGGCGACGACGGGCACCACCAGGAGTGGCGCGGACTTGGCGGTCAATCCGGAGGGCGAGCCGGTGATTGCCTGTGTCAGCAGCGACAATCGCATTCTGGTGGGTACCTTCACGAGCGGCGGCGTGGCTTGGCGTTCACACGCGGTGTCTGACTTGGCGACGGATTGCGATATTGCGCTGGCCTGTGATCCGGTTGGTGCGCCGCTGGTGATGTGCAAGCGAAGCGACGGTCTGCATCTGCTGCGATTTCACGATCTGGGTGTGACCGATCAGCTCGTTGAGCCGACGCTTGCGGCGGGGTTCGGAACCCATTCGCTGGCGGTGGACGAGGTCGGGCGTGTGTTTCTGGCATGGCGGGATCTGACGACCGGGGCCGTGATGCTGACGGAAAGTAGCTTCGGTTGGCACACCTCGCTGGTCGATGCCGGGGTCACGATGGGTAACGGCAGCTACCCGGCCATCGCGTTGAACCGACAAGGGCTCTGGGCGGTGGCCTATGTGAATGCGGAAAACGGCACGTTGAAGGTGGCAGGGCCCGGTGCACGGCTCCGCGCTCCAGGCGACTTCGACTGCGACGGCCACGTCGATCAAGTTGACGCCGCTCATCTGCGGGGTTGCTTGACGGGGCCGAATCTCGGCCCTCCGGATGCCAACTGCACCGATGCCAACCTCGATGCGGACAACGATGTCGACCTGGACGACTACGGTCTGTTGCAGCGGTGTCTGTCGGGGCCGATCGACTGGGCAGATCCGGACTGCCTGCTGCCGTAAACGCGAGCTTGCGGCTTTGGGGCACGATGATGGTCAGGCTCGGTTTCAGTAGATGAATGGGCTACGGGCCCGTCGGATCAAGATCGGCTGGTCCGTCAGCTTGACCTCTGACCCCTGCCGGACAACTCGCTGCCCGGTCAGACTCTGAACCTCCCACCACCCGGAGATCAGAAACGCGGATGGGTCGTAGTCGTGGACCTTCCAGATAACGTAAGTTGGGTCTCCCTCGCCAGTGAGCATGTAGACCCCAGATGCTCGTGGCGTCAAGCGGGGTTGTCGCGCCAACCTTTGGAAGAGGGTTTGGCAGGCGCGGAAGGCGGTCTTCCGCTCGGGGGACTTGCCGGTTTCCGCCCGGCGTACCACCCCATAGTTCCCCGGGGTGCCTTGCGTGTCTGTCGCGGGTTCGTCGCGCAGGCTGTGCAGGTAGAGCCGGTCGATCCCGATCGCTCGTCCGTGAAGCGCCCATTTGATGAGGTCTTGGGCCTGTCGGCCTTCCTGATCGGCTTCGCTATCTGAGCCGTAGGCGGTGACCCAGACGGGCAAATCCAGGTTATGGTCGGCCAGAACTTGCCGGACATGGGCGAGCTTGTCATCGAAAGCCGGCCGGCCGGGGTAGCGGCGCGGATAGCTTCGGAAGGCGACCACGTCGAAATAGGGGTAGCCGTCGCCCTGGAGTTCAGGATCAGCCAGGAGTCGATCGAAATAGGAGGCGTGGTTGTTCTCAGGTTGTTCGGCGGTGGCCATGCCTGGGCTGGTGAGATCTCCGAGTACCACGAGGGCCGTGCGATCGGAAGCCTTCACGGCGGCATGGAAAAGCTTGAGCCAGTAAGCGTATTCGGCGGGGGGGATCTGTTGGATGTTCTGCAGGAACTGGTAAGCGGGGACAGGTTGGCCGATCCCGCCGGTGTGGCGATGCCCGTAGCGGTCGACGAAGGTCCGTACGAAGGTGGAGAAGGCGGCATTGTGGTCGCGGGAGGGTACACCGAGGTGGATGGCCGTGCTGGCCGGGTCGGCCGTGGCCCATTGCGGAACGCTGGCAAACACCATCAGCAGCTCGGCCTGAGCCGAGTGCGCGCGACGTACCAGTTCGTCGGAAAAAGAGAAGTCGTACCGGCGCTTGGATTCCGGCTGAATGACGGCCCAGCTCATGCCGGCGTCGCGGATCAGGGGCACGCCGAGCTGTCGGATCAGCTCGAGGTCGATCTGCCGGTCGGCCTTGGTGGTCCCGGCCCCGGGCGAATCAGGGGCCAAGCCGTACGACTCCGGTGGGCCGAAGCGGGTGTTCACGCCCAACCAGGCCTTCTGCGATGAGTTTCCGCAGCCACTTATCGCTGCCGCGAACAGCAACGCGAATAACGGTCCCACTCTCACAGGGAAGACGCGACCGCTCCTGCCAAAACAATGGTTGAAGGTGCTCGTTATCATATCAGTTCCCTAGTGCCCTTTGAGGGGCTACAGAGCATTCAGTTGCCACCGTTGAAAGACCGCCCACGAATTGGGGTAGGCGGATATTCTGCGCATTTCCAGGCCGAGAGCAAGGGGCTGTTTCTTCCTGGCGGGGCAGGTGGGCATGTGCGGAGCTGAAGTGTCGTTGAACGCGATGCCGAGCACGGTGCCAGGCTGGAAGTCTTCACCCCGGAGATGCTCAATTGGCGGGGCGGAACTCGGGCGGGATGACCTCCGGGGGCAATGCCTGTTCGAGTGTCAGCATGGGTTTCGAGGCGAAAGGGCGGTAGAGGGGATCGCCGAGGAGCATCATCATCCAGGAATTCATGGTGTGGGTGTAGGCGAAGCACTCAGCCAGCGCGAACCGCCCGGTGAGCATCAAGCCGAAGAACTCGGACGGTTTAGGGAAGGCTTGGAGATAGGGCTCGGCCACCGGTCCCAGGGTAGCGGTGATGCCGTCGTTGAGCAGGCCTCGGCACCAGCCGCTCTCGCCGGGTCGTTTGAGGCTGATGGCTTCGAAGCTGGCGATGTGGTAGCCGACGGCGCCAGGGACGAAGCTGAATGCCGGGATGTAGTGCCGCAGACTGTACCAGCCGCAGTAGAACATGGCGTCCGGGCATTCGCCTTTCTGGAACAGGCGGCTCTGCACGTCGAGTTCGACCGGCAGGGTGGTATGTTCGTGCAGCAGGGCGGCCAAGCTGCGCAGATCGCGATCGTATACCACCAGGCCCGTCTCTTTCTCGATACCGCGGGCGTCGATGTAGACCCGGCCGTTGGGGGGTTGTCGCTCGGCCTGGATCGCGTTGTCGATCATTCGTCGGGCGATCGAAGCCGCCGGGGCGTCGATGCGGCTGACGATGAGCGTGGGGCTGTTCTCCTGACCCGGCGGCAGGAAGATGCGCATGGCTGGATTAGTCCGCACCTGCCAGCTCAGGGTATTGAGTATCCACCGATGTCGCGGGTAGTTGTCCCACCACAGGAGTGCGAGCTCACTGTCGACCGCGGCCTCGCTCTCGTCGGTTCGCAGGTGGTTGAGATCGTTCTGCAGGGTGGCGAGGTATCCGAGCAGGCCGCGATAGCGACGGATCTGGTCCCGTGCCTTGCCGCGCTCGGGAGCCGCAAGATTGCCGGCCATGGTGCGATCGGCGGCGTCCAGCGCGGTTCGGGTTTCCCGCCGCATGGCATCCACTTGCCGCTCGACCTGTTCTCTGTGCTCACCTTCCGGCAACTGGAGTTGCTCCAGAAGAGTCTCGGGCCCTTCGATCTGCTCCAGGATGCTGATGAGGGCACGGTTCTCGATATGTCCTTGGCCGCGTTCGATCAGTTCGCGGACTCGTCGGTGAGCGGTGTTCCGCGCGCTCGCATATTCCTGCAGGATGGCCATGTAGTCTTCTTCGGTCGGTTGGCTGGCCGCGGGCTGGGAGGCGGGACTTTCGCCGCCGAGCGTGTGCAGCGACTGCGTTGCTCGTTTCAGGTCGCCGAGGGCTTCCTGAAACTGGACGAGCCAGCCAGGGCGGAGCTTCACTTCTTCGGGTGAGGTCTTGATCGCACTGATGCGGATCGGCAGACCGTAGAAGGTGACCAGGCAGCGCACTTTGTCGCGCAGGTCATACCGCAGCAGATACTCTCGAACCGGCCGCCGTATTGCGGTTTCGAAACGCTCCGGTGAGATTTCCTCGAACTCGGCCGGCACATGCACGGCGCAGAAGCGGTCGGGAGGGACGTTACGGGCCCGGGCGTAATGGCCCGCCAACTCACGAGAAGCCACGTCGCTGCCGTTGTAGATCAACAGCAGGTCGTCAGGCTTGAGCGGCTCCGCGGCACGAAGCGGGCCAAGCAAGCAGGCCAGCAGGACAACGCTCGCTCCGCATATGAGGGCAGTGTGGCTGTGTTCCCGCATCTTCTCGAATCCGTGTTGAGCGATGCCGTGTTCGGCAGCGTTTCGCGGCGTCGGTTTCGGCCGCGGCGGGGAGCAGCTACGGCCTACTGCCCTCGGGTCAGGAGCGGGCCAGGCGATGCAGCGTCACGAAGTATTTCTGGGCCTCGATGGCGTCCACCGCTTGCACCTCGATCGTTTGCGCGTCCAGCCGTCGGACATGGGGTACCACGGCACAGGCGTTGACGTTTTCCCAGTTGCGGAAACGCAGGGTCAAGGTGAGCGGCAGCGTCGGCCGGTAGACCGCCAAGGCTTTCAGGTCGGCGAGCGACTTGGTGGCCGCGGCACGGATCTCGTCGTGTACCTGCTTGAGCGGACGCAGCCGGGCGGAGGTGGGTGTCCAACCCGTCTTCGTGGTGACCGTGAGGAAGCCGCCGGGTAGCTCGCTGCGGACCTGGGCGGCAAGTTTGTCATCGCCTGCGACCAGGGCGAGTGGAACATTGTAGTGCCCAGCATAAAGAGCGGCCCAGGCGGCCTCGCCGTGCGGCTTGCCGTTGATGGTCATCTCCAGGACGTTGCTGGACCACGTGTGGGCCAGCGTACCGTCGATGGTCATCGCTCGGGCGTGGTATCCGATCAGGAAGAACGCGTCGAAGCTCTCATCGAGGCCCTCGACCATGCTTCCCAGCGGTCCCCATCCGCTGATTAACTCGGCGGCGGGGTGGAGTTTGTTCAGATCAATGTTCGTGCCGTTGTTGTGCGAATCCTTGACGAGGATCCGCTTGGCCCCGCCGGCAAGCGCCCCTTCGACGGCCGCGTTGACTTCCTGGACCATCCACGCACATGCCCGCTGGTAGTCCGGGCTGTCGGGGCCTTGGTGAGCTCTGCTCATCACGCCGCCGATGCCTTCAATGTCCGCTGAGATGAATACGTTCACGGTTGCTGTCTCCTTCGCTAAACCTTATTCGGAGTGAATACGCGGTCCGCGCGCATATCTACTGTGTACTCCGTCCGTCGGTTCCCATGGGTCGCTTTTTGCTCGGTTGCATAACGCCACCGACCAAGCATGTTAGCCAGATTCCCGAGAAACTGCCAAAGCAGCGGTCGGCGACCATCGAATCCGGGTGTCGCACGCCGAGCGGACAAAACGGGCGGGCAGAGCGAGTGGGCAGAGCGAGCGGGCAGAGCGAGCGGCGGGGTTTATCCCCGCCTTTTGCGTGGAGGCACCGGAGATGCAAGATCCATCGCTTGCCTGAATGCTCGGGCGAGTTGGGCTCCGATCACGGACGCGCCGCCCTGGGAGCGGAGCGCCGGGATCAACCCGGCAGCTCGCCACTGGCCATTTTGTCCGCCATGGACGAGCTACGCTCGCAGCGAGTCATTTCGGTCTTCCAGTCGTATGCACGGGGGTTTATTGTTGCGCGGGGATCGGCTATAGGTGCCCCATTCGGAAGACACGGGCAAGCCGTTGTGGCACCGCCGGAGGGCTACTCGCGATTCATCACAAACTGGACATCCCCGCCACCGCCGCTCTGCTCGGGGCGACACTCGCGTGGGGCGTGACCCCGGTCATGCTCAAGTACCTCGCCCGTCCGGACCTTGTCCCGGACGGCTTCACCGCCAACGCGATTCGGTATCCGCTGTCGGCTTTGATCTACCTGCCGTGGTTCATCGTGGGCATTCGCACACGGCAGATGCGCGGGTTGTGGCTGATGGCCCTCATTCCCAGTGGGGCGAACCTGATTATGCAGACGCTGTGGGCCTGGGCTCCGTATTACCTTGACGCGGGCCTCCTGGCTTTTCTGCTGCGTCTGTGCGTGGTATGGACGATCCTCGGTGCGTTGCTGCTGTTCAAGGATGAACGCCGCCTGGCCAGTAGCCCTGCCTTCGTAGCAGGAGCGGGTTTGGCGGTGTCCGGGTTTGTGGTCATGTCCTGGGGGGCGTTGCAGGCCGGCAGCGGGGCAAGCGTGACGGGTATCGCGATCATCTTTGGGTGCGGCATCTTCTGGGGCGTTTACAGCATCGCGGTGCGTGCGGTCATGGGCCGACTGCATCCCCTGGTGGTGTTCAGCGTGGTCAGCGCCTATACGTCGGTTGGTTTATTGGCGACGGCTCCCCTGGGCGAGCCGGCCGCTGTCCTTCAGTTACCTCCGGGAGCAATGGCCATCCTCGGGCTGTCCTCGCTCGTCGGTATCGCCCTGGCGCACGGCTTGTACTACATCGCCGTGCAGCGGATCGGCGTAGCCATCTGTTCGCTGATGCTCATTGCCGCGCCTTTCGTCTCCATCCTCACCTCATGGTGGGCGTTTGGCGAGACTTTCACAAGCAAGCAGTGGCTGGGCGGTTTGGTCCTGCTGGCGGGGGCAGCGCTGGCAGTGAACACGCAGAAGCACATCCGCCCGGCCGTCCCGCCGGATGCCGCGGACGTGGTTGTTGACCCATCACGCTGAACGGCCGCCCTTCGTAGCGGCCGCCCCCCGTGGCGGCCGGTGCGTGCTGGTCATCGTACACCGACCAAGCCGTCCGCCCTCTGTGTCATTCGTAACGGCCGCCCCCCGTGGCGGCCAGCGAGCCTCCCATCTTCGCCGTGTTGTCGCACCAGAACCCGGTTACCACAGGCCATGAGACGCCCGCCGCCTTGCGGTGTGGCTGAACACGGACCTGGAAGGTATCATACCGCCCCATGCATGGCCTTGGCATGATGAGAAAACCGAAGGAGCATCACAAGACGCCGGAAGGCTCGACCTTCAAGCACTTTCGGCGGTTGTTAGGCTACGTCCGTCCGCACAAGCGCTATCTGGTGCCCGCGCTGGCGTGCGTTCTGTTGATGGCGATCACCTACTCGGCAAGCATTGGCTCCATTCTGCCGGTGCTGACGGTGATGGTGAAGCCGCAGGGGCTGCACGGCTGGGTTGACCAGTACATCGCAGAGAAGCGCCTGCGCTGCGAGCTGGGCATCTACGACGTGCTGCGGCACCGTCAGGTGGACGGGGTGCCCCCGGCGGCGGCGCTGATTCGCTCGGTGTCAGCCGGGTCGCCCCTGCTTGGCGAAAAGACGGACGCCCAGCCCGGGCTGCGCGAAGGCGACTTCATCCTGCGGGTCAACGACGTGGTCGGCGACGCCGTCACCACCTTCCATGCCTTGGCCGGTCCCGAGACGACCCTGGTCATCGAGTACCAGCCGGCCTTGGGCGGGCCGCCGGCCACCCTCCGAGTCCAGGCATCGCCGCTCGATACGCATCACCGGGCGATGCGCGCCGCCGTCGACCTCATTCCCCGTGGTCGCACAGCCGAGGAACGCTGGTACACGCTCGCCTTCGTCCTGGGCTTGTTGCTCTGCGTCGTGGTCATCGGCAACGTCGCCCGCCTCTTCGCCGAGTACCTCACCGTGCTCGTCAACTGCCGGTCGATCATCGACCTGCGCCGCCAGATGTACGCCCACGTGCTCAACATGCCGCTCAGCCGCTTCAGCCGCAACACCACCAGCACGATGAGCATGTTCTCGCAGGACATGCAGGAAATCTTCCGCGGGCTCAACAACTTCTTCCAGAAGGTCGTGGCCGAGCCCTTCAAAGCCATCGGGGCGATCAGCTTGGCCTTCGCCCTGAACTGGCGGCTTACGCTGGTCATGCTGCTCGGCGCTCCGCTCGCGGCGATTCTGTTCCGCAAGATGGGCCGCAAGATCCGCCGGGCCAGTCGCAAGCTGCTCATCGGTTACGGCGTGATGCTGGGCCAGCTTGAGAGCACGCTGACCGGCCTGCGAATCGTCAAGGGCTACACCCGCGAGGATTACGAACGCAAGCGTCTTTTCAAGATCGATCGCCACCTGCTGCAGCAGGAGCTCCGGATGGGCTTCATCGAGGCCCTGACTTCACCGGCTGTCGAGGTGATCGGGTTTGCCGCCGCCGTCGGAGCGATTCTCTTCTTCGCCCGCAACATGCTTCAGCAGCCCGACCAGACGCCCGAGTTCATCACCATGCTCGTCTGCCTGGGGGCGATCTTCGACCCGATTCGCAAGCTGAGCACCGTGTACCCCAAGCTCCAGCGAGCCAACGCCGCCGCGCAGCGAATCTTCGATCTGATCGACAGCCCCAGCGAGTATGCCCAGGACGTCGGGCGGCCGGACATCCAGCCTATCCGGCAGCAACTCACCTTCGAGAACGTGACTTTCACTTACCCCGATGCGAACCAGCCGGCGGTGCGCGATTTCTCGCTCGATGTGGCCAAGGGCGAGGTCATCGCCCTGGTCGGCCCCAACGGCTCGGGCAAGACCACGGTGCTCAGCCTTCTGCCGCGATTCTTTCCGGTGGACAGCGGCCGCATTCTGATCGACGGTCAGGACACGAGCCAGGTCACCTTGCGATCGCTGCGTCGGCAGTTCAGTATCATCACGCAGGAGTCGGTGATCTTCCCCGATACGGTACGAGCCAACATCGCCTACGGCCGGCCGGATGCCTCCGAGGAGGCCATCCGCTCCGCCGCCGAGCGGGCCTTCGCCGACGAGTTCATCCAGCAGATGCCGGAAGGCTATGACACTATTGTCGGCGAGCACGGTGCGACCCTCTCGGGCGGGCAGCGGCAACGGATCGCCATCGCCCGGGCCATTCTCCGCGATGCCCCCATCCTCATCTTCGACGAGGCCACCAGCCAGGTCGACCCGGAGTCCGAGCTCAAGATCCACCAGGCCCTCGACGAGTTCCTGCTCAACCGCACCTCGTTCATCATCGCCCACCGCTTCAGCACGATCCGCGGGGCGCACCGCATCGTGGTCATGGAAGACGGGCGGGCGTTGGCTATCGGCGCGCACGATCGTCTCTACGCCGACTGCCCGCTCTATCGCCGCCTCTACGAGACGCAGTTCCGCGACGAAGGTTGACCCCGCGCCTGCCGCTTGCGGCCTCGCACCGCCCGCGGGTATCCTGTTGCCCGTGACTCTTAACCTGCCCAGAACGGTCCGCAGCATTCGCCGGGTGCAGAACATCGTTCGCGTGTTGACGCACCACGGGTTCGGCCATTTGGTCGATCGCCTGCGGTTGGAGCGGTACATCCCGCTACCCAAGCGCTGGCGGCACGCCGTCCTGCCCGAGGAGAAGGACGCCGCTGAGATTAGCCTGGGCCGCCGGCTGGCCATGGTCCTCGAATCACTCGGCCCGACGTTCATCAAGCTCGGGCAGACCCTGTCCACCCGGCCGGACCTCTTCCCGCCGGACATCATCGCCGAGCTGGTCCAGCTCCAGGATCGTGTGCCACCCTTCGACAGTGCCGAGGCCCGGCGGATCGTGACTGAGGCCCTCGGGACGCCGATCGAGGAATGCTTCAGCTCCTTCGACGCCGATCCATTCGCCAGCGGCTCCATCGCCCAAGTCCACCGGGCGGTGACCCGTGCCCAGGGCAGCCAGCTCTCCCAGCGAGTTGTGGTCAAGGTCAAACGCCCGGACATCGAGGATATCATCCGGCTGGACATGACCATCCTCCGCTGGATCGCCGATCTGGCGGAACGGCTCATACCCGAGTTGCAGCTCTATCGGCCCAAGCTCATCGTCGAGGAGTTCGAGCGGAACCTGCTGCGGGAGATGGACTTCATCAACGAGGCGGCGGTCATGACCCGCTTCGGCGAGTCCTTCAAGGATGATCCCAACTTCCGCATTCCTCGGGTCTACTGGGAGTACAGCGGCCCCAGCGTGCTGACGCTCCAAGAGCTGCAAGGTATCAGCGCCCAGCGGGTGCTCGAATCGCCCGACCTCGCGGTCGATCGCCGGGCCATCGCCGACAAGCTCGCCCGCTCTTTCGTGCGGCAGTTCTTCGAGATCGGGCTGTTCCACGGCGACCCGCACCCCGGGAACCTGCTGATCGAGCCGCCCGCCAGTATCGGGCTGATCGACTTCGGGCTGACCGGCCGGATCGACGACCAGATGCTCGGGCAACTGGTGCTCGCTCTGGTGGCCGCCTTCAACCGCGAGCCGGAGCTGATCGTCGAGATCCTCGCCGACATGGACTCCCTCGACGAGTACACCGACCGCCTGCGGCTTCGCAACGATTTCCTGCAGCTTATCGAGAAGTACTACGGCCTGCCGCTGCACCGCTTCGATACGCAGGTGCTGTTCTACGAAGTCACTGACCTGATCCGCCAGCACAACGTCACCTTGCCGCGCGAGTTCGTGCTCTTCGGCAAGGCCCTGGTGGCCGTCGGCGGGATCTGCCTGCAACTGGACCCCAATCTCAATCTGGTCGGCCTGATCCGTCCACAGTTGCAGACCATCATCGCCAAGCGTCTGTCCCCCTCGCGGCTGCTCAAGTCCACCGCGGTCATGGGCTGGCACCTGGCCAACATCATCAAGAGCGCCCCCGGCCAGATGCGGGACATCTCCCGCCGCCTGTCCCGCGGTCGCTGGCAGGTCAACATTCGCCACCAGAACCTCGACGACCTCGCCCACGAACTCGACCGCTCCAGCAATCGCCTCGCCTTCGCCATTGTCATCGGCGCGGTCATCGTCGGCAGTTCCATGGTCGTCACCGCCGAGACCACCGAACCCATCCTCGGCATCCCCCTGCGCTTCATGGGCTTCGCCGGCTACATCGTCGCCGGCATCATGGGCCTCGGCCTGGTCATCAACATCATCCGCAGCGGCAAGGTATCCTGAAGCGGATGCGGAGACGATCTGCGCGGTTGTGGTTCTGGGAAGGCATCTCACCGCCGCCCCCGTCTGCCGGTGCCGCTTGCGGCGCCGTCCCACATCGCCACCCGCCTCCGTTTAGCGGTGCCACTTGCGGCGCCGACCCAGGTCGCCTGACGCGAGCCGTCTTTCCTACCGCTTTCGGGTGGCGAGGTGGTACAATGGACATAGAGCGTCAAAGGAATACCCGGCGGTGGGTGGGGGCTGGCCGCCAGGGACAGAACGGATCGGATGGTCATGAGCATCATTACTGAGCTTGAACGAGCCGTGCAGCAGCTCGCACCGGAGGAGTTGGCAAGGTTTCGCGAGTGGTTCGCGGCGTTTGATGCCGAGCAATGGGATCGCCAGATCGAGCGGGACGCGGCCGCCGGGCGACTGGATGCGCTGGCAGAGGAGGCCCTCGCTGATGTTCGCGAGGGTCACGGCAGGAACCTGTGAGACACCGCGCGAGCCGACGCTTCTGGCAGTGTTATGACGCCCTGCCTCTGGAAGTCCGGAGGCTTGCGGATGCCAATTATCAGCTACTCAAATCCGACGAAGCTTACCCCTCACTGCATTACAGGAAGGTGGGCCGTTTCCGATCACTACGCGTGGGATTGCACTACCGAGCTCTGGGCATCGATCTGGGCGAGGAGGTCGTATGGTTCTGGATCGGGCACCACGCGGAGTACGACCGCTTGATCGGTGATTAGCGGCGGAACTGCCACCGACGCGAAGGCACCGAGCCCGAAGCAGAAGCGCCCGGGGCTCGCCAGGAGGCGTCCCGCTCGCTCGCGCTCGGGGCTCGTCCACGTCGGTCGCCTCTTGGACAGCCCTCCGTACTCCTGCAGCCTGCGGGGTGGTATAGTAACCTGGACGGTTTGTGAGCAGTAGCCGGCGTCTCCCGCCACTTCCCGAGGCCGAGCAGCGAGAGGCCGCGGGTAATTGAGGCTGCGGCGCGGTATGCCGTCTGGCCGTCGCACACGGCCCGCTGGTACTACCTGATTGGAGGGGTTCATGCCCATCGGTGACCGGCTGTTCTATCATCCAACGCGGAAGCGATACGATTCGCCCGCCGACTATCAGCTACAGCACGAGTCGGTTGAGTTTCGGGCTCGCGATGGGATTCGTCTGCATGGTTGGTTCTTCCCGGCCGTGGGAAAGGCCCAGGGCACCGTTCTCCATCTGCACGGCAACGCGGGCAACATCACCGGGCACTTTCTACAGGTGTCATGGCTGCCGGCCGCGGGGTGGAACGTGCTCTGCTTCGACTACCGGGGTTACGGGCGTTCGCAGGGGCGAGTGTCTCGCGCGGGTACGGTGGCCGACGCCCACGCGGCTCTGGACTACTTGCTCGGTCGGCCGGGGGTGGATCCGCAGGGCATCGTCGTGTTTGGCCAGTCGCTGGGTGGTGCGGTCGGCGTCGTGCTGGCGGCGGAGCGGGCGGAGATTCGCGGCTTGGCGATCGACGGGGCGTTCGACGATTACCGTGGCATCGTCGCGTGGCATATTCGCCATCACCCGCTGCTTCTCGTGCTGGCCTGGTGGCTGCCTTCAACGCTGATCCGCCGCGGGCTTGACCCCATTGATGTTGTCGCACAGATCAGCCCGCGACCGCTCCTGATCCTGCAAGGCACGGCGGATCGGATCGTCCCCGCGCACATGGCCCGTCAACTCCACGCAGCGGCCGGCGAGCCGAAGGAACTCTGGCTCATCGAAGAGGCCGACCACTACCAGGCCCTGCAGGAGCGGCCGGAGGTGGCTCGTCCGCGGCTGCTCGCATTCTTCGGGCGGTGCCTTGCGGACACCCGCGACGCTGTACCGAGTGCCTGACGCTCAGGCGCAAAATGCGTTCGCGATTCGCCACCCCTTCCCCGACACCGGCACCGCGGGTAACTTGTGGCCGGTATGAGCGCAACACGCCACGCATCCAAGCCTGTGACGACGCAGAGCACTTCGCCTGCGAGTCGGCCGTCTGCCGGCTGGATCGTCCTGGGTTTCGTGATCTTCACCTTGGGGCTCGTCGGGCTGGAATCGGTGGTCGCTCTGGCGGTGTTCGTGCTCGAAAGCGCGTGTGCCCTGGCGGTGCTGGCGGCGGCAGCCCTGGCGGGCGGATGGCTGGTGAGCCTGCTCGGGCTGAGCCAGGCGAGTCGGGCTGAACGCGTCGTGCTAGGTGCGTGCCTGGGTGTGGGGACGCTTTCACTGCTGGTGTTCGGGCTCGCGGCCGTGGGGGCGATGTCGCGAGGATCGGCGTTCGTCCTGGTCGGACTTGTCGCGGCGGCCGCATGTGCCCGCCTGCTTCATGAGCGAAGCCGATCCGCGAAGTCCGAATGGGCCTCCTCGTGCTCCGGCGGTGACCAGCAACAAGTTGCCTCGGTCCGATCTTCGGGTGACTCAGTCCGATCTTCTGTTGCCGCGACCGGGACTTGCGTTGCCGCGGATGGGGATTTCGTTGAGCCTGTCCATTCCTCCACGTGGCGTGGGCTGTGGCTGTTGGCGATTCCTTTTCTGGCGATGACCTGTCTGGCCGCGACGCTGCCGCCAGGTATTATATGGCAGGAGGAGGGCTTCGGCTACGATGTGCTCGAATACCACCTGGCCGTGCCCAAGGCGTACCTGGAGCAGGGCCGCGTGTCTTTCATGCCGAACAATGTCTACGCCAGCTTTCCGCTCAACGCGGAGATGCTCTGGCTGTTGATGATGGCTCTCGGCGGCGACGCGGTAGACGCGGTATTCATGGTCCAGGGCGTCAACGTAGGCTTGGCCCTGCTGACCGTCGCCGCGGCATGGCTGGTGGGACTGACGTGGTCGCCTCGGGCGGGAGTGGCGGCAGGAGTGCTGGCGGCCACGTGCCCGTGGCTGACGTATCTTGCGGGGATCGCCTTCGTCGAGCCCGGGATGCTCGCGATGGGCATGGCCGCCTTGGCCGCGCTGCTGCGAACGGGGCAAACCAATCGCCGGGCGGTCGGCTATGCCGGGGCAGGGGGGCTGTTGGCCGGTTTGGCATGCGGATTCAAGTACACCGCCGTTCCGCTGATTGCCGCACCGCTGGTCCTGGTGCTACTGCTGGCCGGCCCCGCGAGTTGGGCCAGGCTGCGAGCTCTGGCCATCTACGGTGCCGCGTGCCTATTGGCATTCGCACCGTGGCTGGTCCGCAACCTTGTGGACACCGGCAATCCAGTGTTCCCCCTTGCATACTCTGTCTTCGGAGCCCGGCCGGGGCTGTGGGACGACGCGTTGCAGAGCCGCTGGGAACGTGCCCACGCCTCCGCGGAAGCTGAACGCACGGAGCGCCCATGGATCGGCCGGGTGTTCGACCGCACCCTCGGTGATCTGCGCACGGGGCCGCTGCTGTGGGCTTTGGCAGTGGTGGGAGCGGTAGGGCGACGCGACCGGCGAACATGGGCCCTGATCGCGATGGCTGCCTGTCAGCTCGCGGTCTGGGGCGCCGCGACGCATCTGTTCGCCCGTTTTGCCGTTGTCCTGCTCTTGCCGCTGGTGGCTCTGGCGGCCGGCGGCATTCACCGGCCCTGGCTTGCGTCGCGCGGGTCGTTGCTGTGCGGCCTGCTGGTTCTCGCGGCGGCGGCCAATCTTTACCACATCGGGACGCTCTATTATCATCACACTCGCGTCGGCCCGGCCAAGACTCCGATCACGGCCTACGGTCAGGTCGGCTGGTTCGTCGAGGGGCAATGGCCCGGCATGCAGCACGTGGGTTTGGTGAACGCTCTGCAAGGGCGGGCCAACGTGCTGTTGGTCGGCGAGGCCCGGAGTTACTACTTCCGCCGGCCTTGCGAGTATGCCGTGGTGTTCAACCATCACCCGCTCGGTGAAGCCGCCCGGCAGATCGCGGACGACCACCAACTGATGGATTGGCTCCGCGACCGCGGTACGACGCACCTGTTGTTTCATTGGGATGAGCTGACGCGGCTTGGCCGAACTTACGGTTTGCCGAGGGGCCTCGACGACCGGTTGTTGCCGAGACTCGAGGCCGCAGGACTCAACGCCGTTGCGTCGGTCAGCTCCGGCGATGGGCAACCCCCATACGCCACGTTGTTTGAGGTGCCGGCTGATGAGTGACATCCTGACCATCGGGATCACGACCGTGGATGCGATCGGGCAGACCATCGACAGCTTCCCGCCGCCCGGCGGCTTGCGGCTGTTCGACAAACTGACCCTCACCACCGGCGGCAACGCCACCAACTGCTCCATCGCCTTGGCCAAGATGGGGGTGCCCTGCGACGTGATCCTCAAGGTCGGCAACGACGCCTTGGGCGACTTCGTTGTCAGTGAGCTGCATCGCTACGCTGTTGGAGCCGAGGGGGTCATCCGCGCCGACGGCGTGCACACCCCGTATACCTTCGTCTGCGTACTCAGCGATGGCCAGCGCAGCTTCTTCCATACCATGGGCACCAACGGCACACTGTGTTTCGACGATATCCGGCTGGACCTCGTCCGCAAGGCGAAGTTTTGCTTCGTGACCGGCACGATGGTCATGGCTACCTTCGACGGCAAGCAGACGGCCCACCTCCTCGCCGAGGCACAGAAGGCCGGCGTCAAGACACTGCTCGACACGGTCTACCTGGACAACGCATCGCGAGAAGCTTGGCAGGGCAACATCCATCCCGCGTTGCCGGTGCTGGATTACTTCATTCCCTCGCTGCCCGAGGCCCGAGCGATCACCGGCCTGGACGAGCCGTCCGAGATGGCCCGGGCCTTTCAGGACCGTGGGTGCCGCAACGTGGTCATCAAGCTCGACTCGCGAGGCGCCTTCTGCCGCGAAGCCGGCGGGGCGGAGACCTTCGTGCCCGCTTATCAGGTGGGCAATGTCGTGGACACCACCGGGGCGGGGGACTGCTGGAGCGCGGGTTTCCTGGCGGGCCTCCAGGAGGGCCAGGATATGCCCTCCGCGGCCTTGCTCGGCAACGCCACCGCGGCCCATTGCATCCAGGCCCCGGGTGCCTCGACGGGCATCGTACCCCTTAGCCAGATCCGCGATTTCCAGAAGACAACGCCTCAACGCCGCCTCTGACCGGCCGACCACCCGGCGAGCCGGGGCAACGCCGCCTTGCCGAAACCGCCCGCTCCCGCCCAAAAAACGCGCAAGAAAGGTTGCACGCCGGCCTTCCACGCGTTACACTGCCATCGCCGGGACACGGTTCCGGGGAGGGGGCGGCCTCTCCGACGCGAACCGGCCATGTGATCGAGTTATCTTGATATGGGTGGCGACCGCTTGCCGAAGGAGGCGAGGCGGGATGTGGCTGCCCGAGTGTTGTAGTCACCAATCCAAGGAGTAGTACGATGAAATGGATCATGAGTCTTGCTCTCGTTGCGGTTCTCTTCGCGGTTGGATGCAAGCAGGAAGCCGCTAAGGAAGCCGCTCCCGAGACCCCGGTCGAAAAGCCGGCCGAACAGCCGTAAGGCTTCCCTGGACGCATAATCAGACGACAATCACCCGAGACCTGTCGACGGTGATTCTTCGGCCGTGACGGACGCCGCGCTTGGCGTTCGCCACGGCCGACTGTGGTTGACGGCTCTCACTGTGGACCAATCTCTCCCACGCATCTCCTCGCCCCCAGAAAAATCGCCCATCGCTTGCGGGGCTTGAGAAAGCACCGCCTGCCCGATAAGCTCACTACCGCTCGCGGATTTCACCTTGCGCCGCTCGCGGCCTTGCGTACGGGTCGCTTGTTGTTGTGCACCGGGGCAGGAGACCGGCCCTCCGCAGAAGCATCAGCCATCACGGCATGTACAGTCAACGAAAGGATTTCCTATGCAGAAAGAGCAACTCGCGTTCCTGAACGCCATGTTGGAGACGCCCTCCGTATCGGGTTTCGAACAACCCGTGGCCCGCATCGTCCGCGAACGTATGAAAGACTGCGCCGACGAGATCACCACCGACATTCACGGCAACACCATCGTGGCCCTCAATCCCAAGGGCAGTCCGCGAGTGATGCTGGCCGGCCATTACGACCAGATCGGGCTCATGGTCCAGTACATCACCGACGAAGGCTATCTGACCTTCACCACCGTCGGGGGCATCGACGCCACCGTCCTGCCCGGCTCGCGAGTCACAGTCCACACCCGCAAAGGCACCGTCGAAGGGATCATCGGGCGAAAGCCCATCCACCTCATGAAGCCTGAGGAACGCAACCAGGCGAAGATCGAACTCAACGAGCTGTGGATTGACATCGGCGCCCGCGACAAGAAGGAGGCGGCCAAGTGGGTGTCGGTGTCCGATCCCGTCACGTACCGCTTAGGCGTGCAGCGGCTGGGTAACGATTTCATCGTGTCCCCCGGATTGGATGACAAGGTGGGCACGTATGTGGTCATGGAAGCTCTCCGGCTGGCGTCCGCCAAGAAAATGGCATGTGCGCTGTTTGCCGTCGGCACGGTGCAGGAGGAGATCGGCCTGCGCGGGGCGCGAACCAGTTGCTTCGGGATTGATCCTCTCGTCGGGATCGCCGTCGACGTTTGTCATGCATCGGATAATCCTGGCGTCGAGAAGAAAGTGGCCGGTGAGCGAGGTCTGGGCAAGGGGCCGGTCATCGAACGCGGAGCGAATATCAATCACGTGCTCTGCGACCTGCTCATCGACACGGCCGACAAGAAGAAGATCGCCTACCAGCTCAGTGCCGCACCGGGAGCCACCGGGACGGACGCCAACGCTATCCAGGTCTCACGCAGCAGCGTGGCCACCGCTCTGATCGGTATTCCCAACCGGTACATGCACACACCTGTCGAGATGTGCGCCCTCTCGGACCTGGACGCCAGCGCCAAGCTCATCGCCGAGGCCGTCGCCCGCATCACGGAGAAAACCAGCTTCATCCCGCAGTGAGCAGGGAAGCAACGAGTTGACGCGGTCCCCAGCGGCCCGCGAATCGGCAGAATCTATGCCCCCTTGCGGGATTAGTCCCCTTGCGGGATCAATCCAGATTGTCACGGATGGCGGACAATGTCAATAGCCTGGCACTTGTTCTGGCTAGGGGTGGTGGAGTGCAATAAACTGGGATAATTCAAGCGGCCTCGCGAACCACTCAGACTACCGACTCATTGGATGGCCTTGCCATGAGCGCAGCCATACGAAGAGAGAAGAGCCTGGACCGCTGCAGCGTTAACTGGCTGATAGGAAATGTGATTCCGCGAGGGCCGGCGGCGTGGCCCCGGGGGTGGGAGGGGGCCGGCCGGCTATGCAATCAATCCCACCATTCCGGCGGGTGAGATGCCGATGAAGCGTCTCAAGCGGCCGTGTGCTCGCTTTAGGAAAGAATGTGACGCAAGGTAGGAATCTCGTGTTCGGATCACTTATATAGTGTCGAGAAACGCCGACAATACTCGATAATACGCCTCCCTTGGCGGATCGTTATGATCGCCGCCGGGGATTGGCAGAAATTGCTTCGGCTCGTTGGCGGAATCGAACAAACGACGACCGATTGCATAAGGAATTGTTCGATCATCCGTGCCGTGGCTCTGCAACAACGGGCCGTGATAATTCTCAATCTTGGCCTTTGAATCAAATCGCGTTTCCATCAGCCACCGCATCGGGAGCAAGGGAAACATGGTTTGAGCCACATCAGGGATCGAGGTGAATGTACTCTCTAGTATCAGAGCACGCGCGCCGTCGGTCGCGGCCAAATCAACCGCAACGCCCCCGCCTAGTGACCGACCCAGCAATACGATTTGACGTTCGGGGATTCCCTCGCGGCGCGCCAGCCATAATCGTGCCGCACGGGCGTCATCTAATATGCCCGTTTCGGTCGGTTGACCTTCGCTGCGGCCGTAACCTCGATAATCGAAAACCAGGACCGACGAGCCAACGCGATCTCGAATTTGCCGGGCCGCACTGGCCCAATAAGCCACGTTGCCGCCGTTGCCGTGACAATAGAGAATGGTCGCCCGCCGGTTTTCGCAGGGAAAATACCAGCCGTGCAATTGCGTGCCGTCAGACGAAGTGAAACTGGCATCCTCGAACATCGCGTCGGCCGGTCGCCAATTCCCGTCAGGATAGCGAGCGGGCTGAAAAACGACCGACCGTTCCATTTGTGCCAGCGAACTGCATCCGCTCGCCATAACGAGGCCGAACGCTATCGCCAGTACGGCAAATCGTCTTTGTATCGACACAGACCAGCCTGAAGAGGACACCGAATTAGCATCTGTTTCGGAAGGAATCATTGAAGATGGTAGGGTAGGCATCGCCCACGATATTCTCGGTAGAAAGAATGATTGTCGTGGGCGGTGCCCACCCTACAGTCTTTTCCACAGAAGATACAAGTTACTTATTTCGGATGGAGTGTATCGGGATCGGCCATTCCATTCAAGAGCACTTCTCCGAGGTAAACTGATAGGAAATGTGATTCCGCGAGGGCCGGCGGCGTGGCCCCGGGGGTGGGGGGTTTCCGAATTGCCCCCTCCGCCGCCCGCAGGATGTGCGGGAGATGGAGCGGAATTGGCACTGGCCGGTGGCCCACGGCGAAGGCGATCCGGACCTGTCCTGGGGCGAGGCGATGTTCTACCCCGGCGTGCAGTATTTCAATGCCCGCTCGCGGAATATCAAGGTGGTGTTTGTTAACCAGTTCGGGTTCGAGCGGAGCGTGTGCGGCGAGAAGATGCCGGCCGAGATGCAGTTCATGGACATTCGCCGGGGCAGCGACGTCGAATTCGGCCAATCCATCTACGAGCCCTTTGGAATCGCCCAGTTGGAGCCTTTGACCTTCGGAGCAATCTGCGTGCTGACCCGGGTGTCCGGTTGTGCGGGGTTCGTGGATAACGTGACCGAGGGCGAAAAGGTACCCAACGTGCTGATCGCGGATTACATGGCACTGCCCGAGCAACGCAGCGAATCGGAGTTACTGTCGCTGGCCCGTCCGGAGCGCGAGCGGTATGAGGATCGGATGGCCGAGCAAGTGGCACAGCGGCTGCTGCGAGTCCTGCCCCAGAAGCCGGCGGATATCAAACGACTGCTGACCAAGGGCTACGAGTTGGCCAGCCAGATGAGCTGGGAGGTGGTCGCCAGCCAACTGGTCCTGCCCGGCATCGAGGCCATCTGCCGACGATATCAGAATATCAAGATCGCGTAGCGGATTTGCCCGCGTTCTGCTGCTTGCGGACCAGCTCGAAAGCGTATTTGATCTGCTCAAAAACCTGCTGCTCGACGCCTGTGCCGCATTCCGGGCAGCGCGGTTGGGTGATACCGAACAGGAAGTAACCACATTGGGTGCAATGCCAGGCTGTCGGTCCGGATTTACCCCCGGTGCTCAGCGCCATGATCATCGGAAACGCCATCACCAAGAGGTATATCAGCCCCATCCAGGCGAAAGGCTTTTCGGCCCGCCCCGGTCCCCACTGCAGTGCTATCACCAGCCCGAAAAACAGCAGACAAATGCCGATCTGAGCGACACCGAGGGCCAGCGCCCAGATATTCTGGACTCTAGCAAGAAAGATTATGGTCACTCCCAACAGCAGCAGAACCGGGCCGGATATGCACACGGTCTCCACATCGACCGCCGGTATCAGCAGCCAGGCAACCCAACTGGCCAGGACACTGACTGTCATCACCCGCTTGAGCCATCGAGACCGTCGCCCGGGAGGCACACGGCACTCCGGATCGAGGCCGGCCGGCGCACCGCAGAAATGGCAGCGTTCCTGTCGAGTGGATAGAGCTGATTGGCATATTGGACATTGCCGCAGTTCCATGCCTTCATGCTATCGCGGAACCGACGGGCTGGAAACCCGGCAGACACTCAGACTGATAGGAAATTCGATTCCGCGAGGGCCGGCGGCGTGGCCCCGGGGGTGGGGGGTTTCCATTGGAGCCCCCATCAAGGGGGCTTGTCGAATTGGCACACCGCCCAAGTAGTCACGCACTGGCCCCCCGGCAACCTGGTCGCATTGTCGCTTGGCCGACGCAGAGGTATCATCATGCAAGTAGGCCCAAGAGCCTTTGCGTAGCCCGCAGTGGCCTGGATGAGAACGCGGAGCAACGAGATGCCCACAATGCACAGGTCGTCGCTGGGATTCATGGTTGCAGCGATTGCACCGGTTCTGCTGTTTCCCGTCGAAGTGCACGCCAACGTCATCAGCATCTTCAATCAGAAGCTGCTCATGCACCTGTTTGCCGGCAATGCCGTCATTGGCCTGATTGAGGGGGCGTTGATTGCCAGGGTCTTCAAGATCAAGGCGGGGAAGATCATTCTCCTCATGATCGCCGCCAACTACTTCTCCACCTGGGCAGGCGCACTCGGACTGTCATGGCTCGGCTCGCGTTTTGAGTCGCCGCTCGCTCGGCTCGTAACGCTTGATACGCTTCAACTCTTCATCTGGAGCCTGATCCTTGCCGCGTTCGTCGGCAGCGTGGTTCTCGAATGGCCCTTCTGCATGATCGCGATGTGGCGGACGCCCAGTCGCCTTTCTCGTTCCTTGTTCGCTTGCGCTCTCGCTCAAGTGGTCTCCTATGCTCTGGTCTTGGTGCTGAATCCTCCGTTCGGCCATTTCTCCGGATCGCCCGGTACGGAACCCCGAGTCAGTGTCGCCCCTGTTGCGTCGTTTGCCGATGCCCCGAACACGTTCGTCTACTTCATCTCGGCGGCGGATGGTGACCTTTGCCGCATTCGCCCCGACGGGTCGTCACGCGCTCGGGTCGCGGGTCTGCCCATGAGGCACCCCGACATGAAGCTATTCGCGAAGCCCACGGCCGATCCCGCCTCTTGGTCGCTGTGCCTGGAGAAGCAGTATGGCTGGGACGAGTACCCATCGGGCGACTGCGTTGACACAGGCGTAACCGTGCGCGGCTTCACTCCGCCCGAACGAGATCGCGACCCGTACGAAGTTGGCAGGAAGCTTGGTAAGCGGGCAACCGACTTTCGCCCTGAGGACCAAAGGCTGACAAATGTGTTCACCGCCAGCCTCGGCGACACGTGGTTGGGTGTGGAGGCCTCAGAGACGCGCGGCGCGGACCAACCCATTCACCTTCAATTCGACCGTCTCATTCTCCGCTGGGACACGCGCAATGCCACCGTTCTGCCGAGCGGCCAGATCGTTTACCAACTCGGCAGCCAGCTTGTTCTTCTCGACGCGAACCAGCGGAAGATCGGTCTGATCGCACTCGGACGCGGCCCGGTGCTCTTCGTTGATGAACTGCTGACGAGCCGGAGTGCTCCGGCAAGTGGACCAGCTACCTCCGCACCGGCCGGCCAATCGTCGTCCAGGCCCCGATAGCCAGCAAATGAACCTGGGGTTCTCCCGTCGAAATAGACCACGCTGGCCCGGCAGGGCTCGGAGCTGCGACCTTCGCATCCAAAGTGCGACGGGCTACCCGCTGTACCACGGGCCAGTCATACGGATGGCGGCGGAGTCGAACCCCATGCATGTCACCCGCCTCCGTGCCGGGGGACCAAAGGGACCAAAGAGGACATCACTCATTTCGTCTCTTCTCTGTCGGTTTCCTTTGCCGGCCGGGGTTTTTACGGTCTGATGCGGCGATGTTTCACGAGCAACGCTGAAACGCCTCAAGATGCTTTCCGGGACGGCAGTTGCGACCGCCTTGATCTCGACGGCAACTGCGTCATCGCCAACAACTGGGCCAACCGCAAGGACGCGACCCGGTGCTGAGCTTGTCGGGCAAAGCAAAAGGCTGTGCACACTGAGAGAGTACTGGCCAGGGGGGGGGGGGG
>JAAYDF010000228.1 GCA_012729395.1 Phycisphaerae bacterium
GCGATGATCCGGTCGCCCCGCTTCTTCGCATTCTGGGCCGCGGTCACGCTCGTCCAGGGCGTGTGCTCCTCGTTGCAGAAAAGGAACCGGATGGTCCGCTCGGGTGCGTGTTTTGCCAGGACGCGTGCAATCTCCAGGACGCCCGATGTGCCGATCGCGTTGTCGTTCGCACCGGGCGAGTCGATCCAACTCTGGGAGTCCTTGTGCGCCACGAGCAAAATGATGTCGTCCGGAAGCGAACGGCCTTTCTTTTCAGCGTAGAGGTTGTAGGCCGTGTACCAGGGATCGTCCGGCATCGGCTTCGAGTATTGCGCGGAAATCGGCTTGGTCTTGTCGCGGCGATACGCCTGGACCTGGACGCCTTGCTTCTCGACGCGGTAGCCCCACGACTGCAAGTTCTCCGCGATATAGTCGTCGGCTTCGTACAACGTGTTCTTCGCGTGACCGGGCAGGGTCACGTTCAGCTTGCGGAAGGGGATCGTCTTGGCCAGGTGGAACAGGTGCTTCGACATGCTGCCGGAATCTACCGAGTCGATCAGGCCGCGGATGCCCGGGTCGGCCTGCACATTGCCGGGCGCCTGAATCGCGAGCGCCAGGAGAGCCACAGTTGCGAATCTGCAAATCATCGGATTCCTCCTGAGAACTTGGACTGCGGGACGGAGAACAACTTGAACGCAAGGCCGCCGTCAAGGGTTTGCCGGGCGCGCGGCCGGCTCGAGCCATTTCCAGAACGCCTCCTGCTGCTCGCCTTGGAAACGGCTGTAGTCGTCGGGTGTCTGGTACGTCAAATTCGCCGGGGCGCCGCCAACGCTCCAGGCGGCACGAACCGCCGCCATCATTCGATCGACATCGGCCGGGTCGGCGTCGCGATCGTGGCGCGGCGCGACCACCAGGCAGGGTCGCGGGGCCACCAGGCGGAGCAGGTCGTCGAAGTCGTAGGGCAATTCAGACTCCCGCCCCTGGAACAGGCCCAGTTGTGGCTGCAACGCGTGCCACTGCCAGAACCGCCGCAGGCCGCCGGTAGGCTTGGCCTCGGTGTCCGTGCGCATGGGCGTGAAGCCGGCGAAACAGGCCACGCCGGCCACGCGCGAGTCGAGCGCCGCCGCGTGCAGGGCTACCGTGCCGCCCAACGAATAGCCCAAAAGATAGATCCGCTTGGCGTCGATGGGCGGCATGTCCTTGAGCTTGTCCTCGGGTCGCCCCGCGCCTTCCGGCCGGCCGGCCAGGGTCAGCAGGTCCACGGCCGCCCGCACATCGCGGACCATCTTCCCCAGACGCGACCAGCGCGGATAGCGGTCGTAGAAATGCTGGGCCTCGTGGAGGCGCGAGCCGAAGCCGATCTGATCGAAGGCCAGCACGGCCACACCCTTGTTCGGCAGGAACTGCTGGAGCCGCGGGCCGACCATGTAGGCTCCGTTGTAGCCCAGGTTGTAGCTGTAGGGGTGAAGCCAGACGACGACCGGCAGCGGCCCCTTCACGGCCTTGGGGAAGTACAGGTCGCCGGAAACGTATTCGCCAAAGTTCACCGCCACGCAAGCCACCTTTTCGCTTGCCAAGCCCCGATCGAGCATTGCGGAAACATGAGCCGCGGCGCGACCGTACGTGCCCCCGGCCGCAACCTGCCGCGGCGGCTCCTCGCCCAGTCCCCAGGCGATGCGCTGGCGTACCTCCGCGTCGCGCGGCGGAGCAGCGGCCGGTGCCTGGCGGCGCCAAGCGTCCCAGTCGAAGTGGTGGATCAGCTCCTCGGGCAAGCCCGCGCGCGACCGGCCGAAGGCGAAGTCGCACCAATCGAGATATCTTTCGATCACCTCGGCGCACGTTTCGTGTCCGCCCGGGCGCCACGCGATCCGCAGTGCCTCGGGATGGCCCAGGAATCGGTACACCTCGCGCGCGGCGAGGTAGGACTGCTCGGCCGAGAAGCTCTGGTCGCAGCCGTCGTTGTAGGCGGTGGAGATCAGGCAGTGCCGCGGGGCGATCAGGCCCAGCAGGGCGTGATTGTCGGTCGGCAGCTTGTTCTCGCGGCCGGTGAACCACCGCAGGCGCTGGCTGAACCAGGTGCCGGTGGTCCGGTTGCGGGTCATGAACTCGACGCTTTCGTCGA
>JAAYDF010000229.1 GCA_012729395.1 Phycisphaerae bacterium
TACCCAACCAGGCGGACTACTGCCCCGGCACCGCGCCCGGGGCTCCTGTTGACGCCAACGGCTGCTCAACGCTGGATGAAGACGGCGACGGGGTCACCGACCAGCTCGACCTTTGCCTGGGCACGGCCGCCGGCGAAGCCGTCGATGCGGATGGCTGCTCGCTGGCGGATGGCGACGGCGACGGCGTACCCAACCAGGCGGACTACTGCCCCGGCACCGCGCCCGGGGCTCCTGTTGACGCCAACGGCTGCTCAACGCTGGATGAAGACGGCGACGGGGTCACGGATCAGCTAGACCTTTGCCCGGGCACCGCTCCGGGCGAGCCGGTCGATGCGAACGGTTGCTCGCTGGCGGACGACGATGGCGACGGCGTACCGAATCAGCGGGACTACTGCCCCGGCACCGAGGCAGGGGCACCCATTGACGCCGACGGCTGTTCGCTGCGGGATCGGGACGGCGACGGTGTAACCGATCAGTATGACCTGTGCGCGGACGACCCGCTCAAAACAGAGCCGGGCAACTGTGGGTGCGGCACTCCCGAAGGCTTGTGCTTGGTGCCTCTTTGTGGAGCTGGTCTTGGGCCGGCCTTGCTGATGGCCTGGGCGGGACTTATGGGCTTATCACGGCGTCATCGCCGGATCGGAGCTTGAGGGCCGCTTGGCCGCTTCGAGGTCGAGGAGCCAGCGTTTGAGGGCGACACCCTGCTCCGCGGAGAACCCTCCGAGCGAGCCATCAGCTGCCACCACCCGGTGGCAGGGGATGACCAGCGGCACAGGGTTGCGGGCCAAAGCTCCACCGACGGCCCGAGCGGCTCCGGGATGCCCGACGCGATCGGCCAGTTGCCCGTAGGTCATCGTGGCACCGTAGCGAATGCGGGCGCAGGCTCGGAGCACGGACCGCTGGAACGGTGTCAGGGCATCAAGATCGAGTTTCACGTCGAATCGAACCCGTTGGCCGGCGAAGTAGGCTCGCAGTTGCTCGCGCAATGCGGGGAAGAGAATGGGATCGGGCGCGGCCTCGGGCCACCGCTTCTGAGCCAATCGCTCGGCCGCACTCTTGGTGCGGCGAGTGATGACCAGCTCCGACAAGCCGTGACGTGACGCCGCGAGGATGACGGCACCCGGGCCGACCTCAAGGATAGCGTAGCGTTTCATACCACCAGGGTACGGCTCTCGGACACGGACTACAAGCGACCTCTCGGCTCCATGCGGCGCAGGCGGCAAGTGAGCTGGCGGATATGGTCGACGATCAAGGGTCCGTCGGGTCCGGATTCCAGCCCCACGAACTGCAGACCGAGACGTGTGTGCCCATCATCCAAGCGTTCGCAATGGGTGACGCGACCCGCGAGTTGCTGGGCCGGATGGTCGGGTTGGAGACGAAAAGCGCAGGTCACCGAATCGCCCGATCGCCAGCGTCCCACTCCACGATTCGCAGGTACGGCGACGCTGAGACCTCCCGCGGAGAGATCGAGCATGAGTCCGCGACAGGGTATCGATGGCGGGCTGTCCTCGGGCAGCGGATCTGGTCTCCAAAGATCGACCGGCACGACGACATGGCGTGGCACAGGGGTGCGGATGTAGAGGCGACGCTGGAACTGATGGGCGCTCTCTGGCCACTGGAGGGTAAGAGCCGGCAAATCTTGTCCGCTGCGCAGGGTGAACCGGCATCGCCCGATCGTCTCGGTATCAAAGACGCATTTGCGGCTGGCATGGTGAAAAGAGAGACCGAGACACTGGCCGGCCACGATCTCGGCATGGGGTTGACCGGGCACGGCGGGCGTCGGGTACTCGATCACCAACTGGTTGCGTTGCGGGTCAGCCGCGAGGATGCGCGTCCGGTGGACGTTGGCTCCGCCGACGCTGCGACAGTGCACGGTGACGGGTACGCGCGTGCTGGCCGCCTTCCTCAAGCATTGGGCCAGTTCCGTCGTGGTGATAGGTAGGAGTTGAGTCATCGTCCGCCCTCTTTGGGAGCCCGGCCGGCGAGCATGTGACGATCAAGCAGTCTGCGGCGAAGAGATTCAGCCGCCATCGCGGAAGCCTCGTGGCCGGTTCCCGTGATGAACTGCATGCCAATTAGCATCTTGCCCTCGTTGCCGGCCGGCGTCTTGTTGCAGATGACCGCATCGAGAGCGAAGGTTTCAGGATCGGTGGGTGACAAGCGAAACTCGACATGAAGAGATTCGCCGATCAGAAGCCGGTCAACGAGGTGGGCATCAACCCGGCAGGCGAGTCCGCCGGCACTGACATTGCAGAGCCAACCGATGCCCTCGCCCGGCTGTTCGTCTTCGCGTGTCCAGGTCATGCGCACCTTGGAGGAATTGCCAAGCTGGATACGGCGGTAGATTCGGCGTTGAGCGACTTGGAGTCTATCCGGCCGCGAGACGTGAATACGGATCTCGGTGTGCATCGCGGAGGGCTTCTCGACCTTGACCACATCGGTATCGGCAAGGTACACGTGTTCACCAAGCCGGATGACAAGATCGCAGTAAGTCCCGACGAGCTGGCGATAACGTTCGGCGGTGCTTTCGAGGGTCTCCAAGCTGACCACGACATCGGGGTCGGCGACACCGGGATCCCACACCAAGAGCAGCGCGGGCGGGGCAGCCAGGGCCTTTTCGTCGGCGTTTAATGCCCGTTCGAGATGACAGACAATCGGCTCGGCGTCGGGCCAAAGCCGTGGCTCGATGATGGTGACGGCCTGATGCCGGATCGCCTGCTCCAGCGTCCTGGCCGACTGCCGCTCGCTAAGGTCTATTGAGAAGGCCATATTAGTTCTCTAATCCACCCATTTTTCACGCGTCTCCCAGATCTCAACGATCGGCGGCCCGGGCCCTGCGAAGGGCCTCGCGCTGCTCGGCGGTGATGAACTTGGCAAGCCGGGCCTGAATGGCCGCGTGTTCGCGGTCTGTCGGATCCAGTTGCCAAGCCAATCCCACCACGATGCGGTCACCCGCCGGGTGATCCCGACACCAGCGAATCTGCCCGATGAAATCGAACGGAGTCGGGTCTCCGGGCAACGAGAAACTCGCCCGATACATCGCGCTGACCGAGAAACGCCGAGCCTCATTCTTCTCGAATACGATTCCGCACCCGGTTTCGGAGAGATTCATCATTCTGCCCCTCACTCCGGCGTCGGCTTGCGGCCCCGGGGCAGCTTCATCCGCACGATTCCCTTCGGGACAGGCTGAACCCGAAGCGGAGGCGCTCGCCGCGCCAACCAGCTGGGCGACGGGCTCTTGCTCGGATACTGTCCGGAGTATGATCGCCGCGGACGGCAGATGCATCAGAGATAAACGATAACACTCGCGCCGCTGAGCCTTCTCGATCTCCTCGGGGTACTGCAAGGCCAACGCATCGAGAGCCTGGGCCTTGTTCACCCGCCACTGCGTTCGCCCGACGACACGGGACCGGAGCCCGAACCGTTGCCCCTTCCACAGAAAGAATAATTCGACCATTTCCCCCGGCCGAATCAGAACCGGTCGCCCGGCAACGGTCGGCGCGTCCACCACAAGACACTGATCGGCAAGACTGAGGAAGCGGACGTTCGCGTTGATTCTCTGTCGCTTTGGGGAGACGTATCGTAGCTGACACGGAATGTTCCGCTGGCACAGATCGACCAGCATCTCGTGCCTGGCTTGGTCCGATACTTTCGGGCACAACGACAATGTGCGTCACCGCTGTGAATCCAGCCTTTCAACGGCCCGCCGCTTTGCGCGTAGCAGAACGACAACTGCATTTGTGGTATTCGGCGCAAGGATGTCTGGACTTGACCTAGAGGAAATCGGACAGACGGGCAGGATCCGATAAAGGTCATGGCGTCGCGTCCGCCACGCCAGAAGCGGCATACCGGTCCCGTTGCGAGGATCGGACAATCACCTCTGCCGCAAAGGGGACGATCGGCAATCAAGCCGCGGATGAGGAGCGATCGGCAGCCAGTCAGGCACGACAGGCGAACGCCCGATCACCTGAAAGCGACGTGCGATGGAGGAGACGGACGACCCGCAGGAAGCGTCCGGCCTCGATCCGGACACTTCCTGCTGGTCATGGATCCCGGTAATGAAGCGAAGGTCAGCGCTTGCTTCGGAAACAGTCGCGGCAGTAGACGGGTCGGCCCTGGGTCGGCTTGAAGGGCACCGTGGTGTGGGCACCGCACTCGGCGCACACCGCGTCGAAGGTCTCGCGAGGCGGGCGACTTTGGTAGCCCTCTCCTCCCGAGGATCGCTCGTGCCGGCCTCCGCCTCCTCCGCCACCGCCCTGGTTCTTCCGCTTGGCCCGACAATCGCGGCAGCGTTTGGGCTCATTGGTGAACCCACGCTCCGCGTAGCGGGCTTGGTCCGCTGCGGAATGCACGAATTCGCAACCGCAATCGGCACATACGATGGTCTTATCCTCAAACGACATGAGCACTGTCCTCCGTACCCAACCCCAAGCCATAATCCAATGGCTCGGTGTCCTATGACTGGCTGGTAGTCACCCGATCGGAAGGGAGAGGGACGAAGGGACGGTCCTTCCGCAAGAGGATCGGCCAGCGTGCCAACACTGGCCCTTCGAGTCGGGGCATACCCACCTATGTGGCCCGATCGGCCTGGGATGCAGGCCCAACACCGCTACGCCGGTGGGCCTCCGCACCTGCCGAACAGACGCCACGCCTCGGCAGCCAACCGCTGCCAATTCACCAACGCGCAGTATGCGCGAGAACCTGCGGCCGGTCAAACTGCGACCTGAGGACAAGGACCAGCGGGCGGTCACGCTCTGAGCCGGCATTTCCGCGCCGCGAAAGCAAGGTAGCTCCTGGGCTTTCCGCGGATCGCACCAAGGGGAGGAAACAGCCCAGGCAGCCATTCGGCCCCACTGCGATGAAAGCGTCTCTGGAAGCCTGGCCTGGACACCCTGTTGCCGAGACCGACGGCAACGCCTGACGCATCTGGAGCGCCGCAGAATGTCAACAGGACGGCAGCTTGCCTGTCTCCGTCTCAAGGGGGTACACTCAGGGTATCTGGCAAACCTCGCAGTGCCCTTCTCCGAAGGCGGAGTTCCGTCTACTGGCGGTGTCGTGGGGCAGCCTGCTCGGACAACCAGGGGGACGACAGCGCAGGGGAGCTCGCGAACGGAGGACGGCACTCCCCCGCGGAGGTGCATAGCCATTCGCAGGACGCTGAGTAAGAACGTCAAGCCCAAGCGGACCACTCTCGCCGATGTGGCGGCCGCAGCGGGCGTCTCGATGACCACCGCGTCCGTGGTTCTGGCTGGGCGTCCGGAAGGGTTGCGCCAATTCCGCTCGGCGACCATCGACCGCGTTCGTGAGCAGGCCGAGCGTCTGGGCTACCAGACTAATCTTTTCGCATCGAGCTTGTCCGGCAGAGCCTCAGCGTTCTTCACCTTGGTCATCCATGATGTGGGGGGCAACGGGCAAGCACACCCGACGCAGGAGTCCGGAATCCGCTGGTACTACTGGGCCTTCGAGGGCAGCTTGCTGGCCGGGGTGATTCAGGCGGCTCGCACAACCAGTCTGCATCCGATTATCGCGACATGCGGTCCTGATGCCGATCCCCAGAGCATACAGTCAGTGCGGCGGATCATCTCGGGCGGCGTACGCGGCACCATCGCTCGGACGCCACCAGCTCCCCTGGAAAGCTACCTGCGGCAGAAGTGGCGTCAGGGACACCGGCTGGTTGTCGTGTTTCCCGAGCGATTCGCATCCTGGCCATCCAATGCCCTGGACGTGGACAATCGTGCGATTGGCCAAATCGCTGCCCTCTTGCTTCATCGCCAGGGCCGACGGCGATGGGGCCTTGTGCGTCCGCCGCACCACAGCCTATCGCTCAACCATCGCTGTGAGGTCTTTCAAGCGATGGCGCACGAGTTGGGTCTGGAGGTTCACGTGGTGGAGTTGCCGGCTCATCTGCCGGAAGGGTTCGCGGCCACCTCCGTCGCTCACAACCTGCGGCAACTCAAACTTGACGGGTTGTTCGCCCTCAACTGTGTGGCGTCCGTGAGCGCCCTTTTGGGCTGCATGCAGAACGGCCTCAAGCCCGGCATCGACGTCAGCCTGGTGGGTTGCGATTCGTCTTTGTGGCAGAGTTCCCAGCTTCCGCGAATCACATCCGTAGACATCTCCTGGAAGGCGGTGGGGATCACCGCGCTGACCAAGCTGTTGGAGATGGTGGAGACGGGTGAAACGCGGTTTGACAACGTGCTGCTGCAGCCGCAGATCACGCCAGCCGAGAGCTGTCCGGTCCCGTCGGACATGCTGGCCGGTCAGGATCAAGGCGACTGGGAATCGCGAACCGCCCAGTAACAGGCGGACGTCTGTCACACCGGGCTGCATTCTTGGTGCAGTCTTTGTCTCGGAGCCTTGTTGCCTGTAGATTGATCGGCGTGATCTACCTGACGGTCAAACGTGGACTGGACATTGTGGTCAGCCTGGCGTTGATCGCCCTGCTGTCGCCTGTTTGGTTGGCTGCGTCGCTGGCGGTCAAGTGCAGTTCTCGTGGGCCGGTGCTTTTCGTGCAGGAGCGATGTGGACAGGCCGGCCGGCGGTTCCCGCTGATCAAGTACCGGACCATGCGTGTGGACCACGTCCACGACCCGACGGAGATCGTGGCGCTGCGCCATCCGGGAGTGACCTGGGTTGGTCGGATTCTGCGACGGACAAAGGTGGACGAACTACCTCAGTTGTTCAACGTGCTGGCGGGCCACATGTCCCTGATCGGCCCGCGGCCCACGATTCCCGAGCAAGTTGAGCAGTACGATGATTTTCAGCGGCGTCGACTGGAGGTCCGGCCGGGTATCATCGGCCTGGCCCAAGTGAACGGGAATGTCGCCCTGACGTGGGATGAGCGGATTCGCTACGACGTGTACTACGTGGACCATGTGTCGGCGGCGCTGGATCTGGGAATCATGCTCAAGTCGGGTGCGGTGGTTGTGCTGGGCGAGGAACGTTTTGCCCGGCCATTCGATGCGAGTCCATACGCGGGGCGGGATGGATGAACGCGGCGTTGATGGGAAGCGTGAGTTCGAGTGCGGCCGCGTTGCGAGGTCTGCTGCGGGGAGGCCTGGAGATCACCGGCGTCCTGGGGCTGCCGGAGGATATGGCGGCGCGAATCAGCGACTACGCGAGTCTCGGCTCCTTGGCGAAGCAGGCCGGCGTGCCCTTCGTCCCGTTCCGTAAGGTCACCGAAGACGCGGTGCGATCCTTTCTCCATGATCGCCGGCCGGACTGGCTGTTCGTGATCGGGCTGTCACAGCTTGTCTCGGCGGATTTGCGTGGTCTGGCACCCCAGGGTGCGGTGGGCTTCCACCCCACGCCGCTGCCGGAGGGTCGCGGGCGAGCGCCGGTGGCCTGGACCATTCTGCTGGATCGGCCGGCAGCGGCGAACCTGTTCTTTCTGACGGACGAAGCCGACGCGGGCGACATTATCGCCCAGCGCGCGGTACCGGTGCTGCCGAACGACTATGCGGCCGATCTGATTGCCCGCACGAACGTCGTGCTGGAGGAGATGGCGGCGGAGTTGGCGCCGGCTTTCGCGAGTGGGGAAGTGCCCCGGACTCCGCAGGATCACCGCCGGGCAACGTGGTACGCCCGGCGTCGGCCGGAGGATGGTCTCATTGACTGGACCCAATCGGCCCGCGACATCCAGCGTCTCATCCGGGCGGCGAGCCGTCCGTACCCGGGCGCATTCACGGGACATCACGGGCAGAAGATCGTGATTTGGCGAGCTGACTGGACGTTGGAATGCGGCGGGAATGCGGCCCCGGGCACGGTCGTCGAGGTCCGCGACGGCAAGCCGGTCATCCAAGCCGGACGCGGCTTGGTTCAGGTGGTGGAGTACGAGACCGCGGGCCCGGCAACCCCGGTCGTGGCAACAGGCGACCGGTTGGGTTAATGTGACCGTCACGGGCGATATCGTCTGAACGCGTCCTTGGGAGAAATGCGGCGATGCCAGCACGGAGTTCCGATCGAGTTGAGTCGCGCCAAGTGAGTTCACCGCCGAAGATCCTCGTGGTGGCGCCGCATCCGGACGACGAAGTGCTGGGATGCGGTGGTACGATTGCCCGCTACGCACGGGCGGGCGGAGAGGTGACCGTGGCCGTGGTCACCAAGGGCACGCCGTTGTTCCCGGCGGCCCAGGTTCGGCGAGTACGGCGCGAGGCCCGCGAAGCCAACCTTGCATTGGGCAGCAAGCTTTGCTTTCTGGACTTGCCGGTGACGACGTTGCAGCTCATGCCCGAGCACCGCCTGAACGGGGTTTTTGACCGGCTGGTGGGTACGGTCCGGCCGGACGTGGTTTTCCTCCCCTACCGTTGGGATCGGCACGAGGATCACCGGCAGGTTTTCGACGCGTGCATGGTCGCGTTGCGGCCTGACGGTCGGCGTCCGGCTCCTCGACGCGTCTGTTGCTACGAGACGTGCTCGGAGACGCATTGGTCGGCGGCGGGCGTGGAGCCCGCGTTTGAGCCGAACTGGTACGTGGACATCACAGACACGCTGGCGAGCAAGCTGAGCGCCTTGCGTGCCTACGCATCGCAGATCGAGGGGGGAGTTCCGGCTCGCTCGGTTGAAGCCGTGGAGGCTCTGGCCCGATTCCGCGGCAGCACGGTGGGCATGGTGGCGGCGGAAAGCTTCCTGATCGTGCGCGACACATGGCCGGCCGGCCGGTAAGGGGCCAGCCTCGAAGCCGGCGGGGAGCATCCGCGGCACGAGTGTCGGATAGGTATACACAAACGAACGGCCCATCGAGTGCCCGTCGGTGACGTTTCCACAATGCCGTCGAGCTTGGCGACGTACTGCACGTGCGACGTTCGAGGGCAACGGCATCGAGAATCATGGCACGACACAGATCACCACGGCAACCGACGCCCCGGAAGCGACGTGCCCCCCCGCGCCAGCCAAGGGAGTCACTATCCCGCGCGCCCGTCGAGCCGTCCTATCCGAACCCGGATGCTGATCCTGCCATACCGGACGAAGCGTTTTTCGAGGACATGGGGCAGGAGGTCATACCACAGGTCCGCGAAGCGCTGATCCCCCCGGAGCGGTCGTTTTGGGAAGATACGGCAGCAGCCCGAGCTTATCTCAGGCACATGCCTCACCCGGCAGCGATCCTGGTGGGGCTGGGGGCCGGGTGGCAGTGGACCGGCCTGCGCCGCATGATTGCCTCGATCCTCGACGCTTCCCCCGGCACAGTCACCATGGTGGCCGCGGTGGTCTTCCTGGCTGCTTCGATCGGTCCGCGGGTACCCGGTCGGTTCATGCTAGCCATCGCTTCTCGACTCAGCGTTCGCTGGAGGCAAAGAACGGCCGAGTTGACTGACGAAGAAGACGCCTTCTGGATGTTGCGAGCGATCCGTGACCGCGACGCGTCGCTGCTATGGTTGTCGTTCGCGGCATTGACCAGCATCGCGGGGGGCGTCGCCTTGGCCACGCTGGCGGCGACGGGCCTGTTTGCGGCGGTTCATCGCTGGCTGATGGCGCACTTCCTGTGGACTGAGCTGACGCTCAGCCTGCTGGAATGGCTGAGCGTCACCCTGTTGGCGGGGGCGGCATGGGTCGTCAACGGCATGGTCGTGGCCGGCTTGGCCCCGGTCACAGGGGCCCGCTCGGACGCCCGCCAAAGCCCGCCCGGGATTGTCGGGGGGTTGCTGGTCGGACTGGGCTTATCGTGGATGCTGCACGAGGTGTGGTTGCTGTGGGGCATCTCCGGCCAGCAGGAATGGTTGCTGGGGGTATTGCCGGTCTTCGCGTTGTCGATCATCGCGGCGGTGATGACCAAGCGTTGCGAGTCGGCGGCGCCGCCTCTTCCTTCGCAGGAGTCGGACGCCCCGGAATTGACCGCGCATGCGGAAGGTTGGATTTGGCTATCGCTGGTGATGTGGGCCTGCGGGACGATGCTCGCCTTTCAGGGATGGTATGGTTGCCGTTCGTGGGATCTTCCGCCGAGGGGGTTGGCAGCGGGCGGGATAGGGTTTGGGGTGCTCCTGTTGGGTGCGGGGATGGCCCTGGCGTCGTGGCATGCCCAGTATCGGAAGCGGTCGCCTTCGGGCTGCGGGATGGCCTTGTGGGCGGCCGGCCTGGGCGTGGGCCTGGCTGCCAGCCTGACCGCGTGGTGGTCGGCGGGCAGCGGGAGCGCCGTGGTTCAGCTCCTGGGCATGGCTCTTCCCGCGGGTTACGCACTGCATTATGCCGAGCGGGCGTGGCTGGCACGAGCGGGCAGTGAAACGCTGGGCTTCGCCCACATGACAACCGCCCTGCTCGCGGGCTGTGCGATCAGCCTCATCGCTGGCCGATGGTGGGTCCTGCCAGCGTTGGGTCCCATGGGCGCGATGAGCACCGGCACGCTGGCATTGTTGGCGTTCGGAGGTCTGGTCCAGATCTACGAAGAGGAGAGCCCCGCGCACACTCAGCGATTGCGTTTGTCGTTGGTGTTCGCTTCGCTGGCGGCGGCGATCGTGCTTCTACCGGCCAACGCCCGCCTGTGGGGGCGGCAGGTATGGACCAGTCGGAATCTCCCGGCCGCGGGCACCATGCTGGCCGACTTCCTGCACAAAGACAACACCATCAAGAGAGTTCTCCTGATTGGAGCGGAGCCTCCCCGGAGCCTCGGCGAAGCGGATCTTCGCATCCGCGGCATCGACTGGGTACCGTTGCATCCCGAGCATCGCTCAGCGAGTCCATCATCCGCGAAACACGGCTCGGCGCAACCGCTCGGCCCAAACGGCTTTCGCACGCTGCGATTCCTGCGTGGCCGGTATGACTTGGTTTACCAGGCTTGCCCACCGCCGGGCCTGTCCTCCGGTGCTCCAGCCTATGCCGGGGAATGGCTAAGCCGGATAGCGGAGCAAACGACGCCCGGTGGGCAAGTAGTCCTGGAGGCGCCACTCGAACAGGCGACGGCCCAGACCCTGCAAGTTTTGGGCATCACATTCGAGCAAGCGTTGCGGTCCGAAGGCTACTGCTGTCTTGCCGAATCAGGCACCCGGACGACCCTCTTGTTATGGTGCCGACCGGATCGATCGCGAGGCGTCAAGCCCGTGCTGCCGGGACAGTGGTTTCCGGTCAGCGCCTTGCTGAGTCCTAAGCACCACACACTGCAAGCACATTCGCTACAGCGGGATCAACTCAGCGCCACCTTGCTGAGAGAGAACGCCAAGAACCTCGCGGACCTGACGGAATGGCTTCGCTCAAGAACCGCCATGTCCGTTCCCTCCCGCGGCAGCTCGATGGGCTCGAACACCACGGACAACGGGTCCTTGAGGTAGATTGGCGCGGCCCCACGATACGCGCCGACCCACGCGGGCGCTCACCAGAGGCGGCGGTGATTGGCATATTATCGGTCCAGGGACCTCGTTCGTGAATTGCGTTGCGGATCGCTGGATTGCCTGAAGCACTGAAGTTCAAGTGCCCCCCCCACCAGTCCGATGACTCCCGATGGAATGGACGGACATCCGCATCTGGCGATGCGGTCTCCCGGCTACACGTATCTCGGGGGATTGGTCAATTACTAGGGGTGCGGCACTGCCGCAGCAGATGGAGACGTCAAAGATGAGACGTGCCCGACAAGCATTCACGCTGGTAGAGGTTCTGATTGTGGTCATCGTCCTGGGGATTCTGGCTGCGATTGTCATCCCGCAGTTCACGGACGCCAGCACGGACGCGAAAGCCAGTTCACTGGAAACGAACAAGCAGATTGTTCGCGGCCAGGTCGAGCTGTACAAGCTCCAGCATGATGGCGAATACCCGGACGAGAAGACTTTCACGGACCAGATGACCAAGGCCAGCAAGATAGACGGGACGACCTCGGATCCCGGAAGTGCGGGCTTCGATCTGGGACCGTACCTGCAGTCGATCCCCAACAACCCGTACACCAGCACCAATACGGTGGGTTCGGGAGCGCGCGGTTCGAGCGCCTGGTACTTCAACTCGAAAACGGGCGAGTTCCGCGACAACCACACGCTGGACTAACAGGGCATAGCCAGTCCAGGGTACATGAGCAGTCCGCACCTGCCGGGCACGATCTCAACGATACGTGGGTTCGTCAGACCATTGGGGGGGCTGGCGAACCCGCCTTTTTTTCTCGCGGCATTCGGGGGCTGAGAGATGGGAGGAGGTGCCGCGTTGCCGATCGCCATCATCCTTGGTCCACCTCGACCATGCATCCTCCCGAGGCCGTACTCACAACAGGCAGGCGTCCGTTCGACCGGGCCGCTCGCAAGATGAACTCTGCGACGGCAGGTTATCGGACCTGATGAGCCGCCGGACGACAACCGGGCACGAATTTCCGCAACCGACTGAAAACGAGACCGTTAAGGTCGGATTCAGCGGCACCGATAAGAGTAACGAGTGCCCGGTGGTCGTGGAGCGTGTCATCAATGGCCGGGCGGCATATGCGCGAACCAGGCGGACCGCCGCCTGGACGCACGAGCGTGAGGGATACCGTGAGTCGTTCATTTTCCTGGGTACCAAGACACATCGGCCCGATCGGAATCGACTTCGGTGCGCGCGTGGTACGCATGCTCCAGTTGGCCCGCCACAAGGGGCAGCTCACGATGACCTGCTACGCCCAGCGCGAGATACCTGAAGGGGTGACCGATGCGGCGGATCGCCGGCAACTCCAAATGCAGGCGGTCCAGGACATGCTCAAGACGGAGCGTTTCTCCGGGCGGAACACCGCGACGGCGTTAAGCTGGGATGATCTGAACATCCGGAATGTGCGTATACCCACCATGCCGGAAGGAGAGATTGCCACCGCTATCAGGTTTGAAGCTGGTGACCGCTTCGGCATGGACGCGACTCAGGCGGAGATGCGGTTTCTCGTGGCGGGCGATGTTCGTCAGGGGACTGACATCCGGCAAGAGGTCATCGTCCTGGCCGCCGGCCGAAAGGCGATCGATGCTCATGTGCAACGGCTGACTCAGGTGGGGCTTCACCCCGTCGCGATCGACGCCCAGCCGTGTGCGTTGTTCCGATGCTTTGAGCGGTTTCTGCGGCGAGACGAAGACAGCAATCAAGTCAACGCGTTTGTGGACATTGGGTACACGGGCACACGGGTCATCATGTCCCGCGGCGCGGAGTTGACCTTCATCAAGTCGATCCCGATCGGCGGGAGGCGATTTGACGAGCTGGTCAGTGAGGGGATGGAACTCAGCACTACGGAGGCGGCCCAGCTCCGCATACGCCTTCACCGTTACCACGTCGCCATGCTCACAGGTCAGGAGATGCGAATCGGCCCGGACGAGGCGGTGGGCGAGGGCATGCGGCGGGCAATACTTGACGCTCAGCGGCCGGCCTTGGAGCAGTTGAGCAAGGAAATCGCTCTGTGTATTCGCTATTGCTCGGTCACCTTCCGCGGCCCCCGGTCCGACTCGGTCACAGTCCTGGGGGGCGAGGCGTGCAATGCGGAGTTACTGCAGCTGCTTTCGGATCAGGTACATGTGCCGTTTCGAGTCGGCAAACCGATGCGGAACATCACTCTGGAGTCGGCCTACGGTAGCGCGGACAGGCGAACCGGGCAACCGGAATGGGCCACGGTGCTGGGTTTGGCCCTCAAGCCGACCATTGAAAACGCGGCGGTGGCATCATGAAGGAACTAGACTTCCTGCCCTTGAGCTTCCACCAGGCGATCGCGAGAAGGCGAGAGCATCGCCGCAACACTGCGCTGTCCGTCGCGCTGGTGCTGGCGATGGGTATCCTGCATGTCGTGAACAACCAGCGTATCAACTCTGCGCAGGCTTCGCTGGCATCCTTGCGTGGGGCCTCGGGGGCATTTCAGAATGCCCGTGACCTCGCGGAGTCCTACCGGGTTCGCAAGGCGCTCCTGCTACAACAGACCGATTTGCTGAATCGACTCGAGGACAACGCTCCGCCGGACGCGGTACTCGCTGAGGTCACCCGGTACATGACCAAGGCGATGGCCTTGCGGGCCATCGAGATTGCGAGTCGTGAAGGTCAAGCAAAGTCCGTCGAATCCGGCCGGCAGCGCGGCCGGGGGCAACCCGAGGCGGAAGAGGCGCGCGAGTTGATTCCCGTGCCTGAGCGAGAACTGACCGCGGTTCGGCTTACAGGCATCGCCGCAACCGACCTGGAAGTGGGCGTATTCTTTGGACGGCTGAGCTCCTCACCGTTGTTCGACGACGTTCAGATGGTCTTCTCGCAGGAGACCACGGTGCATGAGCAGCCGATGCGGGAGTTTCAGTTGACCTTTGTGGTCAAGCGTATCGAGATGACACCGTGAACACGATGAAAATGAGTCTTGACCGGCGATCCGTTCTGTGGATCGTGGGGATCCTGGTTGCGACAGCGGCCTTCTGCGGCATGATCGTGCGACCGCAGTTTGGGCGGCTGGTTTCGCTGAACGCGATGATCGATCGTGAACATACAGAGATCACCTCTGGCCAGAACAGTCCCCAGTCCATCGCCCAACTGCAACAGGAGGTTGAAGAGCTAAGTCGGCTGGCCGCACGGTTTGACGAGCAGATTCCGCGTGAGGCGGACTTGGGCGGGATTGTGCAAACACTAGCCGCCTTCGCGGAGGCCCATCAACTGCGTCCGGACAGCATCAAGCCCGGAGCGGCGGTGACCTACTCCGATGTCACAGGGTTACCGATCGCGATTCGAGTGCGCGGCCCCTTCCAAGCGATCTTTGAGTTGATCAAGAGTATCGAGCAATCGCCGAGGCTTACGCAAATGGAACGTTGCGCGGTCATCGCGGACAACGACGGAAAGGCGGTCACCGCCGAACTGGATTTCAGGGTGTTCTTCCGTGCCTCATGAGCGGGGCCGGTGATTGGTTAGGGATGAACATGGCAAACGGCAGGCCTCCAGTTCTGGTATTGATTCGGGCCCACCTGCAGGCGGACCCGAAGAAGACCGCCGTGCTGGGCCTGCTGGCCATCGTCATGGTCATCGTCTATGTGCGGATGTTCACGTCCGCGGAACGACCGCGAACGGCGGCGGCGAGTGAGCTCGTGACGGTGCCGGCGAGTCCTGCCCTTGAGGCGGACCGGGGCGAGGGCTCTTCGCCCAACCGGACGAAGGCCCGAATCGCCCTGCGTGAGCCGGTCAACCGGCAATTGGTTCGCGATCCATTCGTGGTGCCGTCGCTCTACGTTGAGGCGGAGTCGCCGGTGAATCGGGAGGGCACGGCGGGCTTGTCCGGACAGGCTCTTGAGCGGGAGGTGCGGGCCGGGGCCCAAAACCTCGTGCTGCAAAGCACCATCTGCGGCCATAGGCCGTTGGCGACGATTAACGACCGCGTGCTTGGCGTCGGGGATGAAGTTGAAGGCTTCATCATCGAACAGATCAAGCCAACCAGTGTGACGGTTCGGCGGGCCGGGGTTCTCGTGAGGCTGCCGCTGAAATGAGGGAGTGCTCGTCATGATCAGGAAGATGTCAAGGATGATGCCCCACGGACGGCGCACCCACGCGATGTGGGTGGCGTTGCTGTTGGTATTGCCGCTGATGTCGTTTCGGGGCAGCGATGCGCTCGGGCAGGCCCCGCCCACGTCGCCGCAGGCCACCGCGACCGAATCGGTGATCGAGTTGGACAGTGCGACGCCGGAACCGCCCCTGAACCAGATTTTCGTGGACAGCCAAGGCCGTGTCGAGCTCCACGTGCGTGATCTCGATCTGGCCGCCGTACTGCAGATGCTGTCGATGCACAGCCGCCGCAACATCGTCGCGACGCAGGGAGTTCAAGGTCGCAAGGTGACGGCGAACCTTTACGACGTCACATTCGAGGAAGCGCTCGATGTCCTGCTGATCAGCCACAACTGCACCTGGCACAAGGCGGAAGGCTTCGTATACGTCTACCCGAACACGCCGAGCGAGGAGAGCGAAGCCCGGCCACTGGACATTCAGGTAAGTCTTGACGGACGGGTGACTTTGCGGGCCTACGAGCAGCCGTTGAGCACCGTCTTGCAGGCACTCGCCAGCCAAGCCAACCGAAACATCATCCCCGACCCGGAGGCATCGGAGCGTCGCGTCAACGCGAACTTGAAGGAAGTACCCTTCGATCAGGCCTTGACCGCGATCCTCGACCAACACGGCGGGGGTTGGGAAGAGCAAGACAATCTGATCTACGTGTACTCGCCCGAAGCATGGGCCCGCAAGAGCATCGAGAAGAAAGAGGCGACTCTGCTGGAAACTCGCCTCTTCCGCCTGCATTACATCACCGCGGAAGAAGCGGAGAAGATGATTACTCCTTTGCTCAGCACGATCGAGGGTGAGGTCAGCGCCTTGAACCGCAGTGCCGAGCTTCGAGGGAACATCACACAAGAGCAGCAGCTTGAAGACTCATCGGGATGGCGGGGACAATCGCCCGGCGGACAGCAGGACGGCGTCGCGTCTTCGGTGACGCGTTCGCGTCAGCTTCAGCCGGTCGGGCAGGGATCCTCGTCTTCAACCGAGAAGGAGTTGGTCGAAACCATCCAGTCTGAGTCCGCGGCGTTCAGCATCGGTTCGAAGGATATGGACAACGCCTGGCTGCTGGTCCGCGACTACAAGGACAACTTGAACAAGATCGCGGAAGTTATCGCCCAGATCGACGCTCGCCCCAGGCAGGTCTTGGTGGAGGCTACGATTCTGCGAGCCCGGCTGGACGAGAACAACGCACTGGGCATCGATTTCAACTTTGTGGGCGGTGTCGATTTTCAGGCCTTGGGGTCGACGTCGACCGGTGTGACGGACCTCGTTACCGGGGACTTGCCGCTCAACCGGATGAATGACACGAACATCACGACGCGTACGGACTTCAACGACGCGATCGCGCCGGGCGGGCTCACTTTCGGCTTGGTCAAGGGATCCGTCAGCGTGTTCGTGCGAGCGCTGGAGGAGATCACGGACACGACCATCCTGGCCAACCCCAAGATGCTCGTCCTCGACAAGCAGGAAGGCCAAGTGCTTGTCGGCCGCGAGGACGGCTACCGCAACACGATCGTGACGCAGACGGCGGCCATTGAGACTGTTGAGCAGCTCCAGACGGGCACGAAATTCAGGTTTCGGCCCTTCATCGGGGACGATGGATTCGTGCGTGTCCAGGTCCGTCCCGAGGACAGCAGCGGCGGTCTGACCGGCGCCAACCTGCCCTTCAAGCAGACCACGGAGGTTGAAACCAGCGTGGTTGTGCGGGATGGGCACACGATCCTGATCGGCGGGCTGTTCCGCGAGATGTCATCGGCGGCCCGCGGGCAGGTCCCGGTGGTTGGCAACATTCCCGTGGCCGGAGCCCTCTTCCGCAACTCGCGAGACAACACACAGCGTGAGGAAGTCATCATCCTTCTGACTGTCCATGTGGTCAAGAATGAAGCGGAGGCGGACAAGGCCAGCATGGCGGCCATGCAAGATGTCGAACGTTACCGGGTGGGCATGCGGCAGGGGCTGCAACTGCACGGCCGGGAACGGCTGGCCCAGGCGCATTACCGATGGGCACAAGAGCATCTGGCCAAGGGACACCGTGGGCAAGCGCTGTGGGATCTCGAATTGGCCCTCAACAACAACCCCACCCTTGTGCCGGCCATGCGTTTGAAGGAACGCATCACCAGCCGCCGGGATTACGACGAGGATGGCAGTTCGGTGCGTGGCTTCGTGCGGCGTCAGATCATGCGGGAGACGGGTGAAATCGCCCCTCTCTTTGGCCGGCCTGAACCGCTACTCGACGACCTTCCTCTTCAAGGCCCCAGTGGGTTCGACGATGGCGACGGCTCGCCTCCACAGGCGACCGGCGGAGCAGCGCCCTTCACCACCCCGTCGCAGGAATCGACCACATCTGTCAAGGAGGACACCTGATGCGAGGCCTTGCCTGGACAGTATGCATCATCGCCTTGGGCCTGGGATTGGCCGCATGCTCGGAGATGCGCCCAGAGGACAGCAAGAAGGAAGTGCGTCAGCACTGGGACACGATGCGTGCCCGGCTGAAGTACCAACTGGCCCTGGATAGCTTCAACTCCGGCCAACTTGACCAAGCCCACGAAAGGCTGCGGGAGTCGCTGGCGCTCGATTCGATGGCCGCGCCCGCCTATGCGTTGCTCGGCAAGATCCTGCTGGAGCGTGGCGAAGTGGCGGCGGCCTCCCAGGCATTGGAGCAAGCGGCCCAGTACGGCGGCGACAAGCAGGGTGAGGTTCCCTACCTTCGCGGGCTGATCGCCCAGCGGTACGAACGGTTCGAGGAAGCTCTGAGTTGGTATCGGCAGGCCTCGTTCGCCGACCCCATGAACGCTCACTATGTGGCGGCGGTGGCGGAGACACTGGTCGCTCTCGGCCGCCCCAACGAAGCTCTGGCCCTTGCCCGCGGCCGTTGGACCGACTTCGAACAGAATGCGACATTGCGTTCGCTGACGGCGGGCATCGAGATGTTGTTGGGGCGATATGAAGAGGCGGCGGACGCCTACCGCGAGGCCCTGCGACTGGCACCTCAGGATGATATCCTGCGCTGGCGGCTGGGTTCGGCCCTGGTTTTGGCCGGGCGTCACGAAGAAGCCGCTGACGTTCTGGCATGCGCGACTCAAAGCGACAAGCAAGCGCCGACAACCGCTCTGGTCGATCTGGGTCATGCGTCGCTGGAATTGGGGCGGGCGGATCAAGCCAAGACGCTGCTACGGCAGGCAACCAGTCAAGAACCAACGCTGGTGAGTGGTTGGCTGTGGCTGGCGCGGGCCTCGCTGATGTGCGAGGATCTGGTCACCGCCCGACGTTCCGCTCAAGAGGCCGTGCGTATCGAGCCGGACAACGACGGACATCACATTCTGCTGGCTTACGTGTGCCTGCGGCAGAAGGATTATCCAGCCGCGGAGGCATCCAGCCAGGTGATTCTCCGACAGCGTCCCGACGACCCACTGGCGCTCCATCTCCTGCATCTGGCACAGTCGCATCTCGATCTATCCGAGGCCTCGTACCGATCTCTGCCAATGACCTCTGAGTCCGACCCGGCGGCGGCCGGGCGTTTGGCGGAAATCTCCGAGCACGACATCGGCGGCTCGACCGCGCCGACCACCGAGGCCCACCTGAACAGGAGGGCTCGATCGCCATGAGCGCTTCGGTCAGCCACAAGACCGCTCTGCCTCTGTTGCATGAATCGCCGACGGTGAGCTCCGTCGCGACGAAGACGCTCTCTCTGCGCAGCACGACATCGCTGGCTATCGCCCTTCTTCTGATGATCGCAGCGATCGCGGCGTACGGGATCTGCGACGTCGTGAGTGAGGCCTCCCTGCAGACCCAGTATGTCGCATGGTCGGTCTGCGGCATGTTGGTCCTGCTGGCCATTGTGATCCTGCTGCTTGGCCGGCTCATCACTCACCGCTCGCTACGCATCATTGAGCAGCGATTGCACCACCTGACGAAAGATGATGAACTCGCGAATCTCGATGCCCCGGTGCCTGGCGAGTTGCAGCCGGTGTTGAGCGCTCTGAGTGGATACGTCACCAAGGTTCGCACCCGGGTCGACCAACTCCGCATGCAGAAGAAGGAACTCGACATCCAGATGCGTGTCGCCGACGCGGAGCGGCAGAACACCGAAGCGATCATCTTCAGCATCTCGGACGCCGTTCTGGTCATCGACTCCTTCGGTGAGCTGATCCTGGCGAACACCGCGGCCGAGCGGCTGTTCGGATTCCGATCGGCGGCGTGGCGTCATCGGCCTATCGAACGGGTACTGGACGAGGGCTCGCTGATAAGTCTCATCAAGGACGCTCGTACGGCGGGCGATCGCAGTATCCGTCGGCAGGTCGAATACAGCACGCTGCGGAACGGCCGCACCCAGACCTTCAACATCACCCTGTCGACGGTGGTGGACGCCAACGGGCAATCGCGCGGGGTTGTGGCTGTGTTCCACGATATCACCCGCGAGCGCGAGATCGCCCAGGTCAAGACCGATTTCGTCTCTTCGGTCTCGCACGAACTGCGAACGCCCCTGTCCAGTATCAAGGCCTACGTCGAGATGCTCGTGGACGGGGAAGCGCACGACGAGAACACCCGGCGGCATTTTTACGAGATCATCCAAACAGAAACAGACCGGCTGCAACGGCTGATCAGCAACATCCTGAACATCTCGCGGATCGAGTCGGGCGTGGTGGATATCCATCGGGAATCCATCCCGGCCAACACGGTGGTCGAGACCGTCACGGACATGATGTTACCGCAGGCACGGGAGAAGAACATCGAGCTGACTTGCGAGTTGGGCGAGAACGTACCGGCGGTATGGGCGGACCGCGATCTGCTCCACCAAGCGGTGCTCAACGTGATCAGCAACGCGGTGAAGTACACTCAGCCGGGCGGGCTAGTGCGTGTGTCCACGCACGTCGAGACTGAAAACAGGCATGTGGCAATCAGCATCTCGGACAACGGCATGGGGATACGTGCCCAGGATCTATCGCGGGTTTTCGATAAGTTCTACCGCGCTCCGGACGGCGCGGCGATTGCGAAAGGTACGGGACTTGGTCTCAACCTGGTCAAGCACATCGTGGAAACGGTGCACGGTGGGCAGATCTCGGTCGCCAGCGAGTTGAACAGCGGCACCACGATGGTGCTGCGGTTCCCCTACCTGGCCGATTGACATGCAAGAGAGGAGCGGTCATGGGCAACAAGACCATCCTGATTGCGGACGATGAGACGCACATTCTGAACGTGCTCTCGATCAAACTTCGGAACGCCGGCTTCAACGTCGTCACGGCGGAGGACGGCGCCGAGGCGTACGCCCTGGCTTGCGCGCACCAACCGGACTTGGTCATTACCGACTACCAGATGCCGCTTCTGAGCGGGCTGGAGCTGTGCAGCAAGTTGATGAGTGATCCCAAGACGCGGAATGTGCCGACCATTCTCTTGACGGCCCGCGGTTTCTCGATGTCCGAGGCGGATATTACTTCGCACAACATTCGAGAGGTGATCACCAAGCCCTTTAGTCCGCGCGAAGTGCTGGCCCGTGTTCAGGATCTGGTTCAGCACAACGTCGTGGGGGTTGCTTCCGTGTAGTTTGGGGGAGCTGAACGATTTCAACCGTAAACGTCAACGAGAGTCGCCGTGAGGTTCTGTCGGATTTCACCGAGTGGGCCCAGCCATGGTCCCAACTCGGGCTGTGGTTGTCCACCTGGAACGATGGGGCGGAACTGGCCGAGGAGATGGGGCCCAAGGGCACATTCTGGCAGACCCTTGTTCGCCACTCACCGAGGTTCTATGAGCGGCTGCGCCACTTTGCGCGCCGAGCCCAGGGGGGTGATACGCTGGCATGTGAGTTGGACCCGCTGGCAGGAACGCTGGTGGTGGCGGTTCCGGTCACTCATCGGCACCATACCGTGGGGGCCGTACTCGCCTGCGGGTTGACGGAGGCCTTCCTTGACGAGGAGACGTTCGCGAGGTTCTGCGACACATACCAGTTGGACCGTACGGTCATGATTCGCCTGGCGTCCGAGCAGCCAAGGCACCAGATTGGCCATCTGCAGGCCTACGCCAGCATTCTGGCCCACCACGTCAACGCGAGCAGCACCGCGAATGCCGCCCAGCGCGACATCTGTGACATGTCCTCGCACCTCGACCGCACGTATGAGGAACTGCATCTGCTGTACCGGGTGAGCACGGGATTAAGCGTCAGCAGAAAGCCGATACACCACTTTCGAGAACTCTGCCAGGAACTCCTGCACACCACCGTGGTTCGCAGTTTCGCCGTCATTCTGGAGTCGCCCAAGGACTCGACCGTCCCACCCGGGGTGGTGCAAATCGGCCCGCTGGAGGCGGATACCGACGACCTGCTGCGGCTTTACCATCTCGTCCGCGAGCGAACTCCCAACGTAGGGGAAGCCTTGGTAGTTGACCAGGCGGCCGCTGATCCCACGCTGAGCTGGGCTTCTCCCTGGCTGAAGCAGTTCGTGTTCTACCGCTTAGCCAAGCGTGAACGACTGTTCGGCGGCATCCTGGCGATCAATCACGTCGACAATACGGAGTTCAACTCCTACGAGATCCAGTTCATCAACGCCCTGACCGAGCGAAGCTCGGCCTTCCTGGAGAACGTCCAGCTCTATGATGACCTGGAGCGGCTGTTCAGCGGGCTGGTGCATGCTCTGGTGAGCAGTATCGACGCGAAGGATCCATACACCTGCGGCCACTCTCAGCGAGTCGCCCGGCTTAGCCACCGTATCGCCCAGCTGAACGGGATGTCGGAGGCCCAGTGCCGGCGGGTTTACCTGAGCGGTCTGCTGCACGACGTCGGCAAAATCGGAATCTCCGAGGCGGTGCTGTGCAAGAGCGGCCGACTCACCCGCGAGGAGTTTGAGGAGATCAAACGGCATCCGGAGATCGGAGCGAGAATCCTGGCGGGTGTTCCGCAGGTGGTTCATGCCATCCCCGGTGTGCTGCATCACCATGAGCGGATGGACGGCAAGGGCTACCCGGCGGGCTTGGCGGGCTACGACATTCCCTTGCTGGGGCGGATTATCGGGCTGGCGGACAGCTACGACGCCATGACAACCAATCGCACCTATCGGCAAGCTCGGCCGGTGCAGATCGCCATCGCCGAGATTCGCCGGTGCAGCGGCACGCAGTTCGACCCCCTGCTGGCTGATCTCCTGCTGCAACAGAATGTCGAAACCATGCACCAGGAGGTGACGGAATTCGGCAATCTGCCGATGGGAAGTCACCCAGCCATCGGCATGGGCTTCTTCATGGGAGACGAGCCATGAAAGTGCAGACCGACATACGGGATGACCTGGCCATCCTCGCCGTCGCGGGCGAGCTGAACGCCGATTCAGTCGCCAAGTTCGGGGAAGCGGTCGAGCAAGCACACACCCAAGCGGCGCGGGATTTCATCGTGGACCTTTCCGAGGTCACCAGCGTGGACAGCGCGGGGCTGGAATGCCTCGTCCGTCTGCAGCGCGAGGCCGAGGAGCAATTGGGGATGGTGCAGTTCTGCGGCGCCGACCAGACACTGAGCAAGATCTTCGAGATGACGCGGCTGGATAAGCGTTTCACCCTGCATCCGAGCGTTGATGCGGCCATAGCCAGCTTTGCACCCGCGGGATAACCGATGAGCAATGTGAACATGACCAGTACGACAAGCTCGCCTCCCCGTCAGGTCGGCCAGATCCTGGTTGAGAAGGGTCTGGTGACCGAGGCGCAGATCCAGCAGGCACTTGCCGAGCAGAAGCAAAGCGGGCACCGCAAACTGCTGGGCGAGATGATCGTCGAGCTTGGCTTCGCGACCGAGGACCAGGTAGTCGAGGCGCTGGCTGAGGCGTATGGCATGCCGTACGCCAAGCTCACGCCGAAGCTGGTCGACCCGAAGATGATCGGCGAGTTGCCGCGCGACTTTGTCGAGAAGCAGTGCGTCCTGCCGCTGTTCAAGGTCGACAGCGTGCTGACGGTGGCGATCCATGAGCCAGCCAACGTCTTCCTGATGGAAGAGGTGAGCAAGCTGGTGAACTGTCCGGTGCAGGCGGTCGCCACCTCCGCGGGAGATATCAAGGCCCTCCTGCAGATGCACCTGCCTTCCAGCAATGTGTTTGTGATCGATGAGATCCTCGAAGACGTGGCCACTGAAGTACTTGAGGAGCTCCAACAGCCGTCGCTGGACATTGCGTCGCTGGAAACCGACGCGGCGGGTTCGCCCGTCATCAAGCTGGCCAACTACATCATCTTCAACGCCGTGCGCGAGGGGGCAAGCGACATCCACATCGAGCCGGACGAGAACCTGCTCCGTGTGCGTTACCGGATCGACGGGCGGCTGGTGGAGAAGCTTCAACCACCGGCAGTGATGCAGCCCGCTCTCGTGTCGCGTATCAAGATCATGGCCTCGCTGGACATCTCCGAGCGGCGGCTGCCGCAGGACGGCGGCATCCACGTCAAAATGGACGGCCGGCCTATCGATCTGCGCGTCTCGACGCTTCCGAACAAGTTCGGCGAGAAAGTCGTGCTCCGGATCATCGACAACAAGAACGTCTGCGTGTCGATGGAGCAACTCGGATTTGACAAGGACACGCTCGATAAGTTCCGGCGGCAAGTGCATCAGCCGCACGGTCTGATGCTGGTGACAGGCCCGACCGGCAGCGGCAAGAGCACGACGCTCTATGCCGCCCTCTCGGATATCAACACCAGCGACATCAACATCTGCACGGTCGAAGACCCGATCGAGTTCAACCTCGTCGGGATCAACCAGTTTCAGGTCAACGAGAAGATTGGATTCACCTTCCCCGCGACGTTGCGCTCGCTGCTGCGGCAAGACCCGGACGTGATCATGGTGGGCGAGATTCGCGACGCGGAGACGGCCAAAATCGCGGTGCAGGCGGCCCTGACCGGGCACATGGTTTTCTCCACGCTGCACACCAATGACGCTCCGAGCGCCGTCACCCGGTTGTACAACGTGGGCATCGAGCCTTACCTGATCAGTGCGTCCTTGGTGGGCGTGCTGGCTCAGCGTCTGGTGCGGCGGCTGTGCCCTGGTTGCTCCGAGGAGATCACCCCGACCCCGCATGCCATCCACGCCGCTCAACGACTGGGTGAGCAACTGGACCGCGTTTTCGTGGGCACGGGATGCTCGCGTTGCCGACGTACCGGTTTTTCGGGGCGGGTCGGGCTCTACGAGGTATTCATCCCCGATGATGAGGCCCGGGATGCCATCACCGGCGGCGCCACGCTGCATCAGTTGCGCGACTTGGCCTGCAAAGGGGGCATGAAGTCGCTCGTGGCCGACGGGTTCGAGAAGGTCCGCCAAGGCATGACCAGCATCGAGGAGGTTCTCCGCGTGACCACGTCATAGCCGCTTGCGGTTGTCCGCAGGCCCGAGGGATCGCCGGCAGGAACGCGCCAAGCTCCATTCGACCCGTCACCAGCGAACAAGGAAGACAACATGACGATCATCGCCCTTCTCAGACAAGCTCGACAACGCGGGGCCTCCGACCTGCTCTTGGTGGCGGGCAAGCCGCCCAGCGTTTACATCCAGGGACGACTCCAGCCCCTGAAGGAGCAGACGCTGGTCGCGGTTGAGTTGGACCAGATGCTCGAGGAGTTCATCCCACAGGCGCGCCGCCGGCAATTGGCTGAGGCGGGCGACGTGGACTTCGCCTTCGGCTCGCCGGAGACCGGGCGAACCCGCATCAACGTGCACAAGCAGCGCGGATCGCTCGCCGCCGCCGCCCGACTCATCGCCGACGAAGTCCCCTCGTTTGACGATCTGCACCTCCCGCCCTGCCTGCCGGAGTTCGCCCGTTTGCCGCGGGGACTCGTTCTGGTCACCGGGTGCACCGGCTCGGGCAAGAGCACCACGCTCGCGGCGATGATCCAGTACATGAACGAAAGCATGGACCGGCATGTGATCACACTCGAAGACCCGATCGAGTTCATGTTCACGCACGGTCGCTGCATCATCGAGCAGCGCGAAATCGGGGAAGACTCGCCGACCTTCGCCCATGCCCTTCGGCATGTGGTACGTCAGAAACCCGACGTCATTCTGGTTGGCGAAATGCGGGACCACGAAACGATCGCAACGGCGTTGTCCGCATCTGAGACGGGCCACCTGGTGCTTGGGACGCTGCACACCAACACCGCGGCCCAGACCATCGAGCGCATCATCGATCTTTTCGAGGCCGGCCAGCAGGCCCAGATCCGCATTCAGTTGGCCAACACCTTGCAGGCGGTCGTCTGCCAGGCGCTGTTGCCGCGGTTGGAAGGCACCGGCATGGTGCCCGCGGTCGAACTCATGACCATGACACCCGCGATCCGTCGCGCCATCCGCGACCGGGAGACGCACCTCATCCCGGGCATGATCGAAACCGGCGCCAAGCAGGGCATGTGCCCGCTCGACCGTGCACTGGCCAACCTTGTGAATCGGGGCACAGTCTCGGCTGATGCGGCAATGTGCAAAGCCATCGATCCCGAGAAACTACAGCGGCTGACCGGCGGCCAGCATGCACCACGAGCGGTCGAAGAGCTACCGACCGATCTACCGGAGCTTGAAACGGCGGTCGCCGCGGGATCCGTCAAGCCGTGGCATTGATCGGGGGCAGTAGGGAATCTCGACATGGCCAAGTTCATCTATCAGGCACGAGATAACGGCGGGGCCTCGCTGGCGGGCGAAATCGTCGCGTCAGGCGAGGCGGAAGCCGCCCAGTTGCTTCGCGCGGAAGGCAAGTTCGTCGTCCGCCTCGATACCGCCGACGACTCGCACAGCCTCGCCGCGCACCTGCCACGCAAGGGCAGCAATCGCATTAAACCTGATGAAGTGATCTACTTCGCCAATCAACTCGCGGGCATGGTCGAGACGGGCGTACCTTTGGCGGACGCACTGGAAGCCACAATCGAGCAGGCACCGCCTGGCGCGTTCAGGCGAACCATCGAGGACATCATCGCTCGCGTGCAGGGCGGAACGGACCTGTCCGCGGCGCTCGCCGCCCATCCCAAGGTCTTCTCCCCCTTGTTCGTGCACATGGTGCGGGCCTCCGAGAAGACCGGCACGCTGGGCCCCATGCTCAGTCGCATTGCCGACTACCTCGTCAACCAGCGAGAGATCCGCAAGAAGGTCAAGGGTGCCCTGACCTACCCCTGCTGCATGATGGTCTTCGCGGTGGGAGCGATGATCTTCCTGCTGACGTTCGTGCTGCCCAAATTCGCGGCCATCTACGCCGGCAAGGCCGCCGCCCTGCCCCTGCCCACACGCATCCTCATGAACACCAGCGAATGGATGGTCGGGCAGTGGTACTTTCTGGTCGGCGGGACCATTCTCGCCGCCGTGGCGGCACATCTCTACTTCCGTACTGAAAGAGGCAAGTACACAAGCGACTGGCTTCGGTTGCACATGCCCGTCGTCGGCGGGATGTTTCAGCAGGCCTGTGTCACCCGTGCCCTGCGCACGCTCGGATCGATGATCTCCGCCGGAGTTTCCGTCCTCGAAGCGGTGCCCATTACCCGCGACGTAGTTGGGAATCGTCTGTTCGGTCGCATCTTCGACGATGCCTGCCGCCGTATGGAATCAGGCGATCAACTCAGTGCCGCCTTGCTTAACGCCCCCTACATTCCCCGCAACGTCTGGCAGATGCTCCGGGCAGGCGAACGCACCGGGAAGCTCGGCCCGACGATGGACCGCATTGCCGAGCTCTGTGAAGCCGACCTCCGCAACTCCATCCGCACCATCACCCAGTTCATCGAGCCCGCCATGATCGCTTTTCTGGGAATCATGATCGGCGGCATCGCCATCGCCGTCCTTATGCCCATCTTCCAGATTTCCAAGATCATGGCACACTGAAAGCTGACCGCCGAGTGATTGCCTGTCAGGAGCGATGCCGCGCTGACCGGAGTGCCGCCCCACGGAGCCCACGGTTCCGGCGGATCCGCGCCGTGCAAACGCGCGCCGCCACCCGTCAGCCCTCCCATCCCCCTCCCAAAGCCTTGTAGAGGGCAATCAGGTCGGTCACCACCGCCATATCGCTCTGGACCAGGGCATCCTCGGAACTGTACAGGGCTCGCTGGGCCTCAAGCAGATCCAGGAACGAAGCCCGCCCCCAGGTGTAGAGCTCCGTGCTCAACTCCGTCGCTTGCCGGCTGGCCTGGACGGCGTTCTTGAGCGACTCGCGGCGTATTTGCTCGTTCGAGTAGGCGGACAAGGCAATCTCGACTTCCTTGAGGGCGATCAGCACGGTCTGCTCATAGGTGGCCAGCGCCTGCTCCTGGCGGGCGTTCTGGGCCTCGATATTCGCCCGTATCCGCCCGCCCTGGAAGATCGGCCAGGAAACGGCGGGGCCAACAGCCCACCCGAGGCTCTTACACGAGAAGAGGTTGTCGATATTCCTGCTCTGCGAGCCGAACGAGCCGGTGAGCGAGAACTTGGGGAACAGCTCCGCGATGGCCTCGCCGATGCGGGCTGTGGCCGCCGCCAGTTGACGCTCGGCCGAACGCACGTCCGGCCGGCGGCGAAGCAGGTCCGAAGGCAGACCAACAGGCACTGCGGGAGGACTCGCGGGGATGGCCTCCGCCTGATCCAACTCCGCCACCAGCGCATCGGGCTGTTGGCCAAGCAGAACACTCAGATGATAAAGGGTCTGCCTGATCCCATCCTGGAGCATGGGAACCTGCGAGGTAGTCGTCGCCAGTTGCGTTTTCGCCTGGGCGACCTCCAATTGGCTCGCGAATCCGGCCGCCAGTCGCTCCTGGGTTAGCTCGACCGTGCTCTGTTGGGATTCGATATTCCGCAGCGCGATATCAAGACGCTGCTGGTATCCTCTCAACTGCACGTAATTGAGGGCCACCTCGGACACCAGAGAAACGATCAAGGTTCGTCGATCTTCCTCGGACGCCTCGATGTCCGCCTCGGCGGCCTCCAAGCCTCGCTGCGCACCGCCGAATACGTCGATTTCCCAGCTGGCGTCAAAGCCCGCCTGAAACAGATTCTGGCCGCGATGCGAAGGCTGATCGCCGCCTGTGAGCCGATTGTCGATCACCTTGCCGACGATCTGATTCACCGCTCCGGAGGCGATCTGCCCGGCATCCACACCTTGGCCGGCTAGAATCGACCTCGCCGCCGAGCTCAAGGCCGTGTTCCGTGCATCCTTGAGAAGCCCGGTACCCCCGGACGACTTGGCGCCGGCGTTCAGACTCGACCCGCTGTATCGATAGCTGCCGGACAAGCCGATCTGGGGCCACAGCGACGAGGCCGCGGCGCTGCGCTGGGCGCGAGCCTCCCGGACACGGGCGGTGGCAATCCGCAGGTCCAGGTTGGATTCCGCTGCCCGGGCAATCAATGAATCGAGCGTCGGGTCGTTCAAGTTCTTCCACCATGCAGCCACGTCGGTTGGATCGGCGGTCGGCTGCGTGGCGGGCACGCCGTGCTCGCCGGTCGCACCGGATGGCTGCAGCCCGCTCCACTGCGCGGGCGTCTGGACATCCGGAGGCGTGTAGTTGGGCCCTACCACACATCCGCCCACAGTGAGTACCATCATCCAGACTGCCCAATGTGCTGCCGCTTTCATTGTGTCTCTCCGCCGTGCCGCCCGCGACGACACGCCTCATACAAGGGCCATCTCTGCAGACCACTGCTACTCATAACGAAGCGCCTCAATCGGATCGAGCCGCGAGGCCTTCCAGGCGGGGTAGTAACCGAACATTATACCGACGCTCGCGGAGACTAACACCGCCGAGATGATGGCTCCCACGGACAGTTCGGTCGGCCAGCCGAGCAGCATGCGCACCAGCGTCGAGGCCCCTCGCCCCAAGGCGATTCCGAACGCACCGCCCAGCAGACACAGAACCAGCGACTCGACCAGAAACTGCCGAAGAATATCGCGAGGCTGGGCGCCGACGGCCATGCGCAGCCCGATCTCGCGGGTTCGTTCGGTCACCGACACCAGCATGATGTTCATGATCCCCACTCCGCCGACGATCAGCGAGATGGTCGCCACGCAAAGCAGCAGGTTGGTCATCAGCGAGGTCGTCGAGGTCAACATGTTGCTCATCTCGGTCATATCGCGGACCTGGAAATCGTTGGCATCGCCTGCGCCGAGACGGTGACGCCGGCGAAGCACCTCGGTTATCTCGGAGATGGCAGCGGAAATCGACTGCGGGTTTTGGGCAACGGCCAGGATCTGATCCACATTGGTGAACCTGACCGGCATGGGGTTATTCGCCGCCTGAACCTCCGACCGCTCCGGGTACAGGCTTGTCTGACCGCTGGGATACAGGTTGCTCAGTGTGTTGACCGAACTGCTGCTCGAGCTGCTGCTGATGCTCTGATTGCCCGATTGCAGCATCGAGCCGGTCACCCGGTACTTGATGGTGGACCACGGAGCAAGAACGATGTCGTCTTGATCCATGCCCATCATGTTGGCTCCCTTGCTCTTGAGGACTCCGACGACTCGAAAGGTCACGTTGTTGAGCCGGATCTCCTGCCCGATAGGCGATTGCCCCTGAAACAACTCGCGGGCCACCGTCCTGCCGATGACGCAAACGCGGTTGCGATTGAGGATGTCCCGTTCGGTAAACAGCTCGCCCTCGGCCAGTTGGCCCCACTGCCTGACCTCGAGAAAGGCTGCCGTCGTCCCGTAGATCGAATTGGGCTCCCAGTTGCGGCTGCCGCGCACGATCTGAGTACGGGCCCGGACCACCGGGGCAGCCGTGCGTACCGCGGGACATTCGCGAAGAATGGCGTCGCAGTCATCGGGGGTCAGCGTGATCATGCTGCCGGCGCCCAGGGTCACCCCGGCCGACGACATGGCCCCGGGCATGATGAGCAGCACGTTAGCTCCCATGCTGGATATGCCCTTCTGGATCTGCGAAGACGAGCCCGCCCCGATCTCCATCATCGCGATGACCGCCCCCACGCCGATCACGATGCCCAGGGTCGTCAGCGTCGCCCGCATGGGATTACGCCGCAGAGCCCGCAAGGCCGTTCGGATGGTTCGCAGGATTCTCATATGCAAGCTCCGACCTCTACGTACTCCGCCGACAAAGCCCGCCGCTCCTGCTCATCCACCGACGGAGATCCGTCCGAGATCGTGCCGTCGCTGATGTGGATGACCCGCTTGGCGAACTTGGCGACGTTGGCATCGTGCGTCACCAGGATGATCGTCAGACCCTCTTGCTCGTTGAGTTGCTGCAAGATGCGAAGCACATCGACACTGGTTCGCGAATCGAGGTTCCCGGTCGGCTCATCGGCGAACAGCAGGGGCGGACGATTGACCAAAGCGCGGGCGATGGCCACCCGCTGCTGTTGACCGCCGGACAACTGAGAGGGCTCGTGGTGCAACCGGTCCTCGAGTCCGAATCGGCACAGCATCTCCCGTGCACGCCGCCGGGCCTCGCGCTCCGACAGATTGTCCGCTGTATAGGACAGAGGCATGGCCACGTTATCCAAGGCGCTTGTGCGCGGCAGCAGATTGAAGTTCTGAAACACGAAACCGATCCTCCGGTTCCGCTCAATCGCACGCTGGGCCACCGATAGCGTCGAAACCTCCTTGCCGTCGAGCCAGTACTGACCGGAACTCGGGCGATCCAGACAACCCAGAATGTTCATCAACGTGCTCTTGCCCGAGCCGGACGCACCCATCAGAGCGACCAGCTCACCGCTCTCGACAGTAAGGGAGACGTTCCGCAGCACCGGCACGCTGATCTCGCCGATGTGGTACGTCTTGCAGACATCTTGAAGTCGGATCATTGCCATTGCTCATACTCGCCACATGGGGAGACTCACTCACATCGGCGGCGGCGGACCGCCCTTGCCCCTGTTGGGCGGCTTCGGCAGGAACGGATTGCTGCTGACGGTGGCGGCGGCGGCCTCGGCCTCTTCCTGGCCCGTCACGACCTTCATCCCCGCAACCACTCCCTCGCCCTGGACCTCCGTCATGACATCATCCGTCAGCCCCACTCGGACGAACACAGGTTTCACATACGGCCCATCAGGCGTCCAGAGCACGGCATCCGTCGCTTGGCCATCCTCGCAAGACCCCGTTTCCGACTTGTCCGCCCGGCGGCCGCCTTCCGCCGCCTGCCCCTCAGGTCCCTTTCGGGACTCAGGCGATACCTGCGCCGCCGTCGGCGTCCACCTCAAGGCGGCGTTGGGCACCCTGAGCACGTCGTCATGACGAGCCAGCTCGAATCGAACGTTCGCTGTGAGGTACGGCAGCAACCGACCGTTGGGGTTGTCCGCCACGACCTCCACCGTGTAGGTGACCACGTTCTGGGTCATTGAGGCGTTCAGGCGAATCTTGCCCACCTGCCCGCGGAACGATTCGCCGGGAAACGCGTCCACCGTGAAGGTCACCGCCTGGCCCGGATGCAGCCGGCCGATATCCGCCTCGTTGACCGCGACCCACACCTGAATGCGGGTCAGATCCTTGGCGATCAGGAAAAGGCTTGGAGCGTTCAGGCTGGCCACGACTGTCTGCCCAATGTTCACCCGGCGATCGATGATCACCCCCTTCACTGGAGAGTTGATCGTGGTGTATCCCAGATTCCGCTTCGCCCGGAGCAACGTACCCTCGGCCTGGGCTAGATTGCCCCGAGCCTGCACGATCGCCGCCTCGCCCATCGCGACGTTCGCCAGGGCCACATCATAGGCCGTCTTGTGGTTGTCGTAGTCCGTCGCCGACAATGCCGACGACGGCCCCAGTTGCTCTGCTCGGTGCCAGTCTCGCTGGGCCTGCTCCGCCTTGGCTTTGAGCTGCTCCAACTCCGCCTCGGCACGCCGCAGCCCGCCCTGGGCGGACAACACCTGGGCCTCCGCCTGCGCCACCTCAGACGTGTAGAGAGCATCGTCGATCCGAGCGAGCACCGTGCCCGCTTCGACCGACGAGCCATAATCGACCACCTTGCCGTCAGCGTCTTGCCCAAACTCGAGGATCTGGCCGGCAACTTGCGCACCAACGTCGATCACCTCCTCCGGCTGCACCGTGCCGGTTGCGCTGATCGATACCACAAGATCGCCACGCTCCACTTCCGCCGTCCGGAACACCATCGTGGTTGTCTCGTCGCCTCGCCAGTACATCGCGCCGAAACCCGCGATCGCCCCAACCAGAATCAAAAGCACCAGTAGTTTCTTCATGGCAAAGCCCAGCCACTACGCGCCTATTGCGTTCAGTTCAGGCCCACAGCCCGAGCCACGCGCTCCTACCCGAATGATACGATGGTGAACCTTAAGCCGAGATGAAGGACGCGCCGGCAAACACATTCGGGCATGTTCCCCCTCCCGCTTCGTCCAAGACAAGCCGTCTGGACCACACTCTGGAATCAGCAGAGAGCGTGTGTCGCCTCTACGAGTTCACAAATGCCTCGCCGCCCCGAGGGCGTTCAGCCCGTGGTGGACGGCGCGGCCAACGGAAGCCGCACTTCGAATGTCGTACCCCGGCCAAGCTCGCTGTGAAAGGTGATCGTGCCGTGGTGGGCCTCGACGATGGTCTTGCAGATCGCCAGCCCCAGTCCGCTGCCGCCTTCCTCGCGACTGCGGGCCTTGTCCACGCGGTAGAAACGCTCAAAAACGTGTGGTTGGTTCTCGGCGGGAATGCCCACTCCGGTGTCGGCAATCGTCAGCAACGCATGAGAGCCGTTGATGGCCAGTGAGACCTGGACCCGACCCTCGCTGCGATTGTAACGGATCGCGTTGGTCAGCAGGTTGGTGGTCACCTGGGCCAGCCGGGACGCGTCAGCCATCAGCTCCGCGGAACACAGATCCGCCTCGATACCGACATGCTTCGCTTCCGCCAAGGGGGCGACCATCGCGACGCAACCCTCCACGATCGTGCGAAGATCCAGCGCCTCGCGCTTGAGCGTCAACCGCCCCGCGTCGGCACCCGCCAGAAGCAGCAGCGAGTCCACAAGGTCCTTCATCCGACTCGAGGCCCGCAGGCACGTCTCCAACGTCTTGCGGTACTCATCCGCCGAGCGGTCGCGGGACAACGCCAGTTGCACATGCGTGTGAATGACCGAGAGCGGCGTACGCAGCTCGTGCGAGGCATCGGCGGTGAAACGCACCTGATGCTGAAACGCCGCGTCCAACCGGGCGAACATCTCGTTCAGCACCCCCGCCAGGCTCCCGAGTTCACTCTGAATCTCGGCCGCCGCGATCCGCCGCGACAGGTTTGACGCCGAGATTTCCTGGGCCACCGCGGTGATGGTTTGGATTGGGCGAAGAACCCGGAGCGACACAATCCATCCACCCATCAGCCCGATGACCAGAACGCCGCAACCGATCGCGCTCAACAGAAACGCCAACCGGCGCAACTCGATCTGCACCGGCCGGACCGACATGCCCAGCAGGATTCGCGTTCCCAGCGGGCCGTTCACATATGCTTCGTGGAACTCGCTCCGTTTCCTGATTTGTGGAGGACTGGGCGCGCGAGGATGCGGATACCACTGCGGCAACGTGCCGGGATAGCTCAATGTCGAGGCGACGCCCGCATGCGACGTCCGCATGATCCGTCCTTCGCGGTTCCAGATCACGTAGTAGTCGGCCCGAGACTGCCCAGAGCTGAATCGCGGAGCCAGGGCGGCAGGCACCTCGAACTCCGGCTCCAGCAGTCCATGCCACGGGTCACTTGACGCGGCCGCAACCTCCTCCGCCGCCGTTTCCGGCAAGCGAGGCGGATGAAACCCCGCGGCCAGCAACTGGACCGACCGCTCGAGGTCTGTGTCAAACTGCTGATATCGCGATCGCGAAATGGCATAGTGCGAGGCCACGCCAAACCCGATCAGCACGACCGCCAACAGGCATGCGTGCCACAGTTGAAGCGTCCATTGGATGGACCTAAACATGCAGTTGATACCCCTCGCCCCGGCGTGTGGTGATGAAGTCCTTCCCCAGCTTCTTCCGGACATTGGCGACGTGCACATCGACCAGGTTCGACAGCGTGTCGCTCTCCTCGTCGAAAAGATGCTCATAGATCATGGTCCGCGTCACCAGCTTGCCCTTGTGCATCGCCAGCAACTCAACGAGGGCGTATTCCCGTGGCGTGAGCGACACCAACTGCCCCGCCTTGCGAACCGTCCGGTCGGCCGTGTCAATCACCACCTCGCCGATCTCGATCACCCCGCTCGCCTGACCAGCGCCCCGGCGAATCAACGCCCGGAGACGAGCGAGTAACTCCGGAAGCTCAAACGGCTTGGTCAGGTAGTCATCCGCCCCCGCATCGAGCCCGCGAACCCGGTCCGGCAACGTGTCCCGAGCGGTAAGAATCAGCACCGGCGTCGTCTTCCGCCTGCGCAGCTCACCCAACAGATCCCAGCCGCTCATGCCCGGCAGCATGAGGTCCAGTACAATCGCGTCGTACTCGTTGACCTTCGCCTTGAACAGGCCATCACGGCCATCCGAGGCCCCGTCCACCGCGTACCCTGCCTCGCGAAGCACCTGAACCAACGCATCCAGCAGATCAGGCTCGTCTTCAACCACCAGCACTCGCATGCGACGCCCCATGAGTCTCCATGACCTACCGTCCGACATGAGTAGGATAGCAAAGCTAACCTGAAGCCTGCGTGAAGACCACCAGAAATCGGCTTGTCGCCGATCTCCCCCCGTCCGGAGCGGGGCCAGAGCGGTAGCCCATGGCCAGCCAGCAACCGAAGGCGGAGCCGCGACCGGAAGGAAGCGCTGATCGCCGGCACCGCCCGTTTGCGACAGTGGCTCTGCTTGGCAACCGGCGCCCGAGATTCCATCACCGGCGGAAGACGGGAAGCGCCGCAAGGCAACGCCGTCATGGCAGTCCTGGAATCGCCGCACCACTTCCCTCAACGCCGCCCCGGGAATCCGCACCAAGCAAAAGGGATCCGCGCCCGTTGACGAGCGAGGATCCCTCAGAGGGTTACGACGAGAGGCGGATAGTCAACGCCTCATTGTTGATTCAGAAACCAGGTCACGGTCAGGCTGCCCGGCGACGCCGACGGGCCACCACCATTCCGCCCAGTGCTAACAGGCAGATGGACGCCGGCTCGGGGACAATCACGAACGCGCTGGTTCCGCTGGCTTGGTCACCCGGGCTGAGAATGAACTCGAACTCGCTTTCCATCATGTAAACCGTCGTGCCCAGATCGCTCCAACCCAGAGCGGGCAGCCGCTCAGTCATGCCCTGCCCAAAATCCGTGCTGAATTGCGCAACAAGGCTCGCAAAAGCGGTATTCGTCCACACTACAGGGTGCGTACCGTAACGCGCCTGGTAGAGCTTCTGATTCGGGAAGGTGCCGGCCGAAGTCAGTGAAGCGTTGGCCGGGCTACCCGCCCCGTCGGTCAGCGTCAGCGAAGCGGTAGCCCGGGCTTCCGCGTTCGGTATCCCATCGAACACCAACCGAGCCGCCTTGATGCTCACATACACCGGGTCGGTCATGCTACTGTTGGTCACCGCAAATCGCAGGTCAACCTGGGGGTCAGCGTCGAACACCACACCCAGATCGCTGAAGACGGCCAGTTCCTGGCCCTCGTCTGCCATCACCAACCCCTGGATCGCCCACGGCAGCACTCCGCCAAAGCTCGCGACAGGAAACACCTCCGAGAAGGTGTCCGTATGCCCGCCACATGTAGCCGTGACCTCAATGATGCTGGCCGTGGCCGGGGACGCTCCACCCAACGCGGCCCCCGTGCAGACCAACACGCCCACAGCCGCCAACGCAACCCACCGCAACTGTGCAGACAATCCGTGAACCATGGAAACCCTCCTTATGGTACCTCCCGAGCCCGCTCTATGTGCCCGGTCTTGACTTGATGCCACCCTCCAGCCGCGGCAACCCACCGCGATCTGCGAAGGCTATGTGTCTGGAAAGGCTGCTTGCTAGGCAGGGCCTTTCGCCTCCTTATCCGGCGAGTCTATCCGATGACGCATTGGATTGCAAGAGAAACAACGATATTCGTATCAGAGATCTTCTCGCGTCCGTCCATCCGCCTGGTTCATCCCCTGGCGCACATAACACATTGCGATACAATATCTTATGGAATCATAGACTCCTGTCATCCCTCGATCGAGGCTCGTCACGGCGACAAATCTACCTAAACATGTCCTCTTTTTCGGTCATCCAGAAACCCAGCCTGGAGCTTCAGCTATTCCTTTTCGCCTACCGCAAACCAAGTCGATTTGAGAACCGAGTAATCGAGGATATTCGCAACGCCATCCCCGTTGATATCCCCGATTCCCGCGATGCCCCAATGCGTCTTGAGCAGTGAGTAATCGAGCACGTTCACCGAGTTGGATCCGTTGAGATCGCCGCCAAGCAGCACGAAGTCGATCGTTCCCTGCCCTTCCTCCGACAATGCCCCCTCCTGCCTTCGTCGCAAATGCCAGGCGGTCTTCGCACTCAATGCCGCGATGCCTGCCGGCACGTCCGTCAGAACGTAGGAGCCGCTGGCTACCTCTTCGTGGTTGGTGAAGTCGACACTGATCGTCCACGACTTCAGCACACCGCCCCCCTCGCCGCTGGCAACGAAGACCACGTCCCGCACGAAGCCGTAATCCACAGAGGAGTAGGTCGCCAGCCGCACCGTACCGGCCATCTGCCGGTCAAAACACAACACGCCGGCCAGCTCGGCGTTGTTCCCGGCACGGTCCCTCGCCATCCCTTGGATCATCCATTCGCCCGTCTCCGTATCCTCGTCGATGTTCACAACATAGTTGAACTGCCCCGCGGGATTCTCCCCCGAGTACGTAACCGGCAACGTGAGGTTCCCCTTGCCCGCCGACACGACAGGCGGCCCCTCCAGGCCGGCCAACAGATCAGCCGTCGTCACGGCAACCCGCACCTCGCCCTGGTGGGTCAAATGTGCGCAAGCCAACACATCGACCCCCACCCCGCCCTGCTCCTGCGTGGCCGCCAACGCGATCGTCGGCGGCGTGCCATCGACCACAATCGCCTGGCTATCCACCTTCCGAGGCAGAACCGTCAACCCCCATGTGTCCGCGAACATCGTGGTCCGCGTCAATCCGGGGTCCGGCGCAGGATCGGGACGGAAAACGAGCCGTGTCGTCCCCTCGCCTGTCGCAACCAAGCTGATCACCGCCGTCGTGGCGTCTTCTTGCGTCCCCAACTCGCCGGATTGCAGATCCACCCCGACCGCCATATCCAGGTCACCCTCCTCTTTGAGCACGCTGTAGATGACCTCGTTCCAGGGTGGAGCACCGGGAGCAACGTTCACGTCGCCGGGCGCCGTCGAGAAATGCGATGAACTGAACGCCAAAAACGCCTGCAAGCCCGTGACCCGCTGAGCCAGGTTCAGGGCATCCAGATCCACAACGACCTGATCGCCCGGACGCACGTGGGCGGGATCTCCCTGCACGTTGAACCGTAATGTGTTGTGCTCCCAGGTCAGCCCTGCCTGCTGTGCGATCCAGCCCCCGGATGGGAACAGCATGATGCCCCCCCCGGCCGAGCCAAACATCGGAGCCGCGTAGGGTTGCCCGGTGAAACGAGCGATATAGGTGTTGATGCCCGCCAGCTTGTACGATCCGCCGTCCACAATGAAGGCCGGTCCGCCCGAGTCCCCGAAACCATAGGTCGTCTCGATCGCGTTTCCCAAGGTCAAATCGCCCAGGATGTTGGTGGCCTCGTCAGGACCGTCGAAATCGAAGACGAACACCTCCGAAAACCCTCGGCCCTCGTCATCCAAAAAAGACACGTCGGCCACGTTTCGGCCCCATCGCTTGACGTATCCGTTTTCCATGAACCACGGGTGAAACCCAATATCCCCCCATCCGCTACGCCCATACCCCACGAACGTCAGCACGTCGCCCTGGGTCATTGGGCGGGCGAGGATGTCATAGATCGGCACGCCCTCCGGAATCGGTTCCTCCAACGTGAGCACCGCCAAATCGTCGTTGAGTGCCGGGCGAGAGAATCCGGAGAAATCCGGGTGAAGCTGGATCTCGCTCACGCCGAGCGTGTGCGTCAAGTCCCCGCCGAAGTTCAACGTGAACGTGACCTCCTCAGGAAGGTCGTCCGCGATGCCGTCGTTGTCCAAATCGATGACGTGGGCCGCTGTTAAAACGTGAAACCGGCTGATCGCCACACCCGTCGCCCGGAACGCGCCGTTCACCGCCAAACCGCCAACGCCCCCAAAGGGCGAAGTCACGTCGTTCGGGTCCACCCGATACGCCGGGTCGTCGGGCGGGGATACCAGATATCCCCCGGCCAGGAGAACCGCTTCCACATCATCCAGCAGAACATCCTCAGCCCGAAGAGGCTCCTCGCCCCCGGCGATCGCTCCTCCCAGAACACACCATGCGCACAGATACCTCAATACAAAACGTGAGTTGACCATCAGGTTAGCGCCTCTTTGCCCAGCGTTCCGTCGATACCCATCCGCCGGCACGCCCCGCTCACCCAGAATGCGGCTCAGCAGAACGCTCCGAGCAGCCCCCCTTGGAGTGGTGCTCCGACAGCCCCCATCTTGCTCAGGTTTTTTCTGATCTCTCGATAAGCATACCCGCCCCGGTAACGCTCTGCAAGCCGCCTGGTCGAAATCAGCCCCGTGAGTGATCCACGAACGATGGCAATCACCGTTTTTCCGGGTTGGCCGCTCCTGAGAGGTGGACCACAAGGTTATCTACCGCAGGGATTTGCCCATCCGACCCGGCGGCAGCCCCCCCGAACGCCCCCCCTCGACGTGCCGAGAGCTCCTGGTCCTTCGGCTTATCGCTCCCTCCCCGCAGAAGAGACTCTTCGCCCGCCTCTATGGACCAACGCTCGGGCGGACAGCACTTCCTTGCCGCCACGAGGATCAGCGGGGGCTCTGGCGAAAACCGGACCCTGGCACTTGACATCGGCGTCTCAAGTCATACATTGAGGCTAGCGCTGGGTTCTGCCCCAACCGGGCTAAACGCGTCGGACCGCCGTGGAGAAAGTAAACGTTACACGCGCCGACAAGCATTCCGGCCTGGCTCTCGTGCTGACAACTGGATCTGGCAAACACTAACGCAGCTTCGTACGCGGAAGGTCTGAGCGGCCGTCTGATGCAAGGGCCACGCTCGTGGATGACACGCCGGTCAAAATCGCTTTAGTCAGTCACGACCGCCGACACCGTCGGTTTCTTGCGAAGACTCTCCACTCCCCTCAAGCACTGCAACTGGTCGCGGAATTCGAGGGTTTCACGGCTCTTTCCGCGCGCACTCTGGCAACCACTGCGGACCTTGTCGTTCTTTACCTGGCCTCGACCGACTGCCATCGGCAAGTTCCGATGCTCGATCTTCTCTGCGATTTATCAGATTGCATGAAGGTGATTCTCGTTGGTGAATGCCAGAATGAGGAGCATGTCGCCGCTCTGCTGCGCACCGGGGCTCATGGCTATGTGCTGAACGAACGTGCCGACCAGGAATTGCCAACCGCCATCGAGTCTGTGCTTCGTGGTCGTCGTTTCATCTCGATGCCGATCCTCGATGCCATGGCTTTCAGGTTCATCGACCGAGAAAACGATACGCCCTCTTGTTCGGACGCTGATTCGACGTGAATTTGTTCCCAATGCGCCCAGGACTTCTGGTCGCATTGCACCACGGATGCTCCTGTCCGGGGCCTGGGATCCAGGGCGATGCTGCTGCGCGATGTGCCGCCGGGAGAGACCGAAACCCGCCTGACAACACCTCTCATCACGGCCGGCCCCCATTTGTAGGGCCCGATCCCTCTTGCCTGGGTCGGACACAAACGGCCGGAAATCACCGTCCGGCGTACCGCCCAAGGTTCCGGGCCGCTCGCAGTAGAGAGCCTCACTATTTACGAAAATCAGAAATCTTCGGTTGACAGATCACGCCGATCGCGTATACTGGGGCACGTCGCTGACGCAGCACAAGGGGAAGCTTCGTCGGCCGATGGCAGCGCGAGGCGATGCCGTCTCCATAGATCGCGTATCCAGCGGTCCGCTCACGAGCCTGGATAGCTCGCGTCGGACCCACAGGGGAACAGGGGAAGGAGTTGATGGGGTAAAGCACAAATGTGCAGTGGCGACAAAGGGGAAGCAACCACCTTTCCGCCATGGGTCGGGGACTTCGAGGGGCTGACATCGTCGCCTCGATGCCGCGCCTTGCTCTCGGCATGATCCACGTCTCGAGCAGGTGCTGCCCCCACCCCACCCTAACTGTCCTCCCGCAAACGAACCTCGGGTATGCGCTTGCCCCGTGGATTGTCGCCTGCGCGTATCCGCGATGAGCGCGGGCCAGAGCCGCTCTCGCCACGTCGTCGGACTAGGCCACTAACCGAGGCAGGAAGCGCCTCACGGCCTGATCGAGGCCCTGACAAAGGAGCACGAATCATGAAAGGTGCATTGAATCTGCTGATCATCTTGGCGATGTGCGCAGGCACGGCCTGGGCGGATACCGTGTCCATTTCGGCCGGGGGCGACAGCACCACGGCGATTCAGACCGCGATCGATGGTGCGTCCGAAGCCCGGACCATCGTGCTGCAAGCCGGCACGCACGCAGTGTCAAGCCAAGTCAACGTCAACAGGCAAGATATTACCATCCAGGGTGAAGATCCCGCGAACACGCTCGTCCAGGTGAGCGGTACGGGATATCGCTTCTCGATCGCGGCTGCGGGCGCGGTCATCGAGAATCTGACACTGGAGAAAACCGACAAGACCGGCGTCCAGAACCTCATCTACATCGGAGCCAGCAACGCAACCATTCGCGGAAACGTGATCTTTGGTCGGTACGTCATGGGCGATCCCGAGGTCAGTCGTGCCCTGGAGGTGACCTACGGAATCAGCGGGCTGACGATCGAGGAGAACGAAATCTACGCCCTCCGCCAACCCGCCTACATCAACGGCAGCCTGGCTTCACCCACGACGGGCAACATCACCAGTAACTACGTACACGGTACCAGGGGCTGGGTGATTGCCGGTGCCAACATGACCTTCAGCGGCAACACCTGGGGCAGCGGTGCCGACACGAACTACCTGGACATCGCCATCCTGGCCGGAACCGATCCGAGCTACTACACGGACATCCCGGCACTCAGCGCGGCCCATCACGGCGCCGTGTTCGAGGATCAACGCGTGAGCCCGGCCACGCTGACCACTGTCTATGTGGACGCCAACGCGGCTCCCGGCGGTGATGGAACGGTCACCAAACCCTATCAGACGATTACCCCAGCTGTTGCCCGTGTGATGACCGGCGGAACAATCCTCGTCGCGGCGGGCACGTACAACGAAACGGTCAGCGTGAGCAAATCGGTCAGCTTCGTTGGAGCAGGCTGCGGACAGACCATCTGGCGTGGTAGCGCCATCACCAGCCACTCCCTGAAAATCGTTCGTGACAACACCTCGCCGGCCGATGTCCACGTCGCCATCACCGGTTTCTCCTTTGAAACCGAGAACAACCAGACCATTCGAGGCGACTGGAGCACAAGCTACGCCGAGGCACTGACGCTGGATATCCACGACAACTGCTTCGCACACGTGAACACCAGAAACCCCGGCACGGATTTCGCTCTCTACGTGAACGGCGCCAACCAGACCGCTCGCGACACCGAGGGGGCGATTCGCGTCTACAACAACCAGTTTGATGTCGTGACCGGCGGCGTGCTCTTCGAGTATTGCCGTGCGGTGGACCTGCTGGACAACGACTTCCGCGTGACCTTTGAGGGCGTCATCTTCAACTACTACGGGAACTCAGGTGCCTGCGGCGAGCAGTTGGTCAAGGGCAACGTGTTTACCCATGTTCCCGTTGAGTGGGCCCTGGCCATGAACAACTGGCACGGAACGGGCAACTACACGGTCCTGCCAAGCGCAGTCACGAATAACGAGATCACCGCTACGGGCTTCTCCTACGCGATTCTCTATGGCGTTGCCGCGTCTCAAAGCCAGGCGCACGATTTCACGATCCAGGACAATGCCCTGCTGAGCGGCACGGTTTTTGTTTGGGGTGATTACGCCAGCCAAATCCTGCTGAACGCCTCGGGGAACTGGTGGGGCAGCATCGCCAGCCCGGCCGGCCGCATCAACACTGCCGGCAGCGTCGACTACACCCCGTGGCTGGGCGGCGGAGACGACACAAGCACCGATCCCGGCTTCCAGGGCAACTTCTCCACCCTCTGGGCATCGGCCGCCAGCCCGCAGACCGGCACGACGGGCCGAATCCAGGAGGCTATCAATTCTGTCGACGGCAGTACGGTCAACGTGCTGCCGGGAACCTACGCGGAGAGACTCACGATCAACAAGTCGCTGAACCTCTATGGGCCGCAGAAAGACGTCGATCCCACGGCATCCGGGGCGCGCACCAACTCAGCCAATGAGGCAATCGTAACCTGCGCGGGGCTCTCTACTCCCAACCCCGACGTTCTCATCGAAATCCCCACCGGGGTCACAGGCGTCGTTATCGACGGCCTCACACTCCAGGGTCACCCCACCAACCCCGTGGCAGACACATCGATTGTGCGTTGCTGGGGCAGCGACCTCACCGTGTCGAACAACATCATGGACGGCTGGTATGCGGTCATCTTCAAAGGCGGTAACAACCTGACCGTCTCCGACAACCGCGTGACGGTCAACAAGGTCGGCGTGGCTTGCCAGCCAGGCACCAGTACTGAGATTACTTTGGCTGGCAACACATTCGTGCCGGGCACCAGCTCGGCAGCCGATTCACAGGCGGCGTACATGACCGCGGTGACCCATATGACCCTCACCGACAACGTCGCCTCCGGCTTCGGCGGGTCGGCGGTGGCCGGCAGTAATCTCTCCAACGTGCTCATCGAGGGCAATGTACTCACCAACTGCCGCGACGGCGTCAGTTTCTGGGGCAGCACCTACGACGTGGTGATCCGTGAGAATGAGCTGAGCGAACACACGCGATACGGCATCAACTTCAAGGGGCAGAACCTCGACGTGCTTGACAATCGAATAGCGGATAACGGCAACACCGGCATCAACGTCGAACGGCATGTCATCGATACGCTGAACATCCATGTTCATGGAAATGAGATATTCGGAAACGCCAGCTTCGGCTTGAAGGCTGCCGCGAACATCACCGGGGTGGTGGACGCGGAAAACAACTGGTGGGGCCACGCTTCGGGTCCATACGACCCCGATGGTTCGGTCGAAGCGGACATCAACAACTGCGCCGACCCAGCCGTCATCAAGAATCCAAATGGGTTAGGCGACTTGGTCAGTGATGTCCAGGTCGACTACTGCCCATGGCTGCTTGGGCCGACCGCCCCCAACGCACTCTACCTGGTGCCGACAAGCGAAAGCATCTACATCAAACCAGGCGAAAGCGCGATTGTCGATATGAACGTGGCGAATCTTCTTCAGAAGGTGAACGCCTGCCAGGCGATGCTCGGGTACTCGTCCACTTACTTCGAGGATCCGACGGCTGGAACGGTTGGACTGCCTGCCTCGGGACCGTGGGATCAGCTTATCTGGGATTCCTGGCTGAATTCAAGCGGAGCACCGGGTGAGATTGACACGGCCATCGGTGTCAACGCGGCGGGGACCGTGGGCACGGACGCCGACGGCAAGGTGTGCAAGATCACGCTGACCGCGAGGGCCGGCGTGCAAGGCATCACTCAGATAGTCTTCCGCCCGGACGCGGATCCGGATCCAGGCCTGGTGGCCAGTACTTACCTTTCGGACATGTTGGGCAACCCGGTCTGGCCGACCAAATTCGACAGCATTGGTATCGTCATCGACGACACGGATCCGGCGGTGGCGGCCCTGACGGCCACTCAGGACCAAGGCGCCGGCGCGGTGGATGTGCTGAACTGTGCGGCGACGACCCTGCAGGGCACGGTGGCCATCAGCGTGGGCGCGTCGGATGCCCTGGCCGGTATCGAGGCCGAGCCGGTCGTCACCGTCACGCAGGGCGGCGACGCACTGACCGTGACCTACGCAGGTGAATCGCCGGCGGGAACGTTCAATTACACCGTGGACATCGAGCCCGACGCGGCCAATGGCACCTGGACGATCGAGGCGACAGCCACGGATAAGGCCGGCAACGACGCCTCGGTATCCGGGACTCTGTGCGTAGACAAGAACCAGATCACCGGCCAGGTGGAGTTGGAGTCGCTGGTCGGCGGTCTGACTCGCACGGTGACCTTCGTGGCCACGGGCGGGGTCAAGAAGACCTGGGACATCCCGGTGGTCTTCCCCGCCGGCAGTGCGGTCGGCACCTTCACGCTGACCGAGGTGCCGGATGGAACCACCGCCCTCAGCGCCAAGACGAACTGGAATCTGCGTCGCAAGGTGGACTGCAGCCTCGACGGTGACGGCCAAGCTTCGGCCGACTTCATCGGCACCGCCAAGCTGCGCGGCGGGGATATCAACGGCTCCAACTCGATCAACATCCTCGACTACTCGGTGATGAAGATCAGTTGGATGGCCACCACCGCTGGCGACATCAACGGCGACGGGGCCACCGCCATGCTCGACTACTCGATCATGAAGAGCAACTGGTTCGTGGTGGGCGACGCCGAGTGAGCCATCAGCCCGGCGGGCATCGCATTGGAGCCGGCCGGTTGCGTGCCCAAGGAGGGGTAAGCCCGATGGATCGCATGTGACGTATCGGTTCCGTCGGAATGGACAGGCAGATCCCCCGCATGGGAAACCCTGGCGGCAGCGGGCCGTCACCCCAAGCGGATAGAGCAATGACGGCCGACCAGAGGCCCACACGAAGGAGCATGCAAGATGAGACGATCAGGAATGGTATGGCTGACAGCGCTGGCGGTGCTGGTCACCGCGGGCAGCGCATGGGCGGACTGGCACACGCTGGTGATCCGCAATGCGACGACCAGCGGCAATCCGCCGGCAATCGTGGACAACACTGACTACGGTGTGCCGGCCAAGGAGTTCATCATCGCGGAAGGTGGCCAGAAAGCCGCATGGAGCACATCGGTGCTCGACGGTTTCACTGTTGGGGAGATTGCCCAACTGGCGGTCACCCGCTTCGACGATCGAACGCGATTTGCGCCGACGTCCGGCGGCTATAGCGCCCCCTACTTCAACATCTGGATCACCGATGGCTCGGGACAATACGCGGTGATCGCTAACGAGCCGTCGGACTCGGTATTTCAGCCCCTTTACAGCAACGGCTACGATCTGACCTGGGCGGATATCTCCGACAAGCCGGTCAAAGTATACGAAAACAGCGACATAAGCTGGCTGCCCAACAACGGCGTAGGTCTGACTTTTGACGATATCAAGGACTTCGTGATCCAGGCTCCGTCGCCCGCCGAACTGGCCGCGGGCTGGCCCGGCCTGGGGACAGGCGCTCCGCGAGAACTAGGCACCAACATCGCCTACGGCTTCAACTGGATCCTTGGCGACACCCTCAGCAACTATGTGTCCGGCGATCCCGGTTACATTCTTGCCCAGCCCGGCGCCGGCGCGTTCGTGACGACGAACTACACCGTCACCCCGCAGATTCTTGCCGCCGGCAAGCCGGAGTTCAGCGCTCCGCACGGCACGGGCGATAACCCGTTCGGCTATGACTGGGACTCGCGGGCTCCGGACACGGCTGCCGGCGCCCCCACCGGTTACGGATCGTCGAGCTTCTACGCCAACGTCGATCACAGCGACCCCGATCCTGACAGCCGCTACGTCACGCTGCGCATCGGGCTGCGCGACCTCTTCGGCCGCGAGGTGACCATCGGTGAGCTGACTGCCCTGAGCTACTGGACCAACAAACCCACCGACCAGACAGCCATGGATTATCGCGTCACCATGTACACGACTTTCGACGACAGCGACAACCAGAATGGCGCGTCCTGGTACCGCAGCCGGCTTCAAGCCAGCCCGCACGCTGCCGCCAATCTCTCCGCCCCCGCCGATACGTGGAACCAGTGGACCACCGGCGGAGCAACCAACGAATTCCGCTTCTACGAGTCCACCAGCAAGCGCAGCTACTCGAACATGGCCTGGACGGACATCACGGACGGCGAAACCACATGGGACTACTCCGGTGAAGAAATCATGATGATCGATATCGGGCTCGGCACAAGAAGCAGCAGTCCAGCCTCCTGGTGGACCGGTGAAAGCCGGCTTGACGGCCTCCGCATCGAACTGGCCAACGGCCAGATCGCCGACATCGACTTGGCCGCGGGCACGGCCTGGCAAGTCGCCACCGTGCACGGCCACGATCAGTTCACCATCAGCGACGGCGGCTCTACCCTCCTCTACCACGCTCAGCCGCGCAACAGCAAGGAGTGGTACTGGTTCAACAACAACGGATCGGCCCCCGACGTCCTGGCGACCGGCGGGTTCGGGCCCAACGGCTGGCGAGACGGCTCGCGCACCTTTGCCGTATCCGACGTCGCGGTGGGCAAGAAGCTCAATGAGATCAAGCTGGCCTTCGAGTACAACAACACCCTCGGCGGCTATACGACCATGAACTTCTTCCTTACCGACGGCAACGGCAAGTTCGGTATCTTTGCCCCCACTTCTCTCGGGATCCAGGCCATCTCCGAGCAGGTCGTGGTCGATGGCTGGACACGGATCACCTTGGATCTGACCAAAACGAGCATTGCCGACTCCACAGCCGTCGCCATCTATGAGCACAACGGATTCACCGATGTTTACGGCAACCCCTATACCACCATGACCTGGGGGGACATCAAGGAGTACACCATCGCCGGCATGTACGACTACCAGCGCAGCCCGGCCCACGGCTGGAGCAAATGGGGCAAGATGTTCGACCCAATCAACATCGCCGGCGAGGATGCGGTGGTCAACGGCTACGGCCTTGCCTTGATCTGGGGCGATACCGTCGGTAACACCGCCTACGCCACCCAACAGCGACAGATCCGCAACGTGCAGGTCTCGTTCGACACCGTCGACTACCTCGGCACCTTCGCCGATGCCCAGATCCGCGACATTCTCGAGCTCAACGTCCAGCCTGACAGCCTGTACGTCAAGCCCAGCGAGAGCGTTACACTCAATATGGACGTCAAGAACCTGCAGCAGATGGTCAACGGTTGCCAGGCGCTCATTGGCTACGACTCCGAGTACTTCCCGGCTGCCGGCACGGTCGCCCCGGGCGGCGGCGGAGTATGGGAAGAACTCATCTATGAAGTCTGGCGAGATATCGCGGGCGAGTTGGACACGGCCATCGGCGTCCAGCTGACCGGAGGTGCGGGTACGGATGACGACGGCACAGTGGCGATCATCGCCCTGACCGCCGGCACCAAGGAAGGCACTACCCAAATGGTCTTCCGTGCTGACGGCGAATACGGCTACGCCACCATGCTCAGCGACTTGAACGCCGAGCCCGTATGGCCGACGAAGATCGACAGTCAGACCATCGTCATCGACGGGACGGACCCGACGGTCGACACGTTCTCCGCAGACCCACTGTGCACCAAGACCACCACCACGCTGACCTTCACGGTCTCGGACGCTCTGGCCGGCGTGGACTATGTGGATGTTTACGTGGACGGTGCCAAGGTCGCCGAGGATGTCGCCAGCCCGTACGCGCTGGACATGAGCGGCTACGCGACCGACTGTTACGACGTGACCCTCAAGGTGGTCGACAAGGCCGGCAACGAAGCCGACAGCTCGGCGGTCGAGGTCTGCGTGGACAAAACCGCCCCGGCAATCAGCAACATCGCGGCCGAGCAGGATGGCGAAGACGTGCTCTGCCCGGCGGTGGCGGTGCAGGGCGTCGTGAACATTTACGTGGACGTCACCGACGCCGGCTGTGCCGATCTCGTGGTCCCGCCCGCGCTGACTGTGGACGGTATCGGCGCGGCGGTCTATGTGGACGTGAGCGGCGATACCTACCACTATCAGGTGACGATCAGTGGCGCGACCGCCAACGGTGCTCATACCATCACCGTCGAGGCCGCGGATGCTCTGGGTAACACCGCGTCCGACAATGCCCAGGCTATCTGCGTGGACAAGAACCAGATCACCGGCCAGGTGGAGTTGGAGTCGCTGGTCGGCGGTCTGACTCGCACGGTGACCTTCGTGGCCACAGGCGGGGTCAAGAAGACCTGGGACATCCCGGTGGTCTTCCCGGCCGACAGTGCGGTCGGCACGTTCACGCTGACCGAGGTGCCGGATGGAACCACCGCCCTCAGCGCCAAGACGAACTGGAACCTGCGTCGCAAGGTGGCCTGCAGCCTCGACGGTGACGGTCAAGCTTCGGCCGACTTCACCGGCACCGCCAAGCTGCGCGGCGGGGATATCAAGCCTGACAACTACATCAACATCCTTGATTACTCGGTCTTGAAGAGCAACTACTTGTCGTCGAACGACGTGGCCGACATCGACGGCGACGGCACCGTCGGTTTGGTGGACTACTCCCTAATGCGGTCCAACTGGTTCCAGCCAGGAGACGCGGAGTAGTCCGTGTGAAGGCAGAAGGGTCTTGATGGCAGTCGGCAGGCGCCGGCGGGACGACCGCGTCCCGCCGGCGCTGCGTGGCACCGATACCACACCGACACACGGCGGCATCCCGCCACGGGCCCAACGGAAGCGACCCGTGGCCTGGAGAGGAGGAGGTTATGCGGCAACAAGCACTCAGGCCGGCCTTGCTCGCACTCGGACCTGCGCTGGCGGTCGTTCTGGTAGCACTGGGTCAGCCCACGCCTGCGATGGGCAACCCGAACACCCTCGCGCTCGAGGTGTCTTGCGAATCGTTGTTTGTCCAGCCGGGCGAGCCAGTGGTGCTCGGTCTCGACGTCTCCAACCTCGCTCAGATGATCAACGGCTGCCAAGCACTCATCGGGTACAACTCGACCTACTTGACCAGCCCCCACAGCGTGGCTCCCGGCGGCGGGTTCTGGACCGAACTGATCTACGAAAGCTGGCACGCACCGGGCGAGCTCGACACCGCCATCGGGCTGCAACTCGAAGGCGGTCCGACGGGAACCCAGGCCGACGCAACCATAGCCACCATCACCCTGACGGCCGGAACCACGGAAGGAGCCACCTTCCTCGTCTTTCGCTCCGACACCGACGACAGATACGCCACCATGCTCAGCGACCTGAACGCCGAGCCCGTATGGCCCTTCAAAATCGATAGCCAACCCATCGTCATCGACGGTACGCCCCCTGTGCTGGTCGACCTGACCGCGACCCAGAACGGAGTTGATGTCCTTGACTGCGCCAATCCAACCGTCCAGGGCTTGGTGAGTATCACGGTGGACGCGGCCGACGTCCTGGCCGGCCTGGAGGGTATCCCGAGCATCGACATCACCGGCCCTGAAACCCTCGCCGCCACCCTCACCGACGACGAGGGGCCGAGCTTCGGATGGGAGGTCGTCATCGGTCCGACTACCCCCCAGGGTACATACACCATCGCCATCACCGCAACGGATCGCGCGGGCAACGAAACCACCGCGACAGGCACACTGTGCGTGGACCCTAACCAGATCACCGGCACAGTACAGATGAGCACGTTATCGGGTGCAGCATACGGCTTTGACCGCGAAGTGGTGTTCAAGGCGACGGATACCGGGAATACCGTGCTCCAAACATGGACAGTCACCGTGACCTTCACGAACAACCCGGTAACGAGAACCGCCGCCGGCTCCTATGTACTGACCCTGGTGCCCGGCAGCACGGCGAGGCTTAGCGCCAAGACGGACTGGAGCCTGCGGAAGCGGATACCCGTGACTCTGGACACCTATGGCCAAGGGGTGGCGAACTTCACCCTAACCAGCGGCGATCTCGACGGCTCCAACACCGCGAACATCCTGGATTACTCGATACTCAAGGCGAACTGGATGACCGCCGGCCCAGCCGGCGATTACAACGGGGACAGCCAAGTCATGCTGCTGGACTATTCGCTGCTGAAAAATGCCTGGTTCACAACCGGCGATCCCGAGTGATCGGACGCTGCCGATCCGAAACGCGGAACCGCCAGAAAGCAGAGATCATCTTATTCGGGGGCCGGTTTTTGCTTGATTTCGATTAGCATATTCCCTTACAATGCAGTACGTTCCCGTCGGTGGAGTTGCCCGTGCAGTCAACGAGCGGGAAGGCGGAAAAGCATCACTCTCGGAGGACAGCCATGGAAAGTCGCACATACCTCGCATGTGGTCTGCTTGTTCTAGGAATGCTCATGCCGGTCCCGGCGTGGGGGCATGATATGGTTCAGCCCCCATGGCGAGGCGATGAAGGCACAACCTATCAGGAGTGGCGGTTTGACACCGACGCCAACCCCGCTTTGCCCGAGGTGATCTCAAATTCATACGGCTCTGCCATGGCATCCATCGTCCTTGGCGACTATGCCTCCGGGTGGCAGGTGCAACTCCCCAGCCTCGGCGATCAGATCGGATACTGGGATCTCGGCGGGGATCGAGGCAACGGCGGCGGGAGCATCCTGATCGATGTCGACAATCGGCCGCTGGCTCTCGAGTGCAAAGAGGTTTGGGTGCAGGTGACGTACTTCCGTGACATGTCCCAAGCTCCAACAGTCACCGTACCCGGCGCAGCCTACGTCACCGGGCAAACCCTGCTGGTCGAGCACGTACTCACCGGCGGAGATTGGTACCTGGATCAGTCCATCTGGCGGATCGAGCCCAACCCGGATCACGAGCAAATCCTCATCACCAGCGACCCGACGTGGGGATCGGTGATTGACCAGATCGTGATCGACACGATCTGTATCCCTGAGCCGGCTACCATGGGACTGTTCCTGGTCGGATCCTGGGCGATGATCGCCCGACGGCGCAGGGCCGCTCGCGTCTGAGTCGCTTGCCGTCCTGACACGCGAACCTCGTCGTATGCTGCCACTCCCGGGGCTGATGCCGCTCGCGGCCTCACACGGCTGCGGGAATGGCTTGGGATGTCCCCGCATTCGCGCTACTCCCGCTGCCCGCGATCGGTTCGTACGACGGCCCCTGGGGGAGATTCCGAGTATGTGCCACCGGCGAACACGCTGGATCGCTCTCGCACTTTGGCTTGTCTGCGCAGCTGGGGTGCAGGCATCCTCATATCAGGTCGAAATCCTCGGCTCGCTGGAGGGCGGCTTCGCCCGGGCGCGGGCCATCAACGCTCAAGGGCTCATCGTGGGCGAGGCACTGACGCCGGCGAGCGTTGACCACGGGTTCCTCTGCTCGGGCTTGGGCCAGTTCGCCGACTTGGGCACGCTGGGCGGTACTCGCAGCCGGGCCCTCGCCATCAACGCTGCCGGCCTGATTGCCGGCTGGGCACAGAACATCGCGGGCCAGTCCAGACCCGTCCTCTGGGATGAGCACGGAATCCATGAGCTGCCGACGCTTGGCGGAGCTGCCGGCACAGCCTGGGCGATCAGTGATCTCGGGCACGCGGTCGGCAACTCCTTCACCTCCCCGGGCATCTACCACGCAACCCTCTGGCAAGACGGCGCCGCTTACGACCTAGGCACCTTGGGCGGCGACTACAGCATCGCCTACGGCATCAACAACCACGACTGGATCGTGGGCAGTTCCGACGACACTCAAGGCCGGGAGCGGGCTGCGCTTTGGCTCGACGGTGACGTTCACCTGCTCGACGGCTTGCCGGGGGCCACATGGAGTGCTGCACGCGGGATCAATGACCACGGGCAAGTCATCCTCTGGAGCAATACCACCGGCGGAGCGTCTCGTGCCGCCCTGTGGGAGGCCGGCATGGTGACTGATCTGGGAACCCTGGGCGGCATCGAAAGCTGGGCTTACGGGCTGAATAATCTCGGGCACGTGGTCGGGTGGGCCGAGCTCCCGGCGGGCAACTACCATGCCTTTGTCCACGATGGCGGCGAGATGATCGACTTGGGCACACTCGGGGGCATGTTCAGCTCAGCCTACGGCATCAACGACGAGGGGGTGATCGTCGGGTATGCACAGGACGCAAGCGGGCAATGGCAGGCCGTCCGCTGGGTACCGGTACCCGAGCCCGCCACGTTATCCCTGGCCCTCACCGCCCTCGCCTGCTTCGTTGCCAGCATCCGACGTGCCCCTGCGCACGATCGGCCGGCGTAGCCATTACCGATCCTCCATTCAAGGTGCCCTCAGAACAACACTTGTGGCGAAGGCCTCCTGGCTTCAGCACGTCACAAAGCGTCCGATACCCCCTCCTCGATCAGAACTTACTGGTCGGCAGCATTTCCGACACCTACAGTTTACAATCTGAGGTGTTCATCGGAACCGACACCTCCGGGCCAGTACAAGGGAAAAAGGGTATGGGGAGAAAACACTTCAACCCGCAAGGGGAAAGCGCCCATCCTGTATGCCGGTCACAGGCTTTGGTTGGGGAAGCCTCACTCATCGCCGCGTTGAAGAAGCGCATCGAGAAAGTCAGCCTCCGCGACCACACGGTGTTGATTCGCGGGGAATCCGGCAGCGGCAAGGAGTTGGTCGCGCGGGCCATTCATGCGGCCAGTCGGCGCGCCGTGCACCCGTTTGTGGCCGTGGATTGCACAACCCTGCGTGATACCCTTTTCGAGTCGCAGCTTTTTGGGCACGTACGTGGGGCTTTTACGGGAGCGGAGCAGGCGACTCTGGGCTTCTTCCGCACCGCCGACGAGGGGACGCTCTTCCTTGATGAAATTGGCGAGTTGCCACCTCATATCCAGGCCAAGCTGCTGCGCTGCATCCAGGAAGGGGCGGTAGTTCCGCTCGGCAGCGTGGAGCCGATCCGGGTAAACGTACGGATCGTAGCCGCCACGCACCGCGATCTGCAGAGGATGGTGCGGGAGGGCGCTTTCCGGGGCGATCTGTATTATCGGCTGAACGTGGTGTGCCTCGATGTGCCGGCGTTGCGGGACCGGCGCGAGGATATCCCCGCGTTGGCACGGTTTTTTCTGGAGCAGCAGGCGAGTCTGTATCACGAGCCGGCCCGGACACTCGCTGAAGAGGTTTGCAGGGTCCTTTGTGCGTATCATTGGCCGGGCAATGTTCGCGAGCTGGCGAACGCGATCGAGCATGCCTGTGCCTTTTCTGAAGGCTCGGAGATCCAGCTGCGTGATCTGCCCCCGACCGTGCAACTGGCAGCAGCCAGCGCCCTCACCTCGCTGGAGGATCAAGTTCTTACTCTCGAGGCCGCCGAGCGTCTGGCAATACTGCAAGCCCTGCGAGCCGCTGGAAGCAATCGGGCTAAGGCGGCTCAACTCCTCCAGATCGAACGGCACCGGTTGTACCGCAAGATCCGTCGCTATCAGCTCCACAACGTCGCGGATTCCGTGGCCATCTGATCTCTGATTTGTTCTGCCCGCCCGCCGTTCCCGGTGCCTATTCCCCGCGCGGATGATGACTTCCTTCGTATTGCCTTAGGATGTTGTGGCGACCAACGTGGTCGATCAAACAACGACTGGCCCACACGTCATTGGGGCGGTCATTATGCGGAGAGCCACGGCACGAGGTTCAATCTGCACCCAAGGTACAAAGCGCACCGCGATTCCTAACTCCCGCTATCGCCGCGAGTTTCGCGCGCAGGTCATCGGCTGAGGGTTAAAACATACCTTGGAGACCCGGGAGGCAGAGATCAGCGGATGAGTTACCTGCCCACTCTAAGTGTTTACGGATGAGCCTGTTAGCAAATTCCGACCGGTGGGCGCCCATCTGGCACGCCGGGTGCTTTTCCTCCTGTCGCATCGAATTGGTGATGCAAGAGAGGCGGATGATGAAGTACGGCCTCGGACAAGTGGGGGTGGTCGTGGTGATGGACAAGGCGGTGGCCTCGGGGCTCAGAAGGATGGCCCTACGATACGGATGGCCGCTGATTCACCTTCCCACCGCGACACAGGCTGCCAAGACGATCGGGCGTAACCGGGTTGACATCGCGGTAGTTCACATGGCGGTAGAGCTTCAGCAGGCCGTCGAGTTAGTGCGATGGTTGCGAATGACCCGGGAGGATGCACTGGTGATCGCGGTAGCTTCGCCACACGACGCGGACGTGGAACGCAGGGTCCGCCAGGCCGGGGCACACTGCTATCTGCCCCAGGATGACGAGGTATCGCTGGAACGAGCTATCATCGCCATGATCCGACAGGAACCGCTACGCTCGGAGCCGAATCAGACGACCGCCACGCACAGCCGGTTGAAGCAGGACGAACCGACACGTGGCAGAACAGCCAGGCAGGGTGCGTGATGGCCATAAGACTCTCTCTCTCTCTCTCTCTCCTCCTGAACCGGGTTGCACGGGCCGGCCAGTGATCGGCGGACCGAAAGCCCGGTTGAGTACAACGAGCCCGGAAGAAGCATCGGGCTCTGACGATATGGCACGGTCTGAATCGAGGTGTGGGTATGTGGGGCCGGCCGAGATCACTGGTCGGTTTCGGTCCGGTCCCCCGTTTTTCTTTGTGAAGGAGAAAACCAATGACAATGCGTAAGAAGGTAGGTGTGCTGGTGGCGGGCCTGGCAGCCTTGGGATTGTCTCCGCTGGCCTTCGCCCAGGGCGTGGGCAACCTTGGCGACCTGCCGAGCGGCATTCCGCAAGCTGGTCCCACTGGCTGGCTGATCGGCAACCCGTCGGCACCGATCCCCGTGGTCCGCGATCCAGCCGGCCCGAAGTGGATCAAGCTGCTGACCGATCCGAATGGCGGGCCGATCGTCAACCCGAATCCCGGCACCATCTACAACCTCAATGAGACTGTACTTATCTCCGGCAATCTCTGGTGGTCCGACTGGCACGAGGAGATCATCACCCCGGGCTGGGAATGGACTTCGACCGTGGTGATCCTGGAGAACGTACTGAATCCGCCGGCGGGGCTCAACATCGTCAACACCCCCGGCAGCCCCACGCAAGGCGGGACTCTGGAGTTCTACTTCGATCCCCTGCCGCCCGGTACGGTGCTCCACATCCGTAAGCAGTTGGAGTACGTGGGCATCGCGGGCACGGTGCACTTCGGGGCGGTTGAGGTCGCTCAATATCCCACTCCTGAGCCGGCCACGATGGGCCTGCTGGCCGCGGGCGGCCTTTTGGCGTTGCGTCGCCGTCGCTTGCGGGCGAGGTGAGGCTTGAACAGGGCGTATACCGCCCCCTTGAGAAATGTAGAAGGAATGCGGAACAAGCGGATGTCCACAAGGAGCAACGTATGAGATCACTGGCACTCTATATGTGTGCATGCGTGATCGCCCTGACGGGCGGCAGAGCGCTGGCTGACGACTGGAACGTGTACCTGACGGTGGACAATCAGTTCGATGTCTACTACGGGACCTCGATGACCACCACTTTCGCGGCCGGGGGCGGCAGTAACTGGATGGTCGAGTACAACTTCAGCGCCACCGGGCGGCCGACGACCGACTATCTGTATGTCGCGACCTCGTCCGACCACAGCGGTGCCCAGGGGTTTATCGGCACGTTTCACAACACCACGCTGAACGCCACGTTGAGTACGGGGACAACCGGTTGGCAGGTCTTTCCGGCCGGCCAGCATCTGCCGCAGCTTTTCGGGATGCCAGGCTCCTGGCCGGCGTCGCAGATGCCTACGCAGACCCAGGTGGACGCGGCTATCGCCTATGCCACAGCCAACAGCCTCTGGGTGGCGCCGTCCACCGCGCCGGGGTATGACAACGATCCGTCCACCCCGATCGCGCCCTACAGTTTCATCTGGCCGACCGCGCTGCCCAACATTCAGACCTCCGCGCAGTGGATCTGGTATGACTCGGGCAAGGACACCTCCGTCTCGTCGGTGCTGCCCATTCCTCTGCGCGGCTTCAACCATGATGAGTTCCTGGTCTTCCGGGTGCCCGGTGCCGTACCGGAGCCGGTAACCGCAGTGTTGCTGGGTGTCGGTGCGGTCCTGTTCGGGCGTCGTCGGGTGAGTGTGCGGGTGTAATCCGCCTTCGCGGCACGGTTTGCCGCGGCACATGGATATGTTGCTTCACGGCCGTGTGGCCATGAAGGCTCAGTAGTTGGGAAATTTCAATCTCACCGAGTGTCAAGGAGAAACCAAATGAGAAACCGACAGATGATCACGCGTTTGCTGGCGGCCTCGATGATCCTGGCCGTATCGCAGGTCGCCCTGGCGCAGGGCGTCGGCAATGTGGGTTCGCTACCCACTGTGTTTCCGGGACCGGTTCCGCCTTGGGGCTGGGTGGTGACGGATGCTGCGGGTGGACCCGTCCCCGTGGAACTCGATCCCGACGGGCCGGGGTGGATCAAGAGCTTCACCGGACCGAACAACGGGCCGTTCCCCTACATGGGCGGCACCCTGCTGCACCTGGAAGAGCATTTGATCGTAGCGGGCGACCGACCTTGGACGGACTGGCACGAGACCATTCTATCGCCCAGCTGGGCATGGACCAACCCGGCGCTCCTGGTCAACGGCATCCCGGCGACCGGCCTGGTGATCCATAATCTTGGCGACAGTCTTGATTTCTACTTTGACCCAGTCATGCCGGGCTCACAGGTCATCATCCGCAAGGATTTCGTCAGCACCCTGCCAGCGGGCGTGGTGGCCGACGGGACCATTCGTGTGGTCCAGTTCCCGACCCCTGAGCCGGCGACCATGGGCCTGCTGGCGTTGGGCGGTTTGGCTGTTCTGCGTCGCCGCCGTCCGCATGTGGCTTGAAATGGCTGAAGGACTCCGTTTGCCCCGGCGGTGTCGCCGGTGCCGGACACCGACCACAAGACTCTAAACAGAGCTCGAAGGAGAATCACGAAGATGACAGCGCGCATGCAAACGATCTGCGTCTGCACCAGTCTGGCGATGGCGTTCGCCACCGCGTCCGCCCGAGCCAACCTGCTGGTGGATCCGGGTTTCGAGAACAATCCCACCACCAACTACTTTACCGTGCTTAACAACTTCCCTGGATTCCAGGGATTCTGGGGGGTCGAGGCGGCGACGATCAACGGGGTCGACGGCCCGGTGGTCCCGCCGGAGGGCGTCCGGATGCTACGCATGGTCAGCGATGGGCTGATTGCCACCCAGGCTTTCCAGACCACGGACGTGACCTCTTACGCGGCGCTGATTGACAGCGGTGGGGCTACGGCCCAGGTCAGCGCTTTGTTCAATGCCAATGTCCAGGCCGCTGCGGCGGGCATGTCCATCCGGTTCTTCTCGAGCGGCAGTTGGGCTTCGCCGATCAGCGCCGTCTTCGGGAATCTCGTTCTCGACAGCAACCCGGCCACTTGGGAGCCTGTCTTGGTCGCCCCCCCAGTACCCGTCGGTACCCGCTGGATGGTCACCGAGCTGATCTACAACAACGCGTCGCTGCAGGGCCATGCGGGCTATGTTGACGCGGCCAGGCTGGTGATCGTGCCCGAGCCGACCACACTGGGGTTGCTCACCCTGGGCGGCATGGCAATCATGCGTCGTCGCGGGCGGAAACTGTAGCGTCTCATCGACGATGGCGCAAAATCATCCAGAGTGGTCATGGCGGGCGTTGACTGGACCTCGGGCCCGGTCAGCGCCCGCTGACAATGCCGAATACAGATCCCCGCGACGACGACGCGGTCAAGGGACTGCGATTCAGAGCTGGCGCGGACCTGCATACCAAGCGTCCATCCGCTATAGGATGCCCTGGCGTGTGGCTGGCCGATCCGGTTATCATCCCCATCAAGCCAATCGCCGCAATCATGCAGGAGCCTCAGCTGGCCGTTCTTGGCCCCGTAACACGGGCGGTCCCCAGGACCAAGGCGGCTTGTTGCTGATCGTCTGATGCGTCCGGGCACTGCTCATCAACCCATTGCCCCGGTCGCCATCACCAGGCTGCCCCAGTCCTCAGCGAATCCACACTCCGTCCGTCTCGTCACGGCCTGCCGTACACGCGCCGCCGCCCAAGAGCCTCGCCACCGCGTCAAAGATGTGTACAATGACCGCAGTCACCCGCATCTTGCTCGACGATCGGGCGGGCAGGGTTCGTCAATTCTCTTTGCGAACGGAGTGTCAAGCAATGTGCCAGCAATGCACGCGTCGGGTCTTCCTCGGCAGCACCGCGGCAGGCGGTCTGTTACTCGCATCGAGTCGTCTGACAGCAAGCGGCGCTGGGGCCGTCCACACCGCCAAGCCTGCGAGCAAGGTCCGCATCTGCACCATCTTTGCTGGGAGCTGCGGAGAGCCCGGCAGAAACTGGGTGGTCACCGAAGGCGAGATGGCTGCCATGAAGGCACGCATGGTCGAGGCCGAGAAGAACCTCGGCAACGTCGAGTTCGTCATCGGGCAGGCGGGCAACGGAGCCGAAGCGGCGGCCCTGCTGGCCAAGGCAGGCGACGACGCTCCGGCCTTGGTGATCAACCTGCAGATCGGCGGCTTGGTGAGAACCGGAGTCGCCACAGCGGTGCTCGAATCGCGCCGCCCGATGGTGGTCTTCTCAAAGCCAGCCAGCGGCCATGACTGGATGTATCCCTATCGATGGCACAAGGAAGGGCATCGCGTGACGCTGTTGGCGACCAGCGACCATAGCGAGTTGGAGCGGGCCGCGTCGCTCCTGCGCGTTGCCCCCCTGCTTCGCCGCAGTCGCGTCCTCATCATGCTGCCCATGCAGGGTACGCCCGCATCCTGCTCGCCGGAGAAAATCAAGGAACGCCTCGGCACTGAACTGGTGGCCATCGATCAGGAGCGGTTCAACCAACTGCTCGACGCCGTGGACACCCAGGCGGCCGAGGCCGAAACCGAGCGGTGGCTGCGCGGGGCCAAACGCGTGGTCGAACCCCAACGCGAAGATGTGCTCAAAGCGGCCAAGGTCAGCTTGGCAATGGATAAGCTGATCGAGGAAGAGCAAGCCCAGGCGCTGGCCATCGGTACCTGCATGGCTTGGCTGCCGCGGGGCTTCCCCTGCCTGGGCTTCACCCGCTTGCGCGACCGAGGCATCCCCGCCTCCTGCGAAGGCGACATGGACTCGCTGTGGACTATGCTCATGTTCCAGTACGCCTTCGGCATCGCCGGCTTCCAGGGCAACGCGACCTTCGACACTTCCCGCAACGCCCTGTGGACCGCCCACTGCGTCGGCCCGCTGAAGATGGACGGGCCCGACGGCCCTGAGGCACCCTACCTCCTCCGCAGCCACTCGGAAATCGGCTACGGCGTCGTGCCCGAGATCCAGTATCGCGTCGGACAGGAGATCACCCGCGCCAAGTTCGTCAATCTCGACACTATGCTTGTCTCCGGCGGGACGATTATGGAGGTCCCCGAACTGTCCGAACGTGCCTGTCGCACCCAGATCGTCACCAAGGTACCCAACGTCGATAGTCTCGTCCGGAACTGGTCCACCGGCATCCAGGGCAACGACATGATGACCCTGCTGCACCGAGTGGTGTTCTACGGCAATCGCACGCAGGATCTGCGGCACCTGGGCGACCTCATGGGCTTCAACGTCGTACAGGAGGGGTGAGCGATCCACCCTTGCGGGCCTTGGAGAGCGGCAGTCGTCGGGACTACCGCGTGGTCCGCGCGCGCCGACGCCTGGCCCCGACCGGAACCAGGCGCCGACGTGATGGAAACGGTGTATCTGAAACTGCCGCGGTGAAGCACCCACCCAAACCGTGCCGTAAGACCGGTCGGCGGCCTCACCGCGAGTTGCCCGTCACCCGTCTCGGGTATACGGGGATGCCCGAGGTTGTGCTGAACTCGTCAAGGCGAACCTGAGCCGACGGATGCGGACCGATAACCGGCTCACCGCCTCTCCCAACGGCCGCCCTCCCCATCTGCCCAGCCGGGCCGCAATCGTCGTCCGCGGGCTACGCGTTAGCCTGATTTCTTGCAGGCGACGGGCACGGCGTCGTGCCACCGTGCGTCTCAACGCCCGAAGCAAGCCATCAGCGGCTTGGGCATCACCCGCTTCAAGCCAGATCATGGCGTCATACCATCGCTCCAGCTCACGGCCAGGCTCCACTCGCAACCGAAGTACGTCCAGGGCATGCCCCAGCTCCGCAAGTGTCGGTTTGCTTGCCGGCTGAGCCTCGGTTCTCGCCCTGTTCATCCGTCGCCTGTTCCGCATGGTCGCAATCATCTTCCCAACATGCCGAAAACCCGGATCAATCCGGCCCGGCCCCCCATCCAACCGCCTACCCAAGGAAGAGCAAGGCAAACAGGGCAAAGTGAATCAGGACAGCCGCCAGAAGAACGCCACAGGCAAACCAACCCGGATCACAGCCAAACACCCGCGATGGGGCCTGCTGCGATTTTTGCGGTGACCAAGCTTGGGGTGCTTCGCCCATCCACCCGTCGCTGGCGACCTGGCCGAGATTATCGCTCCCTGAAGACTTCATAGTCCCCTTGGCACCCGAAATCGCCGTTGAGCGCGCCTCCCGCTCTGCTGATGCCCCAATACGCCGGACACACACCTCTGCACGTGTAGCACGATGTAGAGCCATGTCAACATACCCCATTTTTCGACGAATCCGCTCTACATGTTGTCTTTCGGCGCGGGTTCGCGGTATAGTATTTACATAGTCGCGGTCTCCCGTAGACACGGGCGGCCACCGGTCGATTGAAGTCGCGGAGCGGGATCCTCGTTTGGGCGCTCAGGCTTGCGGAAGAGGGCTTGGGGATATTAGCACCCCCAGACTGCCTCCCGGATGATCCGCAGCCTTGGCGGTGATTGGGAAGGGCATGTAATGGCACAACAGAAACCCTCATTTCGCCTCCCTGAAGCAGTATTAGATATTTTGGAGACCGTCGCGGAACAAATGGAGCAGCAGTTCCACAAACGCCCCAAAGTCTCACACTTTTGCCATGCTGCCCTCGTGGATTTCCTCAGTCTGGATCTTCGCACACAACTTGACCGCATCTATGATCGAGAGCGCAACTTGGACACACTGAAGCTAAGAACGAGCCTTGAACAGGGGCTGGCGCGTACTGAGACAGAGTATCAAGTACCACGCGTCGTCCTCGGTCGGAAAGCAGTCGGTAGTAACGAATCAGAATGATTTCCTCGACGGACAAGCAGGGCATCGGGCTCAGGCACGGTGCCAGAGTTGGAGAAGAGACCACATTACGCTTCTGCATGAGCGTTGCTCCCCCCGGCCGGCCGATCGAGTCGGTTCAAGCCGCGACCAATTGAACGCTTCAGGACGCCTCGCGTTTCTCCGGTCGTTCGTAACACCTTCCACTTCCTCGGCGGCGCCTTCCGCCATACCCAAACGGAACGCCGAGAAACAGCACGGCGGCACTGAGAAACGATCGCATGCCCCCCTGCCCGCAGTCATCCTCCGTGTGATTCCGCAACCGCGTATCCGCCCGGTCGGTGACCGTTGTTGCTGAGCCCTCGGGGGCCGTTCGCGCAGCCATCGCAGCATCCATCCAGCTGTTGCCCGCTCCGAAGAACCATCCGGGCTTCGAAGTCACCAAGGGCCAATCACACGAGGCACCTTCACATCCCGGCCCGCAGCGTTGATCCGTCTGGCATGTCGCCTCCCGCGGCGGCCATGGCTCCGCGAAGCGCATCCGGTCGAGCGGATACGTTAGCTTACCATACTTCGGATTATATGCAAGTAAGTTTTTCTCTTATTTTTCAGGGGCTGGTCCTTTTTTGCCGAACGACTCCATCCATCCGCCGAAACGCCGCTGCGTCAGCTGCGAGCCATACCCTTTCCAGGGATCGCATGAACCTTGCTTTGAATCGCCGCAAGATATTTCATAAGTCCATGGTGTTCAAAATGTTACGGAATGACCCCATTGCAGCGAGCACCTGCGATCAACGGGAAGACCGGACATCGGAGCAGGCTATCGGCCGCCAGACTCCCTCCGCAACCCACAGGGGATATTGGCTCCAGGCAAGACTCAGCAAACTGATCGCCCAGGCCCGCCCTATATTGCGCAAAGATTTACTCTTAGGTTTCTCGCCGACACGAAGGAGCACCCGTCTCCTGGCCGGGAACCCGGTCCGCCTGGACGAGGATCTCTCCGGAGCCGCCGTTGACACCCATGGGGGAATGCTTCTAGGCTACACGGCATGATCGTGCTGATCGATAACTACGACTCGTTCACCTACAACCTCGTCCAGCGGATCGGCGAACTCGACCGCTCGCGAGTGATGAAGGTTTACCGCAATGACCAAGTGACGCTGGACCGGATCGAGGTGGATAAGCCGGACCATATCATCATCTCGCCGGGTCCGTGCACTCCTCGCGAAGCGGGTATTAGCGTCGAGGTGGTGCGGCATTTTGCGGGGAAGATCCCGATTCTCGGCGTCTGTCTCGGGCACCAATCGATCGGATTCGCCTTTGGTGCGGAGATTGTCCGTGCGGACCGACTCATGCACGGCAAGACGAGCGAGATTCAGCACGATGGCCGAACGATTTTTGCAGGCGTCAGCAACCCCTTCACCGCCACGCGCTACCACTCTTTGGTGATCCGGCCGGAGACGCTCTCGTCGGAGTTTGAGGTCACCGCCCGTACAACGGACGCTCCAGACACGGAGATCATGGGGATACGGCACAAGAGCATGCCGATCGAAGGCGTACAGTTCCACCCGGAGAGTTTTCTGACCGACGAAGGTCCCAAGCTGCTGGCTAACTTCATGCAGATGTGACCCTGTGGGTCGGCAGCGGGATAGCCGCCCGCTGCAACCACGCGGCACATGGAATGCACCGGTGATCCGCTTCCGCGGGCGCATCATCGCTCGGGCGGGCGCTCTTGTATTGCCTCCCCTGGAGGGTCGGTACTTCGCGGGCGGCAGGCGCGCTCGACAATCACGATGAATAGCAGCAGGGCGAAGAATGCCGGGACTACGAAGAAGCTGGCCCGCAAACCGGCTCGGTCCCCGACGAAGCCCATCAACCACGACACGAACGCGAAGCCGGGTATGCCCGCGCAGGAGAGCAGAATGAACAGGGCGGTGGGCTCAACTGGCAAGCGGTCGACGGCATAGGACTGGATGCTCGGCCAGAAACACGCAACCGAGAGACCGGCCAGCACAAGGAGCGTGTAGAGAGTCTCCAGGCTTTGCACCTTGGGGACGAGGAAGCTGATGCCCAGCCCCGCGAGCGCGGACAGGATGATGAACCGGCGAAGGTGTCGTTGCTCGATCAGCCAGCCACCCGCGAACCGGCCAACGATCATGCCACCGGCAAAGCAGGCTGTGCCGATTCCCCCGGCCCGCGGCAAGCCCTGATGGTGCAATTGGATGTAGCTGGCGCTCCAGAAGGTGAACGCACCCTCCGCCCCGCCGGCGAGGAACATCATTGGGACAAAAAGCCAGAACCGGCCAGTGGTCAAAATCTCGCGTTTGTGGCCCAGCACGTCGCCCGCGGTGTGACTGATGACATGAGGGGCATGGCGAGCGAGAAACAAGAAGAGCCCGCCCGCCAAGACGCTGAAGCCCGCCAGCGACGCGGCAATGACGCGCCAGGATACGTTGCGAGTGAGGAGGTCGCCGGTGATTAGGACGGTCAGGAGTACGCCGACGGACCAGAATCCGTTGACGATGTTGAGGTAGCGGCCAGAGTCGCTCGGATGCAACTCCTGGACGAGCGGATTGATCAGACCTTCGACGACCCCGCCGCCCAGGCCGACCAGCGCCGCGGCCATGACAATCACACCGTAGACCGGGGCCATGGCGTAAAGCCCCAGGCCCACACCGAGGACGACAAGGCCCATCCCAAGGACCGAAGCCTTGCCCCACCGTGCCGCGGCAAACCCGCTTGCCAGCAGCACGAGCAGAATGAGCAGGCTGCGGGCGACCTCGATGGTGCCGCCCTGGGCCAACGTGAGCGACAATTCGCTGGCCAGGATGACCAAGCAGATTGGCGTGAGCACGGCGCTGGCCGAGTAGGCCAGGAAACTCACACAGGCCGCCCCATCGAGCCAATGGAACCTGAGCTTCGCCATACGAACAGACTCCCTGCGGACACTCCGGTATGCTACCCGACGCGGTCCGGGAAGTAACACGGACGACCGTGCGGTCGCACTCGATTATCAGGTCGGGCCCGGTCTGCACGATCCCCGTGCGAAAACCAGATCGGTCAAGCAGAGATCGCCCAGCGAGCGGCGGGGTTTATCCCCGCCTTCCGTCCGCGTACGGTGACGAGACCGGAACAGCGAAGTGATGCCGCTCGCCCTGCCCACGGATTTGCACGCGTCGGTGTAGCCTGTCACGCCGAGCGAAGAGCGCCGGGATAAACCCGGCGGCTCGCTTCATGCGCTCTACGCGTTGCTTTCTGCACTTTGCGCGTTGCTTTCTGTGCGTTCTACGCGTCGCTTTCGGCACTTTGCGGCTCGCCTGTCACGTTGCGGCGTCACGGGGCACAATGGTTCCGTTCACGACCTCGGCAAGGATGTGCCGCTGCTGAGCAACGTACGCAACTGCAGCTTCGACAGAGCTACTACCGTGCAGATAGCGATTGCTGCCACCCTGGGTCCACCATCGCCGGCGGCGGGCTTCCGCACGACCCAATGCCGCCTGGGTTACGCCTTTCAGCACACGCCGGACACCGGGGCCATCGTCCGGACAATCCGCGACCACCACGTGCACATGGTTGGCCATCACCGCTGCCCGAACCATGCGCCAAGTGCGCGCGTCACATGCGGCAAGCAGTGCTTGGGCAACACACTGTGCCTGCCGAGGTGTGAGCCAGACCGACGGTTGTTTCTGTCGCAATTGGGCACGTCGGAGCGTGGGTGGGTGATCGGTGGTGTATGGTTGTCCAGGGCTATTGATCTTGGGCGTCCATAGACCGTTTGGTCTGAGCGTTCCGGATACATAGCCGCGCGGGTCGCCTGGCAACCATGTTCCATATGTTGTCCACGTGATAAACAGAGCGAGGGCCCGATCTGTACCCATAGAGCGGATCATACCTTGCGAGGGGAAGCCCCTGTCAAGCGCAGGAAGCGGCCCATCCAGAGGGACGGGGCACGCATCTCGCCAGAGGCACCCCAGCGAGCGGCGGGGTTTATCCCCGCCTTCCGCCCGCGTACGGCGACGAGACCGGAACAGCGAAGTGATGCCGCTCGCCCTGCCCA
>JAAYDF010000230.1 GCA_012729395.1 Phycisphaerae bacterium
AGTCCAGTATCGCCCAGTTGCCCACGGTCCGTCGATGACAAAGGTCACGCCACCTCGCCAGACATGAGAACTCGCCGGGCTTTGCACGGCCATCCACGTGTTGGGCGTTCCTCCTGGGTATCGACTCGCACTCCCCTGGCAACCCGGGCCACAACTCCTTTGGGGTAGTTTTCTTCCCCATTGCCGGGATCGAGAACGCCACTCCTGAATCGTCGAAGCGACTTTCGCCACGGGCCGCGGCCCACTAATGATCGTTACGAACCCGCCTTGCGGAACCGGAACGCCTCGCCGGCCGTGTCAACCGCGATACGATCTCCGTGCGTGAAATCGCCCGCCAGGATCAGGCGAGCCAGCGGGTTCTCGATCTCGCGCTGGATGAGCCGCTTCAACGGACGAGCGCCGTAGACCGGGTCATAGCCGTCGCGGGCCAGTTGCTGACGGGCCTGCTCGGTGACCTCGATCGCGATACCGCGCTCCGCGAGCCGCTCGCGCAGGCGACCGATCTGGATCTCCGCGATCCGCGCAAGGTGCTCCTGCGAAAGACGGTGGAAAATGATCGTCTCGTCGATGCGGTTGAGGAACTCCGGTCGGAAGTGGCGCTTCAACTCCTCACGCACGCTCATCTCGATCTCGATGTCCGGCGCCTGCTGCTCGGTCAGCCGCTGAATGGTCGATCCGCCGATGTTGCTGGTCAACACAATGATGGTATTGCGAAAATCGACCGTCCGCCCGTGCCCGTCGGTCAGCCGGCCGTCGTCGAGCACCTGCAAGAGCACGTTGAAGACTTCCGGGTGGGCCTTCTCGATCTCATCGAACAGCACGACCGAGTACGGCCGCCGATGCACCGCTTCGGTCAGCAGACCACCCTCTTCGTACCCGACATACCCCGGTGGCGCCCCGATCAGCCGGGCCACCGCGTGCTGCTCCATGAACTCGCTCATGTCGATCCGCGAGAAGGCCGCCTCGTCGTCGAACAGAAACTCCGCCAGGGCCTTGCACAACTCGGTCTTGCCCACGCCGGTCGGCCCCAGGAACAGGAACGAACCGATCGGCCGATGCGGGTCGCCCAAACCGGCCCGGCTACGGCGCACGGCGTCGCTCACCGCCGCCAGGGCCTCCTCCTGCCCCACCACGCGCTCGCCCAGCCGCTCCTCCATCTTGAGCAGCTTCTCTTTCTCACCCTCCAGCATCCGAGCGACCGGCACGCCCGTCCATTTGCTCACCACCTCGGCCACCTGCTCGGCCGAGACTTCCTCGTGGACCATCGCGTCGCCGCCCGTCTGGATCACCGCCATCTCGGCTTCGCACGACTGCAGCTCCGCCTCCAGCTCCCGAAGCTCGCCGTACTGGATCCGCGCCGCCCGCTCCAGATCACCACGCCTCTGGGCTTCCGAAAGCGCATTCTGCCGCGACTCGATCCGCTCCTTGGTCTCCTTGATCCTCTTGAGCACGTTCTGTTCCCGCTCCCAACGGGCGGTGAGCGTGGCGTTTTGCTCGTTCAGATCCGCCAGTTGCTTCTCGACCTGTTCGAGCTGCCGCCGCGAGCCCTCATCCTTCTCGCGACGCAAGGCCTCACGCTCGATCTCCAACTGCATGATGCGACGGCGGATCTCGTCCAGTTCCGCCGGCATCGAGTCGTTCTCGATCCGCAACCGCGACGCCGCCTCGTCGATCAGGTCGATCGCCTTATCCGGCAGAAAGCGGTCGGCGATGTAGCGGTGCGACAAGGTCGCCGCCGCCACCAACGCCGAGTCCTGAATCCGCACGCCGTGGTGGGCGTCATACCGCGGCTTGAGCCCCCGCAGGATCGCGATGGTATCCTCCACCGTCGGCTCGTTGACGTAGATCGGCTGGAACCGCCGCTCCAACGCCGCGTCCTTCTCGATGTGCTTGCGATACTCGTCCAGCGTGGTCGCACCGATGCAACGCAGCTCACCGCGGGCCAGCGCCGGCTTGAGCAGGTTGCCCGCGTCCATCGCCCCCTCGGCTTTCCCCGCCCCTACGATAGTGTGCATCTCGTCGATGAACAGGATCACCCGACCATCGCTCTCGACCACCTCGCGGACCACCGCCTTGAGACGATCCTCGAATTCGCCGCGGTATTTCGCCCCGGCAATCAGCGCCCCGAGATCAAGAGCCACCACTCGCTTGTTCTTCAGCCCCGCCGGCACATCGCCGTTGACGATCCGCAACGCCAACCCTTCGACGATCGCCGTCTTGCCCACGCCCGGCTCGCCGATCAGCACCGGATTGTTCTTCGTCCGCCGGGTCAGCACCTGCATGATCCGGCGAATCTCCTCATCTCGTCCAATCACCGGGTCGATCTTCCCACGCCGGGCCAGTTCCACCAGATCACGCCCGTAGCGTTGCAGCGACTGGTACGTATCCTCCGGATTCTGCGTATCCACTCGCTGATTGCCGCGAAACTCCTTCATCGCCGCCAGGATGGACTCCGGCGTCACCCCCCCGAGCGACAACACCTCCTTGGCTTCCGACTTCACCGTTGCCAGGGCAAGCAGCAGATGCTCCGTCGAAACGTACTTGTCCTTGAGGCTGTCCGCCTGCTTCTGAGCCCCCTGCAGCACTTCCTGGAACTCGCGCGAGGCAACAGTCTGCCCGCCGCTGGCCCGCGGCCGACGCGCGAGCTCACGCTCCGCGATCTCGCGCAGCCGATCCGCCTGGGCTCCAACCTTGTCGATGATGGGTACGACGATACCCCCGTTGCCCTGATCGGACTCGATCAAGCTCAGCAGCAGGTGCAGCGGTTCAAGCTGCGTATGCCCCGCAGACGAGGCCCGCTCATGTGCCGCCTGCACCGCTTCCGCCGCCTTGACCGTCAACTGATCCATCCGCATGGCATACCCTCAGCCTTCCAGGTCAATCACCCTTGCCTGAACGAGGGCAAAACGCATACCAGACCAGGAAACGGCCCCTAAGGGGCCCCAGGGGCGGATGAAGTCGCGGAACAGGACCGATCTGCCATTTTGGCAGGAACGTAACGGGTCACATGGATGGTCCCCCCCGGCGGCGACGAGTAGGAATCCGTCTCTTCGTGATCGGGCGACAGGATCTGGTGAAAGTCGAGCGGTGAATCGGAGTACCACAGCACAGCGTTGCGCACCACATACACCGCGTATCGGCCCCCTGTCCGCTCACGATGTGCCGACAGGGCGTCGCGAAGACGCTTGATTGTCTCGGGAACAGGTCCGCGGTGAATCAATTGGTGCTTCGCCGGACGTCCCGCGTAGACCTGCTTGAAGTGCGTGTACAGTTGTTCGCCACGGACAACATCCTGCAGATGATAAACAACCTGGTCCTCATACCACGTCGGCCAGGTCAGAATCAGATCGTCAGGCTGAAGCTGGGCACGGATCCACTCCAACCCCGCCGCCGACGCCGGTCGACGCTTGTCCCCCAGCCGGACCATCGCCAACCACATCCCCCCATGAATCACCACCAGCAATATCACCAGGCACGGACCAAGCCATCGCACCCGGCCTCCAGGGCTGGCCACACCCCCCAACCCCAGCGCGAGCATGGCCAGCATCCAGGCGGGCAACAAAGTACGCACGATCAGGTTGGGCAACGCCAGCTCGCTGCCCAACATGAGGAAGCCAACAAACAAGCCGGCCGCCCCCGCTTGCACCGCAAAGCGACCACGCGTGCGGACGTCCAGCAGCGCCAGTGCGACAAGCCCGCCCGTCAGGAGCATAACCGCGTTCTCAACCGCAAACGCAAACCAATGCCGCCCCAAGCCTTCGCCAACTAGCGCCCAGTGCTCCACCGGATGCAGACCCAGGTAGCGCCACAGAATGCCGCCTGCCCCCCGAACGTCGAGTGGGGGAACCCACCATTCCCCAACTCCGCCGTGCACACGCGACCAGTGCATCGAGAACACCGCCACCGGAATCACCGCCACCAACCACAAGCCGTGAATCCAGGTGCGCCACACCCTTTGCCGATCCCCAGGCCCAACACGCACCAGCAGATAGGCCACCACCACCGGATAGACGAAAACGCCCACCGCGTGACAATGCCCGGCAAGCGCACCCCAAACAGCCAGCAGCACAAGCCAGCGGCGCTGCCCGGGAGCCCGGACCGCCCGTTCCGCGGTCCACAACGCCAAGACCGTGGCGAAACAGAGGAGGCTGTAGGTCCGTATCTCCTGGCTGTAGTGCACGGGAACATGGCTGACCGCCGCCAGCAAACCGACCGGCCACCACGCACGCGGATGAATAAACGCCGCTGTCCGCATCAGCACGCCGACCGTGGCCACACCCAGCAGGACCGGCAGCAGACGCATCCACGTTTCATTGCACAGCAACTGCGAAGGCTGCAAACCGCCCCACGCCTTGAAAATCAGAAATGACAGCGGTGGAGTGTCCTCAACACGCGGCAGAACACTGAATAGCTCCCACCACGTCGCCTGCACATGAATCAGCGTGATCGCCTCGTCCCGCCATACCTCCGTCTGGGTGATCCCCGCACAACGCAAAAATGAAGCCAAAACCAGAATAAAGAGCACCCCCGCAACAACGCGAAGCCGCCCCGCGGGTTCGGGCAAAGCACTCTGCTGAAGATCGGAATCAGGCAAGACGGTGGCGTTCATCTGGAACGGATCTGCTCACGACACGCGCAACACCCGCATGGCCCCAACCATCACGAACGCGCCGACGCGTGCCAACGACCGGGCCTACCACAAACCAGTCAGCCGGGATCAGAGAGAGATGCCCGTGCTGACACCCAACAGTTGGCTCACGATCGCGCGGATATACTCGTTGACCACCGAAATAGCCAACCCGCTGATCGTCTCCGCCAGAATCACGTCGCAGGAGGTCTGAAAAAGAGTCCCTCCCGCCATCAGGGCCAGCAGCCACAGGCTTTTGCGCGACAGAATGCTCAAAGTAGGCTCCTCGTACAAGGAAGAGGCGAAGATCACTCCGTCTGGGTAGCCGGCTGAGTCGCCGGGGGTTCGGCCACAGCCTCGGTGGGCAAGGCAACCGGAACCTCCACGCTCGCGGAGACCTGGGACGGCGCCTGCCGGTCCAGGACCACAATTTCCTGAACCGTGAAGATCGGTAGCGGCGGAGTCGTCCCCTGCTGCATCCGCCGGGCCGACGCCCGAATCCCAACATACTTGCCGTAGTACTGCACTGGATCGATCGGACTGCCTGGGGGTAACTCGATATACGCCGTGGTGGCGTTGCGATTGGGGTCGACAATCCGCCAGCGATGCGGACGGCCCGCAACACCCGAGTACAGACTGCTCACATGAATCTCGCCTCGGACCACGATATCGCTGCCCGGAATGGCTTCTTCCGCCTTGATACGGGCTCGTGCCGCGGCCAAAGCGTCCGCCGTGTCGAACGTCTTCTCCTTCAGATCACGCATCTCACGCAAAGCGGCCACCAGAGAGGCGTGATCCTGCAATTGCCTGATTCGGGTCTGAGCATAAAGCTGCGTCGTCTCGTCCGCCGCTCCCTCGACCAATGGCTGCAACTTAGCGATCAGGGGTTCATAGTTGCGCTCCCCCAAGGGCTTGGCTGCCTCCGCGGCAATCTCCGCTTCGATGGCGGTGATCACCATCTGGTCCTGGTCGTCGTCGACGCGCCGGGGCGCCGGGCTGACACGAGGAACTGGCCGAACCGCGTCAGGACCGGCCGGCTGTGTCGCGAGCGCAGCCTCCGTCGGCGAACCGGGCAGTGCCAGCTCACCGGGCCTCACCGGCTCAATACGCGGACCGGAAGGACTCCCCTCCTGGCCCGCATCCGCCAGTCGGCCCGTCTGATCGACCAAGTCCCCTTTGATCCACAGGGTCGCACCCGCCGGCGGCTGAATCTTGTAGAACGCCCCGTCCGATGTCTCCCCGATGATCTCCACCGCCGAACCCTTCGACAGTCGTACCTGCTTGGCATACCGGCGATCGTTCAGATTGCTCCCCGCGTATACCTGGGCCACGTCATTCACCACACCACTCTGATCACTCACCCGATCCACATAGGTCTTCTCGATCAGACTGTGCGCCCCGGCCGGCGGCTTGATCTCCAACCAGCCGTACTCCGAACCCACAATCTCGATACGATCGCCGCGGTTCAGCTTCGTGACTGGATAATAGTTCTGATGAGATCCACTGCGGACGTAGACATCGTTGCCGCGAACGTGCCCAACGCCCGCACCCGCCGCTCCGCCCGCCTCCGGCTGCCCTGCCGCCTCCGGCAACGCGGGGCCGGTCTCCGGCTCCAACGCATCCTGACCCCATGCCACCGCCGGCAAAACGGCCAACAAAACCGCCACCACCCACGTCACAGGCCCATGGTACACGCTCATGACTTGTCGTCCCTTCAACCTGGTCCCATCCCTGGTTTCGCTCGCCGAGCTGTCCAAAAACCTACCGCGAACCACACCGCGGAAAGCAACCGCTCCCCGTTGCGACCATCCAATGGCTTCGTTCGCGTCCACCCTGACACACCCCTCCGTTCGCCGCAAGGTACCTTTGTCGAACCTCCATGTCAACGAAAACCCGTCTATCTGCGCGCTTGCGGACGCCGTCGCCCCTTCCTTCCCGTCCCGCATGCCCCCAGAAATGGACGCCGAACACTCCTCCCCCTGGACGCCTCCCTCACCCAATGCGAAAATCGACCGCCACGGTGCCGGATGGACCGGCAGCTAAGCATCTTCACCCGCCCCAAAGGGCCCTTGACGCCATGCCCACCAGCCTGAGGCTCCTGACCCATACGCCCGCTGCCGCCCCCTCGCCCGATGCCGTCATCGCCGCCGTCGCAACCCACGATTGCCCCGCCGCGCTCGAATCAGCGGATCCAAGCCGCGGCCGATTCACCATCGTGGCCTGCGATCCCCTCGAAGTCGCAACTTGGCAGCTCGGTTCCGCCGACCCCTTTGCCGAAATGCGGGCAAGCCTCAACCGAACAACCGGGGTGCTCTCAGACCCGGCTACCGCCTTCCCGCCTGCCGCTCACGCCTTCCCCTGCGGCTGGATCGGGTACTTCGCCTATGAGGCCGGACGGTACATCGAGCGATTGCCCGCCACGACACGAATGGATGTCGGACTGCCCGTCGCCCGCTTCGCCTTGTACGACTCGGCCGCGGTCTTCGATGCGGTAACGGGCACATGGACGCTGGTCGCGGTCGACTTGCCGCCGTCCTCCCCAAACCACGACAACACGCGACCACCCGCCCATGCCCGCCTGACCCAATGGGAGGCTACCCTCAACCAGGCACAAACCGTCGCCCGCCGCCAGCCCACACGATCCAACCCCACGCATAACATGAGCCGAGCGGATTACATACGCATGGTCACCAAGGCCATCGAGTACATCGCCGCCGGCGATATCTTCCAGGTCAACCTCGCCCGACGGGAGACCTACCCACAAACCGAGCCCGCCTTGGCCACCTACCTGCGCCTGCGCCAGACCAACCCGGCCGCCTATGCCGCCTTCCTGGCTTGGCAGGAGCCCACCGGCGGCCCCGCCGCCCTCATCAGCAGCTCGCCCGAGCTGCTCCTCCAACTGCGAGGCCGAGAAGTCCTCACTCGACCCATCAAAGGCACCCGACCACGCAGCCCCGATCCCCAGGAAGACCAGGCACAGGCACAGGCACTGTGCGCCAGCCCCAAGGACCGGGCGGAACTCGCCATGATCGTGGATCTCGAACGAAACGACCTCGGGCGGGTCTGCGAATACGGCACCGTCCGAGTCCTCAGCCACACGCAAAGCCCCGCCGACCCCTACACGCTCGAACAACACCCCACCGTGTTTCATCTCGTCGCCGATGTCGTAGGCCGACTCGCCCCCCAACACGACGCCATCGACCTCCTCCGCGCCTGCTTCCCCGGCGGCTCAATCACCGGAGCACCCAAAGTCCGCGCCATGCAAATCGTCGACGAACTGGAACCTACCGAACGCAGCGTGTATACCGGAGCCGTCGGGTACTTCGGGCTGGATGGCTCAATGACCTTCAATATCGCGATTCGCACACTGGTCGCCGCCCGCGGCCGGCTCCACCTCTACGTGGGTGGGGGCATCGTGGCCGATTCCCGCCCCGAAGACGAGTACCGCGAAACGCAGGCCAAGGCACTCGGATTGAGGCGAGCACTCGGCCTCACCACCGAAATCGACTGACCATCGAGATCGACCGACCGCAGAGATCGACGAGAAGCAGCACCGAGTCAACCGGTTGATGGCCTGACCGTGACTCACCGACTCAGGAGATCCAATGGACCCCCAGGTGTACCTCAATGGCAAGCTGATCGAACTCGGCCAAGCCTGCATCCCCGTGTCCAGCACCACGCTCCTGCACGGCGTGGGGCTCTTTGAAACGCTGCGATGCTACAACGGGACGGCCATGCGGCTGGATCGGCACATGGCCCGTCTCCAAACCTCCGCTGCTCGACTCAAAGTCGCCGTCGACCCAGCGGTACAACAGATTCCAGACGCCGTACGCCTCGTGCTTGACGCCAACGGGCTGGCGAACGCCCGACTGCGAATCACCCTGATGCCGCCCGGCCCGCACCAATCCGTCGCCGAGCCCACCCTGCTCGTCACCGCCGAGTACACAACCGGCTACCCGCCCGAAACCTACGAACGCGGATGGACCGCCTGCCTGTGCACTGATCACCGACAATCCGTCCACGATCCGCTCGCCGGACACAAAACGACCAGCTACTTCGCCCGCCTCCTCGTCCTCCGCGACGCCCAAAACCGCGGCTGCCAGGAAGCCCTCTGGTTCACGCCCCGAAATCTCCTGGCCGAGGGCTGCATCAGTAACGTCTTCGTCATCAAGAACGGCACACTCATCACCCCGCCGCTCGATACGCCCGTCCTGCCGGGGGTCACCCGCGAGGCGGTCCTCCAACTCGCCGCCGCAGCCCAGATACCCGCCGAGGAACGGGACTGCACGGTCGATGAACTCCTCGACGCCGACGAAATCCTGCTCACCAACTCGGTCATGGAGATCATGCCCGTCACCCGTATCGAGAAGAAGCCCATCGCCGGCGAGAAGCCCGGCCCCGTCACCCGCCAACTGGCGGAAGCCTACCGCGACCTCGTCAGTGCCGAATGCGGCCGTGAGTGAGGAATCCCATCTGTTGTCCCGCCAACGGACCGCGGGCCCCAACCCGCACGATTGCTCCTCGCGAGGCAGGCGTAGCCGCCGCACCCAGAGACTACGCCGGTGATTCGCGAAGAATAACGCACCTCGACACAGCCATTGGGCATCGCCGCTCCTATACTCCTAATGGCATGAACACCACGACGCTACGAGCGGCCCGCGGCGCGAAAGGTTCGGCCATGGAGTTCTTCGGACGGTTTGCCGATGTGATCGGGGTAGGAATCGCACCCATCGATGGCGGCTACGGCCTGAAAATCAACCTGCGACACGCTCCGCCACCGAGCATCACCCTGCCCAGCCACATCGACGGCGTGCCCGTCCGAGTAGAAGTGGCCCGTACTTCACGCGGCAACTGAGGGCCGCCATACCAATCACGGAGGGCGTACGCCGGCTCGTGCAAACCGAACGAGCCGAGCGGAAAGCGTTCGCACTCGCCCAATCCCCTCCGTAGCCGCCGCCTCGCCGCTTGCGGCACCGCACGGCACCCAGAGGCCTTCAGCCCGGCATCCAGGCGGGTCCACCCAGGATTCCGCGACAACGCATCGGTCGCAACGGTATCATGCTCCCCAACACCATGCGCATTGTGCTCACCAATGACGACGGCTTCGACGCACCCGGGCTGGCCGCCCTGTGGCACGCCGTATCCCTGCTCCCCGAGGCCGAGATCGAGGTCATTGCCCCCGCCGAGTCTTACAGCGGCAAAGGCCATGTGTTGTCGAAGCAGATCGCCTGCCGCCGCCGAACCATCGAACCGATTGGGCAAGTGTTGGTCGTGGAAGGAACACCCGTCGACTGTGTCTGCGCCGCCCTGCACCTGCCCGACCTGGCCCGACCCGACTGGATCCTCGCCGGCATCAACCGCGGCAGCAACCTCGGCGTCGATCAGTACAACTCGGGGACCGTCGCCGCCGTGCGTCAGGCGGCCATCTTCGGCGTGCCCGCCATCGCCGTGTCGCAGCACGTCATCCCCAACGAGCCGGACGACTGGACCAGAGCCGCCCGGGAAGCGGCCGCCGTCCTCGCCGCCATCATGCAACCCAACCAACCGCCACCGCCCCACGTGGACGCAGGACTGCATGCCCTGACTCGCCGGGCGATCTCCGATAGTCTCGATACCACTCCCGCCGCGCCCTCGCCGCCGCCATGCTGGAATGTCAACCTGCCCAAGCTGCCCACCGACCACCCCCCGGTCGGCATTTGCTGCGTACCTCTGAGTCGTGACCCCGGCCACATCCGATACGACCATCGCCGCGAGCCCGACGGCACCGAACGCCTTTCCTACACCGGCATCTACCGCCAGCGGCCCGTCACCCCCGAAACCGACGTCGCCGCCGTCTTTGCCGGCCAAATCGCTATCAGCCGTCTCAAGGCCTGAGTTCCAAACCGCAAACCTGCACTCTCGAGTCTCCAATCCCAGATCTCAAATCCCAGATTCCCGCGCCCGCTCTCGCCCGCCGACGCGTTAACTCAAGCCTTCATGACCCAGCCCTAGCCCGTAGCGTTGCCCCATCCGTGACGCCTGCTCGCCAATCCGCTCGACCAGTATCCTCCCAATCCATTTGACAAGCCGCTAAGTTTGGTGTATGTTAGGGTTGTTGCGGCTGGCGTCAGCACCTGCGAACCGGCCGGCACACGACGGCGAGTGCTCCGACCGGTAGGCCGGCACACGATGGCGACCGTACTGACCGGCAAGCCAACGCACGATGGCGAGCCTGCCGGCGAACGAAGCACCATGTACCGCAGGAGGCAACCACATGGACACAGCAACAGACGAGAACTCCCGCATCCACGCTGGCGAAGCCAACTCTCCGAGGCCATGTGTGCCGCCTGCAGATCGGCCGGCGCAGTGTCGGGCGGCTTCGGTCAACTCTTCGAGGCCATGTGTGCCGCCTAGCCGTGGCGAAGCCAACCCTCCGAGCCCGCGTGTGCCGCCTGGCCGTGGCGGAACCGGCATCCAGGCCCGCCAGGGCGACCCCGTCCCTCATCCACTCACCCCTGAGCAGCGGGCCTTGGTCGCGGCAAACATCGGGCTGGTCGGCCTCCATCTGAGGAACCGCGTCCCGACCCCCCGGTTTGCCGCCCGCTCCCGCGATTACGACGACCTGTTCCAGGAAGGCTGCGTCGCCCTCATCCGGGCGGCTGCCGCTTTCGATCCCGCCCGGCACAACTCCTTCGCGGCCTACGCCCTGTGCCGAATCCGCGGCGTCGTGCACATCGCCATCTTCGAGCACTTCGCCGCCATCCGCACGCCGACCCACCTGCTCAAGGCCTCCGCCGCGCCCGGCCAAAGACCCAGGCCACTGGACGTGGGCGAACTGACCCCGCGACTCACCCGCACACTCCGGGCCAACCCCAGCTCATCCATCCCAACAACAACCATCCGCCACGCCGTCCGCGAACGCTACGAGCGAGCCGTCAGCCAAGCCCTCGATGATCTCGCTCGCCGCCGATGGCCGCAACGCAACCCGCTAGCCATCATGCGACGAATCGCTGAGGAAAGGCTCCTGCTCGATTCTTCGGACTACCAAACACCGCTTCGACAAATCGCCCGCGAGGCGGGCATTTCTAGCGGCCGAGCCTGCGACTACGAGAAACACCTGATGGCCGCCCTTCGTCGCCGTCTCGCCGCCGACCCGCTCTTGGCCGCACTGCTGGCTTTCGCTCGCGACGATGCCGACGGGCTGGACGGCATCATGGACACCTCCCGCAAGGCGGCCCTTCGGCAGGCCGCTCTGCGGGCACTCGAAGCCCGGTTCGCCACGTTACCTCGTGCTCGCCAGGCGGAACTCGTCTTCGCCATGATCGAGCAATCCGCGGCCGCCACCGGCGAGGTCGTCCGCAACCTGCTCATGCTCACCGCCCCCGACCACGACTCCCCCGCCTGGGCCGTCGCATAGTGGGGCCAGCGGCAACCTTCAGCTCGCCTTCCCCCCCCTGCTTGACGCCCCTGTGCACGGCTCTTATCGTACCGGACCACCCAGCGTAAGGAGACCATACACGATGAACTTGGTGACCGGTGCCACAGGGCTTCTAGGCAGTCATATCGTCGAGCAGTTGCGGCTTCGCGGCCGGCCGGTCCGCGTGCTTGTCCGCAAGGGCAGCGACGTCGAATGGCTTAAGGGCCAAGGGGTCGAGTTTGTCGAGGGCGACCTGTCCGACAAGTCGGCCCTCAAGCAGGCCTGCGCCGGCGTCAAGGTCATCTATCACGCCGCGGCCCGCGTCGGCGACTGGGGGCCCTGGTCGGATTTCGTGCGGGTCACCATCGAGGGAACGCGGAATCTCGCCGAGGCCTGCATCGCCGCCGGATGTGATCGCTTCCTGCACATCAGCTCGATCAGTTCCTACGGCCATCCGAACGGCGAGGGGCTCGTCTTCGACGAAACCGCTCCGCTGGGCGTCAGCCTGCACCACTGGAGCTACTACAGCCGCGCCAAGGTCCAGGCCGAGCAGGATCTTTGGGCCATGCACAAGGCCGGCCAACTCAAGTTGACCGTCATCCGCCCGAGTTGGCTCTACGGCCCGCGCGACCGGGCAACGATCTTCCGACTATCCCGCATGCTGCATCAGCGCAAGGCCAAGATCCTCGGGGACGGCAAGAACCGACTGAACGTCGTATACGCCGGCAACGTCGCCGAGGGTTGCATCCTGGCCGCCGACAGCGACAAGGCCGTCGGGCAGGCCTACAACCTCTGCAACGACGGCGTCATGCTGCAGAAGGAATGGATGAACCTCCTGGCAAAGGAGCTGGGCGCCCCACCAGTCACCCGGCACGCGCCCTACAAGATCGCCTACGGCGTGGCCTTTATCCTTGAGTGCATCTGGCACGCCCTGCGGATCAAGACCCCCCCGATGGTCACGCGCTACGCGGTCTGGCTCATGGGCCGACGTTGCTTCTTCAGTGCCGAGAAAGCCCGCAAGGAGCTCGGCTGGGTCTCCACCGTTTCCTACAGCGAAGGCGTCAAGAAAACCGTCGCCTGGTTACGCGAACAGGAAAACGGATAACCGTTCACGAATCTCAACCCCGGACCATGCCGATCAAGGGCAACGCGGTACCGGGAACATCGCGGCAGCGCACGCGGTTGTTGTCGCTATGCTCATCATGACCGCTTCAGGACCGCAATGCTTTTGTCAGCAGGAGCGACCGATACGATGGCCCACAAGGAAACGATGACCCCACGCGACCGCGTGCGCAAGGCGATCAACCGCCAGATCCCTGACCGCGTCCCGATCGACCTAGGCGGCTTCCAGACCGGTATCCACAAGCTGGCGTACGCGGCCCTGCTCAAACACCTCGGCATCAAGGACAGCATCGTCACCCTCGACCCGGTGCAGCAGCTCGCCAAGCCCTGCGAAGCCGTGCTGGAACGGCTGCATGTGGACACACGGTACATCACCGCCCACGCTCCCGACGACTTCGACGGCGACATTGTGCAGAACACCCGCGACGGTCGCCTCTGGCACGACCTGACCGACGAGTTCGGCGTAGTCTGGTCCATGCCCGACGACCAGCCGCTCTACATGGACATCAGCCACCACCCGCTGGCCGAGGCCGATGTCATCGACCTCGCCTATTACCCGTTCCCCGCCGGCGACGCGCCCTCGCGGTTCACCGACGTCCGTGAGCAAGCCCAACGCCTGCGCCAAGAGACGCCCTACGCGATCTGCACAGGGATCGGCGGCGTAGTCTACGAGTACTGCTGGTACATGCGCGGGCTCGAACGCTGGCTCATGGACCTCGTCGAGAACCCCGCGTTTTGCGAAGCCCTACTCGACCGCATCCTGGACTACTGGACGCGGTTTTACACCATGCTCCTGCGCGAGGTCGGCGACTTGGTCGACGTGGTGATGATCGGCGACGACCTGGCGGGCCAACGCGGGCCACTGTTCAACCCGGACATCTACCGCCGCTTGGTCAAACCCCGTCAGAAGGCCTTGGTGCAACACATCAAGTCGCTGACCGAAGCCAAGGTCTGGTACCACACCTGCGGGTCGTGCCGACCGTACATCCCTGAACTCATCGACAACGGCGTGGACATCCTCAATCCGGTGCAGATCGGCGTGCCGGGCATGGAGCCTGCCGCCCTCAAGGCCGAGTTCGGACCACAGATCACCTTCTGGGGCGGGGGCATCGACGCCCAACACGTGTTGCCGTCCGCCTCGCCGACCGAGATTCGAGAGCACGTCCGTCGCCATATCGAGGCATTCAAGCCCGGCGGCGGCTATGTCTTCAACAACGTGCACAACATTCAGCACGGCGTCCCCCCCGAAAACGTCGTCGCCCTGTTCGACGCGGCACACGAGTTCGGGTTCTACGCTTAGCCCCTGGGGGAGTGCGAGATCGGCGCCCGGCAACGAGCCCCAAGCGCCAGCGCGGGGTTTCGCGTGCAGGTTCTCGTATACCCTGGAAGGAGGTCTCGTCACCATGGAAGCCAACCCGTTGCTCGGCGTCCTACTCCACGCCATCGGCGGTCTCGCGGCCGGGAGTTTCTACCTGCCCTTCCGCAAGATCCGCCACTGGGCATGGGAAACCTACTGGCTGGTCGGCGGCTTCTTCAGTTGGATCGTCGCGCCATGGGTTGTCGCCTACCTGACCACACCCGCCCTGCTGGACATCCTCCGGGCCACTCCGCCGGCCAGCATCGCCCGCTGCTACCTGTTCGGCGTGCTGTGGGGCATCGGTGGGCTGACCTTCGGCCTGTCCATGCGTTACTTGGGCATGTCCCTCGGGTACGCCTTGGCCCTGGGGTTCTGTGCCGCGTTCGGGACGGTCATCCCACCGCTGTACCATGGTGAGTTCGGGAGCTTGCTGGCCAGCACATCCGGACTGGTCACAATGGTCGGGGTACTCGTCTGCCTCGCGGGAATCGCCGTCTGCGGTCGGGCCGGCGTCGCCAAGGAGCGCGAGCTGACCGACGAGGCCAAACGAGCCGCCGTTCGCGAGTTCGACTTCGCCAAGGGACTCTGGGTCGCGATCTTCGCCGGGGTGCTGAGCGCCTGCATGGCTTTCGGGATCAACGCCGGCGGGCCGATCGCCGCCCTGGCAGTCCAACACGGTACGGACAACCTGTGGAAGAACAGCCCGGTCTTCATCGTCATCCTGGCCGGCGGGTTCACCACCAACCTCGTCTGGTGTGTCTATCTCAACCTGCGTAACCGCACCGGCCGCGACTACCTCAACCCGGCCGCGCCCAGGCTGGCCAACACCCTCTTCGCCGCCGCCGCGGGTGTCACCTGGTATCTCCAGTTCATGTTCTACGGCATGGGCACGACGAAAATGGGCCGATACGACTTCTCGAGCTGGACCATCCACATGGCCTTCATCATCGTCTTCAGCAACCTATGGGGCTTGGCCTTCCGCGAATGGCGCGGTACCAGCCGCCGCACCCACCGGTTGATCTTCGTCGGTCTGATGGTGCTGGTCGTGTCGACCCTCGTGGTTGGCGGCGGCAACTACCTCGGCAAGTTCGAGCAACAGCCCGCACCGGCAACCCAGGCGACTGGCGACCAGCCCTAACGCCAATGGGCGTGACTCGCTGCCCGCTCGGCTCCTGGGGCCAAATGGCGAATGTCCAAGGCCCAATGACCAAGCCCGAGACCCGAACGCCGGCTGCGGTTGCGGGTGTTCGGCATTCGTCATTCGGACTTGCTGGGTCGTTGGTGCCTCGCCACTGGCCATTCCGCCCGCGGATGGCGAGTTGCGCCCTGACAGAATCCGAAGTGAATGCTCCAGTGAGCGCATGAAAAGGGCGGATGTGCCAGCCTGAATAACCTGGCACATCCGCCCATTGTACGGGGGGTCGGTTCTGTTCGCCCCAAAAGGGCAGTCGCAGACTTAGCTTATCGCCGCCGCCGGATCAAACCCGCGAACAAGCCGCAGCCCAACAGAGCCATCGTCGTGGGCTCGGGCACGATCAGCTTGTCCTTGCTGATGATGAAGGTGCCGCCCGGGGCCAAATCAAAGGTCCATTGGAACGCCCAAGCAACGTTGCCCGGTCCCAACGGACCATTGTTGTTCGCCAAAGTGGTCGGATCACTATCGGTCAGCAGGTCGATAAGGACGGGAATGTAGTCGGCCTGCCGGTTGGCCGCCACCGGAGTAACAACCGTCTCGGTGACCATCATGTCTTCCGAGACCTGCACCACGGTGTTGTCGTTGCTGAACCAGACCGTGTCGTCGTCAGCCAAGCCACCGAGATCAAAATCCACATACTGGAAGAAGTTGAACGCCAAGCTGGTAGCCGAGAGATTGCGGATCACAATGGTCTCGGCCAAGTCCGAGGTCTTCGTACCAAGCAGTCCGCCGCGCAGTTTGTATGAAACCTCGATCTCGAAGCGCTGCGCGGGGTCGCGATACAGCGTGCCCAGCACATCCGCCCTCGAATCGCTCCAGGGATTGCTGTCACTGGCCAAGGAGCCGATGACATCAAGACCCGTCACAGGAGCCTCTGCCCCGGCCGAACCGACGCGCCACCAGAAGGATTGTTCAAAGAGTTGATCCACCCCGTCGACGACCCAGACGATCTGGCCGTCGCCGGCCATGTCAAAGATCGCCGATGAGTTCTGATCCTCAAGGGTGAACACCGCGGCGCTAGCCGACGAAGCAACCAATGCCAGCACAACCGCAAACACCGCAAGACTTGCGCGCAATCCCGTCCTCATCGTTTTTCCCTCCTCCACACTCTCCACTCTGCATCGGGCTGGCACAGGCGACGCTCGCCTCTCATCAGCCTACAGTAGTAATTGGGGTCACCGCCATCGAAACCTCCTGCGGTCCGCAGGCGGTGCCTTGTGTTACTACGGTGATATTAGTCTTTTCTCTCTGGAATTGCAAACACTTTTTTGACGATTTACCGTCGCCTCGCGGGCAGCCGCATGAACTGCCAGTGTAAACCCTCAGCGACGGACCGAGAAGTCGTTAATTATATGGCCTTCAAGGACTTATAACTAAATTAAGCACTCCAGGAATCTTGCCATCGCGGCGTGATCCTCCTCGAAGACCCACGGCCCGAAGCAGAAAAACAAAGGTTCTTCAGGCCCAGACCCGCGGCGTAGTTGCCCTGAGGCGATTTGCTGAGGCAGTATCGCATGGGCGCACAAGTCCGCAGCGTTCCCCCCTGAGATCAAGATTTCTGGTTTTCACCACTTGCCTTGCGTTTTCGAGGGGCAATAATCAGATGGCAGCCAAATCGGCGAACAGCCAACTGGCAAGAGCGTGATCGGCCGATGATTTGTGCGGCCGATAACATGTCGATGGCGGTTCTCAGTTTCTCCCCCCGCTATCACAAACGCTTCAGGTGCGAGGCTTGACTCATAACGGGAACGCGCCACCTGCTACCCTGGCATTGGGTTGCAGGATTCCGGTCGGGGCAATGATCTCGCCGGCAGAAGCCTGGTCGATTTGGTGACGCTTTGGCGGCTCATCGCATGGGTCTTGCCCACCGCCCAATGAAATGGGATTCGCCGATGGCCGCCAACGAACGCGGATGCTCGCCGAGCGAGCGAACATCAGCGGGTCCGCCATAGAGGGAGGAAGCGCCTCGGCCGACGGGCTTAGTCCACATGAGCCGCATGCGGTCACACGGATGGCCTGCGAACGCGAGAGGCCATCGAGACGGCTTTCCGGCAGGGGAAGAATCCGTGTCGCGGTGCCGGAGCACCCAAGACCGCCGCCAAAGTTGACCGGGAAACCTGTCGGCCAGAGGCGCACCTCTCGCCCTCGCCGTGAGCCCCCTTGCTCGGGCCGGCCCGAAGCCGGCCTCTGAGCTTCCTGGCATCGTATCGAACGACAGCTCGCAGCCTTTGTCCCGAGAACCATCATTCGCTATGGTATGCCCCACATGCAACCGGCGGTGGCGTTCCCGCCGAAGGAGTCTCCCTGGGGTGAGCCGACAGCGACGCGAACATAGAGAATCCAAGCCCTCAGCACGACTCATGTATCTTGTTGGCGGCGGATCTTCGTTCGTTGACGACGGTTTGGCGAAGCGATGACCTCAACCATGCCCCTTCCGCAAATGAGCAGCGACCACGCAGAACCCCGCAAGGATGTGCGGCCGGCGGGCGGGACGCGGCTACGGGCGATCGGGCGGATGGCGGTGCGCTCCTCGCACCAGTGGGTGGTGCTGCGCGATGCTCTGGGGCTGCGGGAGCGGAAGGCGGCGGACGCGGAGCATCTGCGGGCGGCGATGGCGTGGCTGTGCCGGGCGCAGGACATCAGCGGATGCGGCGGGGTGTCGGCGGGTTACTACCTCGCCTCCGGCTGGCTGCCGCCTTACCCGGAGACCACCGGCTACATCATCGAGACGTTCCTGCGATACGGGGCGGGAACGGCTCACGACACCCGGGGACTTGCATCCCCGGCTCGCGATACGCCGGCCGCCACGGGGGGCGGCCGCTACATTGACCGGGCGGTGCGTATGGGCGACTGGGAGTGCGAGATTCAGTTGCCCGACGGCGGCGTGCGGGGGCAGATCGGGGTCAACGACTACCCCATCGTCTTTAACACCGGGCAGGTCATGCTCGGCTGGCTGGCCCTGCACCGGCACACCGGCGAGCAGCGTTACCTCGATGCGGCGGCCCGGGCGGGCGACTGGCTGGCCAAGATTCAGGAGCCCGACGGACGCTGGGTCCGCCATTCGCACAACGGCATCCCGCACGCCTACCACGCCCGCGTCGCTTGGCCGCTGCTGGAGCTGGCCGCGGTCACGCACGACGCCCGCCACGCTGACGCCGGCGAGCGGTTCACCGCCTGGGTGCTCCGGCAAGTTCGATCCAACGGCTGGATTGGGCATATGGGCTTCGTGGCCGAGCCGTGGGCGTACACGCACACCATCGCGTACACCATGCGCGGCCTGTTGGAGTCGTCGGCCTTCCTGGAAGGCGATCTGCAGCGCGAGGCCCGGCGGGTGGTCACGACCATGGCCGAGAAGCTGCTGATGCTCTTCGAGCTGGCCAAGGATGACCCGCGCGGCCGGCCACGCGACCTGCCCGGGGCCTTCGACGAGGACTGGCGGCCCGTGGGGACCAAGGCAACTTGTTGCTGTTCGTCAGATACGTCCGGACACGCCCATCAACAAGTTGACTCGGTCCGCCATCACGGACCCCGCCATCACGGACCCCGCTACACGTGCCTGACCGGCGACGCCCAGTTGGCGATCGTCTGGCTCAAGCTGTACCGCCTGACCGGCGACGCCCGCCTGGTCAACGCGGCCCTCAAGCTCATCGATCAGGTCAAGAGTACGCAGCGGCTCGGCTCGCGCCACCCCGGCATCCGCGGGGCGGTGGCCGGCTCGTACCCACTGTGGGGCGGCTACGAGCGGTTCGGCTATCCCAACTGGGCGGCCAAATTCCTGGCCGACGCGATCATGCTGCAGGAGCAGGTTATGGGCGAACTGGAGGGGTTCGCATGAAACTGGGACTCATCGTGCCGAGCGATGACAACCCCTACGCCTCGACGCTGCTGGCGGCATTGCTGGCGGCGGGCGATCGGCCGGCCGGCGTGCTCTGCTCGCACCGCTCCGCCCTGTCGCGAGCCATCGCCTGTGCCCGTACGCAGGGCATCGGCGCGATGCTCCGCCGCATCCGTTCGCGTTACGACCCCACCGGCACCGTCAAGGATGAAGTCCGCCGATGCCTGGCTCGCTTCGCCTCCGATCAGAAGCTCGCGAACTGGAACCGTCGCATCTCTGCCACCTGCCGACAGCTGGGCATCCCCTACCTGCGTGCTGCCGGCGTCAACGACCCCGCCGCCGTGGCCTTCGCCCAAGGCCTTGACCTCGACCTGCTACTCAGCACGGCCGGCGACATTTACCGTGCGGGCATGCTCGCCGCCCCGCAGATCGGCATTCTCAACGCCCACATGGCCTTGCTGCCCGAGTTCCGCGGCATGAACGTCCTCGAGTGGAGCGTGTTTTGTGGCCGACCCATCGGCGTCACCGTGCACTTCGTCGCTCCGAAGATCGACGCGGGGGATATCGTCGTGGCCCGCGAGTTGCTCATCAAACCGGGTGATACGCTCGCGACGCTGCGGGCAAGGTCGCTGACACTCAACGTCACCTTGATGCTGGAAGCGGTGCGGCTGCTCCGGGCGGACGCGACCGGCTGCCGCCGACCCGGCGACGGACCCGGCCGGCAGTACTTCGTCATGCACCATCGCCTGCGGGCCATCGTCGAACGCCGCGTGCAGCGTCTCGCCGGTTCGTATTCCGCTCGGTAGCAACTCGTGGCCCTTTCGATGCTTCTCTAGCTTCTCGCAAGAACCGGCAGTTATCACCGCCGGCTCGGAATATCGGTGTGACGCCACTCCGAGCGAGAATTGGCGGACATGGGCGGTGAGAGCTATACTCCACGTTGAGCATCAACGCAGGGGAAGTGATTCCGTTTGCCGCCGCATGGACGAGACCGCGAGGAGATTTTCATGGCCCCGATCTACCAACCGCCGCTGCCTCCGCAGTACGCAGGCCTGACCGACGCGGAGCTGGCCGAGCGCATCCTGGCCCACAAACGCAACCTCGGCAAGCGTCTCGTCATCCTCGGTCACCATTACCAGCAGGATGAGGTCATCCGGTTCGCCGACTTCACCGGCGACAGCCTCAAACTCAGCCAGTTGGCGGCCAGCCAAGCCAACGCCCAATACGTCGTCTTCTGCGGCGTGCACTTCATGGCCGAGTCCGCCGACATCCTGACCGAGGATCGCGTCGCGATCATTCTGCCCGACCTCTCCGCCGGCTGTAGCATGGCGGACATGGCCACCGAGGAGCAGGTCGAGGACGCATGGGCACGACTGACCGCGGCGACCGCGGACCGCATCATCCCGATCACCTACGTCAACAGCGCCGCCAGCATCAAGGCGTTCTGTGGGCGGCACGACGGAGCCTGCTGCACCAGCTCGAACGCTCGCCGCGTTCTGGAGTGGGCCTTAGAACAGGGCGACAAGGTGGTTTTCCTCCCGGACCAGCACCTCGGCCGCAATACCGCCTACGCGATGGGCCATCCTCTGGCCGCCATGGCGGTCTACGACCCGTTCGCCGACGACGGCGGCCTGAGCGATGAGCAGATCCGCGAGGCGAAGTTCCTGCTGTGGAAGGGCCATTGCAGCGTGCACCAACTCTTTAAGGAAGAGCATTGCGACCAGGTCCGAGCCGCCGATCCCACCTGCCGCATCCTGGTGCACCCGGAATGTGCGTGGGCGGTAGTCCAGAAATCCGACTTGGCCGGCAGCACCGAATACATCATCCGCACGCTTGATGAGGCCCCGGAAGGCTCGTCCTGGGCGGTGGGGACGGAGGTCAATCTGGTCAACCGGTTGGCCCAGAAATACGCCGGCCGCAAGAACATCCGCTCGCTGTCGGGCATCCAGTGTTTGTGCACCACCATGTATCGCATCGACATGCGTCACCTGTGCTGGTGCCTCGATGAGCTGGCCGCCGGCCGCGTGGTCAATCAGATCCGTGTGGACGCCGACACGGCCAAGAACGCTCGCCTTGCGCTGCAACGCATGCTCGACAACGTGCATACCCAGCCCGTGGGGGTGCGATGACCACCACTGAGAAGATGGGCATGAGCATCGCGCCAATTCGCGACCAGCAGAGCCGCGACCGTAAGGGAGCGGTAGCCGCCCGCAACGCCAAAGAGCCGCGGGCTTCAGCCCGCGCGGTGCTCGTGCGGAAAGCGGCCGTTGAGTATGCCCCGAAGACCGCGCGGGCTGAAGTCCGCGGCTCTTTCGCGGATATCGGTCAGTTTGAGTTGCCGGCAGGTTCGCGCAAACCCGCGTTTTCGCTGATCGAGTTGCTCGTGGTCGTGGCCATTGTGGCCCTCTTGCTGGCGATTCTGCTGCCGTCGCTGGCCAGAGCCCGTGAACAGGCCCGCTTGGTCACCTGCCAGAGCAACCTGCACCAGATCGGCACCTCCGTGGTCACTTACGCCGCCGAGAGTCGCGGGCGCATCCCCTTCGGGCCGAATGTTGCCGCGCTCGGCCCCATGCTCTCGGCCAACGACGGCAGCACAGCCACCAATCAGATCTGGACCGGACCGCAACCGCCGGCCATCAGCTTCATGGCCCTGGGATTGCTCATGAACCGCTCGCTGGCCTTCCCCGAACTGATGTACTGCCCCGCCGACGACAGCACCGACCCCGTCGAGGAGCTTGCCAAGGTCCGTGCACGCCAACCCGCACCTGGATACTGCTCGTACCTCTACCGCCAGCTCGATGAGACCGACGGCCGCGGCCGAATCGACGACCTGGGCCGCAACTCGGCCGGCGAGCGTCCCCGAGCACTGGCCCTGGATATGAACTCCGTCGTCACCGCGTTCCCCGAGTGGCAGCGCACCAACCACCGGGCCCGCCGCGTCAATGTGCTCTTCCTCGACGCCAGCGTGCTTTCCTTCTCCAACGAGAAACACCCGTTTTCGCTTCGCGACCAGGATCTGATGAACATGCCCGCCCGGCTGGACGAGATCCTCCAGGCCGCCGACCGCGGCTACCACGGCGGCGCACCGTGACGCCAGCAACATCACTCACACGCAATCACAATCCGCAGCACACGGGACACTGACGAATCGCAGAGTCATCACTCTTCATCAATCGTTCTTGAGCAGACCGGCGACATGATCGCGCAATCGCTCGAACTCGCCTCGACAAGCGGGCAACCCGCCGTAGAAAGCGAACGCGCTGTCGATTTCGTATCCCCCTTCGTCATAGGCCGACGAAGGCGCCAGATAGCCCACGTCGCCGTTGGCATAGCCCACCACGTACAGTGACGCCCCCGCCACACGACGCAGTGCCTCGCCCATCAGCGAGAACACCTCCGCCGCCAGACACACCAGCCGCGCCCCGCCCAGCCGTACCACCTGGACCTCCAGCACCGTCTCAGACGCGGCCGAATCCGCCGTGCTCCGATCGAGCATCAGCGACCGCCATCGCCCGATGGCCTCACGATAGCGATCCGCCACGTACCCCGTCTCGTTCGCCATGGCCATCAAGAGGCGTTCCGCCTCCTGCGTCATCCGCTCACGGCCCCAGGGCTCGAACCGAAGCATGAACGGCGAGGCGACACTGCTCACCACCGGCAGATCGACCTCGGCACGTTGCAGCGCAGCCAGAGCCTCTCGGGCAATCTGATCGCCCCACTGCTCCATCAGGTCGAACCGCGGCAGGACGGGGCCGCGCTGAATGAAATCGCTACGCGTGGCCGGTGGATTGAGATTCCCGCATGCCCCATTGGTCACCAGAGCAACCGGCTGACCGCCCAACGCATCGGCAATGCTCTTCGCCGCCCGGCCGGCCATGTCCGCACTGATCGCCCGGTTGTCTCCTCGCAATGCCACATGGTGGATCGGGTAATTCACCAACACCGCCAACCACGAGTCATCACGCCGCCGCCAGCCGATCACGCCCAAAACAGAATCCCTATGTGCACTTGGCTTGCCGCGACGATCCGTGGCCAAATCGCAGGATCCCTCGCCCCGGACCATCCGTACCGGCTCTCGCCGCTCCACCGCCTGCCCGGCCGCCTCCAGCATGCGATCCCGCAACCAGGCGACGTAGGCCCCATCGTAATCGCCGCAACAGATCAGGTGGATGGTCGCCGGCCCGGAATGGGTGTGCGTCGCCGAAACGACTACCTCCGTCGCCGCCAAGCCCAGCCGGTCCGCCAGCTCGACGCGAAGATCCCTCACAAACCCATGCTCCAGTCCGATCAGGTCAGCGTGCAACCAGAGCAGTCGGGCGTCGTCCGTCTCCAGGTACAACGCCCGCACCGCCAACCGGTCATGCACCTCGATCGAAGGTTGCACCCGAGCCAAAAAACCGCACAGCTCGGCCCCGACCGGCGGCGTGATATCCACCGCCACCGCTCCCGCCCGCATCCAACCCTGGTCCATGGCTTCATCCCAAATGTGTCACCGTAGCGGTTCAGCCGTGTCGCGCGCTACACGGGTCGGTACCGCACGCGGCACCGCTAAGCGAGGTTCATGAGAACCACACCACTGAACAGGCGTTCGAGTGAGCGCGGCCACTGCGCCTCGTGTCAATCCGCGGCAACCGAGGCCAGCTCCGACCGATGCGTGTAAAGCTTCTCGAACGCCGCCGCGATGTCATCCATATCCCTGCGAGAGCCGAGCAGCAAGCTCTGGTAGAGCCACGCGCCTGCCGTGTCCGAAGCCCGCTCGCAGACCGGCAACGACACTTGGCGATAGTCAAGCTGCGGGTGCGTATCCAAACAGCCCGTGTACGGGCCGAAGTGCCGTTCGGTAAACAGAACCTGGCGATGCAGCGGAATCGCGTATCCCGGCGCCGCGGGGATCCCCTCGGCAGCCAGTGCCTTCAAGAACACCGCCCGGGACACACCGTAGACCTGCGGATCATAGCGGAAGATGAACAGGTGATAGCCGTGCCGTGTCTCCCCGCGCCCCCGCGCCTGGGGCGTGATGCCCGGCACCCCAGCCAACCGCTCGGCCAGATAGCGTCCGTTCTCTTCTCGCCGCTGGGCCTGTTCTTCGAGCCGATCGAACTGGCAGTTGAGCAACGCTCCCTGAAACTCGCTCAGCCGATAGTTGCCGCCCAGGTTGTGATGTTCGTACCACGCGCCGCCGGGGATCCGGCCGCAGTTGTGCGCCGACCGGCAAGCCTCGTACAGCCGCTCGTCCGAAGTGATGATGATGCCGCCTTCCCCACTACACAGGTTCTTGGACGATTGGAACGAAAAAGAAGCCATATGGCCGAGCGAACCCACCCGACGCCCCCGGTAGGCCGCTCCGTGGGCGTGGGCCGCGTCCTCGATCACCACCAGATCGTGCTCGCGGGCCAGGGCCATGATCGCGTCCATGTCCGCCGGCAGGCCCGCCATGTGCACAGGAATGATCGCCCGCGTCCGCCGGGTGATTGCCTTGCGAATCATCGCGACGTCAATGTTGTACGTATCCGGCTCGATATCCACGAAGACCGGCGTGGCGTTGGCCTCGATCACCGCGCTCGCGGTCGCCATAAAAGTGAACGGCGGCACAATCACCTCGTCCCCCGCCTGGATCCCGGCCGCAAACAGCGCCAGCCGAAGCGAAACCGTCCCGTTCACCACCGCCACCCCAAACCGCGCCTCGTGGTACTCGGCGAACCGCCGCTCGAACGTCGCCACTTCCTCCCCATCAATACGCCCCCATTTCCCACTGTGCAAGACGCGGAGCAGGGCCTCCTCTTCAGGTTTGCCGTAGACCGGCCAGGCCGGAAACGCCTCCGTCCGTATCGGACTCCCACCGTGAATCGCAAGCTGCTTGCCCATTCTGAGGACTCCTCCAAGACGCCCAACCCGACGCCGCCAATAACGCAACGGACGAGCAAACCCTCGCACAGAAGGTCCACCGCCCCGAGAGACAGAATCGATGATATAGCACTATAGTGCCGCGGGTCGCGGCATGGAAATCGCCTCGCCGAAGCGCGAACCACACGCCGACCAGGCGTTCGGCAGGTTGTCAGCTCGATACCGCGGACTCATGCCGCGGGGCACGATCAAGCCAGGTACGCACCACCTCGACCAGCCGCAACCGGTCGATGGGCTTGGAAGTGTAATCATCGCAGCCGGCGCTCAGACAACGCTCGCGATCGCCCGCCATGGCGTGGGCGGTCACCGCGATAATCGGCCGACTGTACCCCTGCATCCGCAACAAGCTTGTGGCCGAGTAGCCGTCCAGAACGGGCATCTGCATGTCCATCAAGACCAAGCTGAAGGGCTGCCCTCCGGCTTCGGCGGCCATGGCCAGATCGACGGCCACCCGACCGTTCTCCGCCACCACGACCTCCGCCCCAGCCTTGCGCAGCACAAAACTGAGCAACCGCTGATTGTCCGGGCCATCCTCCGCCAGCAGAATACGCGCGCCCAAGCCCACCTTCTCGGCATCTCGCGCCCGTAGCCGATACTCGTGATTGCGGACAATCAGGGCGTTCTCAGCCCCGTCGACCATCGCCACCCCGTCCAGCGGTCCCGTCGCAATCTTCAGCCGGCACGTCGTACCGACTTCCGGCGCGCTTTCAACAGTGAGATCCCCACCCAACAGACCCGCCAACAGCTTGGAGATGCTCAGCCCCAGACCTGATTTGCCACGCCAATGCCCCTGCTCCTGGGCAGCCGTCGCGAACGGATCGAACACGCTCGCCAGTTGATCGCTGTCCATCCCCATGCCGGTGTCGATCACCTCGAACCGCAACAACGGTTCCAGCCCCTCATCCGAGAAGTGAATCACCAGCCGAACGCCGCCTGTCTCCGTGAACTCGATCGCGTTGCCAATCAGGTTCAGAAGGATCTGCCGCAGTCGCTCCGGGTCCGTCTGGATCGTCTCAGGAAGATCCCCAATGAAATCCACGTCCAGACGCAGACCCTTCGCCAACGCATGGGCATTCATCCGCGATTGCACATCCGCCACTATCTGGAAGGGAGAACACACCGCATGGTTGACCGCCAGCTTCCCCGCCTCAATCTGACTCAGATCCAGAATGTCCGAGATCAACTCGATGAGATGCTCGCCGTTCCGCTTGATCGTCCGAACCGCCTCCAGCCGGTCCTCCTGCGACAGACTCGGATCCAACAAGTTGTCCGTGAACCCCAGAATCGCCGTCATCGAGGTGCGCATCACATGGCTGACTCTCGCCAGAAACTCCGTCTTGGCGTGGCTGGCAACCTCGGCAACCATCGCTTGCCGATTCGCCTGCTCAACCAGACGCGTCAGCTCTTCGCAAGTCGTGGTCAGGCTGCGAATGGATGCCTCAGCCGCCGGTTCCGTCATATGACTGTCCATCTCTTCATCTCAGCGCGGCCGTCAAGTGCTTCCCAGCAGGACCAGGAAGCCCCAAACGAATGCCCCGCACGTATCAAGGTGCCACCCTGACGTTACACGTCCTAAAACAAACGCACTATCCCCGACTTGCCCGACGGCACCTGATCGCCGGTTACTCCAGTAATCTCCATCGGCAGGCCGGCCTTCAATATCAACCAACCTAGGGTAAACCCCAGGTCGGTAAAAACCCCCCCGCCCACCTCCCCCTTCGATCCCGCATCAGCAACAGACCAGGTCTTGCGTCGGCCGTCACGCCCTCAGTTGACGCAAAAACAGAATCCAGCCGTCTTGGCTTTATCACTCCGGAGCGGTGACCTCGCGTTCCTTGGTGATCAGCAGTTCAAGGATATCGTTCTGCGTTTCCGCTTCAAGAAGGCGGGCGATCATATCGCCGTCGAGAATTCGCATGAGCCGGGCCAATACTCTCAGATGTTGACGGTCTTCGTGGCAGCAGATCAGAAAGAAGAGGTGGCTCAACTGCCGATCCGACGAGCCGAACCAGATACCGCGGGCAAGACGGGCAACACAGACCAAGGGCTCGGCAGACACATACGGCATGGGTTGACGAGGGTGCGGGATGGCCACGCCCTGGGGCAACGCCGTCGAGCACATGGCTTCCCGCTGTTCCAGGGCTGTCAGCAACCCCTTGGGGTCGTAGAGCAAACCCGTGCGGTCCGCCAGATTCACCAGCTCGCGAAGAACGGAGCCCCTTGTATTGGCTGAAAGGGCCGGGTCCACCCCGGCCAGTCCGATGAGATCCGTCACCAACATGTCCGATACACCGCCGCCCATGGCTCGTTCAAGGGTCACGAGGCGGCCGTGATCGAAGTTGTGCATGGTCTGCTGCAACCATTCGGTGGTCCGGGCGCGGTTGAAGCGCCATTCCCCGCCCACCTTCTCACAAGGCAGCTCACCGCGGTCCGCAAGCCGGCGGACCTCACGGGCGTCCATACCTACATGCTTGGCAAAGTTCTCCAAGCTCATGTTCTGATAAGGCATGCCGCATTACTCCGAACTCCGCCCGCGGGGCGGATACCCCATTCTACCGCAGGGGGCGGGCTCGGGGAAACCGGCAGACACCCTTCCACCCTGCCCGTCTTTCCGGCGATGGCAGCACCACTGGAATCGGCGGCGGCCTTTCGCTACCATATAAGTGGGTGTAGGGAATCGTCGCGGAGACCCGACCCAAAGTGTACGTTTCTGTTTTCTCACTTTTTTCGGGGCGAAGGTGCAGTTATGGCGAACCGCCGGAACGGATTCTTGGGAAGCGTGATGGTCACGATGGCTTTGGGGTTGGCGTGCCTGGCGATGGCATCGCCGGCTCAGGCGGAGGAGCTCCGTGCCTTCTGGATTGACGCATGGCATGCGGGAGCCCTCTCCCAGACACAGGTCGAGACTCTGTTGGGTAAGGTCGGCAGTGCGACCAATATCGGACAGATCCGGGAAGCCAACTGCAACGCCGTCTTTGTTCAGGTTCGTCGCCGGGCGGACACCATGTACCCCTCCGCCGTCGGCGAGCCGTACATGTCCGGGCTGACCCCCTCGAACTTCAACGGTCTGCAGGCCGTCATCGACGCGGCCCACGACACCACGGGCGGAAAACAACGCATCGAAGTCCACGCATGGGTTGTGGCCTTCAAGACCAACGCATCCAGCCCCGTATATGAAGCCCATAACGATCCGAGTGATCCGGAGAATTACTGGATTACCCGCTACGACAGCGGCTCCGAACCCACGGACTATCCGCTCGATCCAGGACACCCGCGTGCATCCGAGTACCTGACCAACGTCTGCATGGACGTGGTGCGGAACTACGACGTGGATGGTCTGCACTATGACTACATCCGCTTCTCGGCGGCCAACGAGGGGTACAACCCCACCAGTGTCGCTCGATTCAATGCCCGATACGGCCGGACCGGACAGCCCTCGGCGTCCGACTCACTGTTCCTGCAGTGGCGCCGCGACCAGATCAGCGACTTCGTCCGCCGCGTGTACGCCCACACCATGAAGTACCGCCCCGAAGTCAAGGTTTCCGGCGCGGTGGTGACCTGGGCCCCGTCGCCGTCCTCTTCCACTCGGTCCGCGTTCATGAACACTCGCCCCTATTATCAGGTTCTCTCGGACTTTGACGCGTGGATGCAGGAAGGCACGCTGGATCTCTGCGTGACCATGAACTACTTCGATCAGTCGTCGCGGCCCACCGACTACGCCAACTGGATGAACTTCCAGAAGGATCGCAAGTTCAACCGGGAAACCATTGTGGGCCCCGGCATCTACATGAACACCCGGGCCAACGCAATCACCCAATTACTCAAGACACGCGATGCTTCGCCCGCGGGCAACTACGCGTACGGATTCTGCGGCTACTCGTACTACGCCCCCTATGAGGGCGGCACCTGGACGGCTTTCTCCCCATACCTGACTTCTCAGGTCACGCCGTCGCCGACCACCATCCCGGACATGCCCTGGAAAAGCAGCCCGACCCAGGGACACATGATGGGAACGGTGACTTTCCACTCGGATGGAACCTGGGCGGATGGCGCCCAGGTCAGCGTGACCGGGCCTGTCTCGCGCAGTATCACCTGCGGCGGCACCGGCTTCTACGCCTTCATCGACCTGCCGCCGGGCAACTACACCGTGACCGCCAGCACCACCGGATACGCCAATGTATCCGCCAGTGTGTCCGTCAGCGCGGGCCAGATGACCGAGAAGGACCTCCAGTTCGGCGGCAGCCCCGCTGCGCAGATCACCAACGTGCAGGCCGGTAGTATCACCAACAACTCGGCCACCATCACCTGGACCACGGACCAAGCCGCCAACTCACAGGTCGAGTACGGAACCACCACCGCCTACGGCAGTGCGTCACCGCTGAACAGCAGTCTCGTCACCGCCCACACCGTCAACTTGACCGGCTTGGCCGCCAACACCCTCTATCATTACCGGGTGATCTCCGGCAACGATAACGGTACAACCACGTCGGCGGACTTCACCTTCAGGACCACCGGCCCACCTCAGATCACCGATGTGCAGGTCACGACAGTGACCGCCAACTCCGCCACGATCACCTGGACGACCAACGCCCCGGCCACCAGCCAGGTCCGCTACGGTCTGACCAGTGCCTACGGATCACAGACCGCTCTCGATTCCACATTGGTGACCAACCACTCGGCCACCGTGACCGGGCTTGCTTCGCTGACCACCTACCACTTCCAGGTGGTCTCGACCAACGCCTACGGCTCGTCCCAATCCAGCGACGCCACTTTCAAGACGACCGGCCCGCCGGTCATCAGCGGCGTCGAGATCACGGGCGTAACCGCCTATGGCGCCACCATTCTGTGGACCACAGATGTGCTGGCGGACAGCCAGGTCGAATACGGCCTCACCCCGGCATACGGCTCCGCCACGACCTTGGATCCGACACTCCAGACCGCCCACGCGGTCTTCATCGGCGGACTGCAACCGAGCACGCCCTATTACTTCCGGGTTCGTTCGGCGAACGCGGCCGGCACAGCCTATTCCGCCGGCATGACCTTCACCACCATCGCCGACGTACCCGACCTCGTGATTGACAACCTCGACTCCGGCTGGACCAACACTTCGCCCAGCGGGGCGTCGTGGGGCAGTGGATCTATCGCCACCGTGCCGAAGATCGGAACCAACTACCTGTACGCGACCGGCACGGGCAACACCAACGAGTCCAGCGCGACCCGCAAGTGCACCTGGACGCCCAACCTGCCAATCGGAGGCCTCTATGACGTGTACGCCTTCTTCCAGATGGGCACGAACCGGACATCCGCCGCTCCGTACAAGATTTTCTACGACGGTGGCGAACTGCTCAGCACACAGAACCAGTACTCGACGATCTCCGAGCAAGGCGACTGGG
>JAAYDF010000231.1 GCA_012729395.1 Phycisphaerae bacterium
AAGACCCGTTGACAAAACGCCGATCACGGCTACATAATTAGGGTTCGATCGAGTTCCCCGATAGCTCAATCGGTAGAGCGAGCGGCTGTTAACCGCTAGGTTCTTGGTTCGAGTCCAAGTCGGGGAGGTCCCAGGCGGTATCGAGCACGATACCGCCTTCTTTACGCGCGAGCGCCACGATGGGCTTGGCTCCGCCCCCAACGTAAGTTGCGGCAGATACTTCCGGCCGCACGCAGCCGGCTCTCTGTACCGTGCCGTTAACCGCTCCGAGAGCCTTTTCGGCCATCCTGGCCGAAACTCTCGCCCTCTCGCGGCCGAGAGGCGGTGCGGGTTAACAACCCCGGTGGGAACGGGCCGAAATGCGGGCGCAAGCCAGCGTCCCGACGAACTTGGCGACTGCCGCATCATCGAAGTAGATGCCTCCGGGCCCTTCGGAGCCGGCGACCATTCCGATGAGCAGGAACATCAGCAGCGCCGGCACACCAAGCCGCTCCGATGCCTTGCTGGCTAGGACACTCAGCAGGACAAGAACGGCCACGCCTAACAGGATGTAGTGCGTTGGGACCATGGTCCGATCACATAGAAGCCCGCAGGCTATGCCTGGCCGGCTGGTGTCAGCGGCGCTGCGCCCACCTCGCGCACGATGGCGGGAACCTTCTTCCAGCCAAGCTTCTTGCATGCCTCCAACCGCAGGTGCCCGGCCAGCACCTCGTACTGGCCGGTGGTAACGTTCTTTACGACAACGATGGGTTGGAGCAGCCCCTCGGCTTTGATGCCTTGCGCGAGCAGCTCCACGTCCTCCGGGTCGAAGACCTTCCGGCCATTGGCGATCTTCGCCACGTCGATTTGGGAGATGTTGCGTGCCTCGAGGTCTTGGGAAGCCTCCTCTTTGCGGTCCTGCCCGGCGCGGAAGGAATAGACATACGGGATGGCGATATCGACGGACGGCGTCTTCTGGATTTCCTCGAAGATCAGCTTGTTGATCTCGTAGCTTGTCTCAGCCCGGTCCTTCACGCGCGTGTGATAGCGAAGGCGGAGGTACACCCCGTAGTCGTAGTTGTCCGCTCGTATGTACGGCGGCTTGCCGGTCGCCTCGATGACGTCCTTCGTAACCGCGCGCGCCGCGTTCAGAAGGACTCGCTCCGCCTTGCGCCAGTCGGAATCATAGGTGATCCGCACGACCACCTCGTCCAGCATGTACGCCGCCTCCTGCGAGACGGTGTAGTTGATGGCGACCTGGCTGAAGAGCATCGCGTTGGGCACCAGGATGTACCTGCCGACGGCTTCCTCGCTGGCGATGGACCCGCCGACCTGATTCAGCACCGTGTACATGGGGCCGATATCCTTGATGTCGCCGGTCAGCCCAAGCGTCGGGAACTGCACGCGGTCGCCGGGACGGAAGGGACGTTTCAGCGAGACCAGCACCCACGCGGCGAAGCCGCTGACCGGGGCCTGAAGGGACCAGCCCAGGAGCATGCCGCCGAATAGGCTGAATGCGGTGGTGAACGTGCCGAGCACGCCAAAGCCGTAAGCCAGGGAGATGAGCACCGCCAGGAGGCCGAGCAGCCAGTACAACCTGCCCACCATCACCCCTTCGACCGGCGGCTTGCCCTTGCGGGCCAGCAGGAAGTGAGTCACCAGCGTCAAGATGCCGCACAGCGCCATGACGCCGGCCACGATCCCCGCCAGGCCGGGCCAGCTCAGACCGCTGGTAAGCCTGGACAGCTCCGGCAGGGCGCGATCAACGCCCAGCCCGGCCGCAGCTACCAAAACACAGACGCCAACAAAGAGCGTCGACCGCAGACGATGCCGTTCCATGACAGTTCCTCTGGCAAGCTCATAGGGTTCTCGCGTTGTTTCGCGGACAGTCGGGAGCGACTCCCGCAGCGAGAGAATAACCGCTATCCCCGCAGAGTTCAACCGCGGCGAGGACACCGTGTACCGTGTGGCGAGACACCGCGGCGAGAAGAGCGGCGAGCCCGGAGCCAGGGCCGAGCCAGGAATCCGCGCGAAAGGCTTGACACGGGGTGCCGGGTTTCGTATAAGATGGCTAATTGAGGCAGAGACTAGAAATGTACCACCGCTTCTACATTAAGGCTCGCAGTTCACTCTCCAGCGTCAGCGGCTATCTACGCTGCGCCGCTGGAAGGCCTTGATGGCGGTTCCCGGTACTTCGTGCCCTGCCGCATTTTCCTGATTTTCCTGCCATAAGCCTTTTCAACGGCGTCAATTACAGGCCACCGGTTCGCGCTGTGTCTGCTGCTTGACGCCCGTGCGGCCTGTCGCTTGCAGACCAGCGTTGTTGCGGCTAGAGCTCCATGTTGATTCGGAAAGGGCCTTTGAATTGAGCAAGATGCCGCTTGTACCGCAGGAAGTCTTCCTCACCCGAGGCGTCGGGAGGCACCGCAACCGCCTTCAGAGCTTCGAGCTCGCCTTGCGTAAGGCGGGTATCGAGCGGGGCAACCTGGTTCGCGTGTCCAGCATCCTGCCGCCCCGGTGCTGCGTTGTTCCACGAGCCGACGGACTGGCGAAGCTAGAGCCCGGTGCCATCACCTTCTGCGTGCTGGCCGAGGCTTCGACGAATGAACCCTCGCGGCTGGTCAGCGCCGGCATCGGACTTTGCCAGGCTGCGTGGCCAGCGCGAATACGAGAGAATCCGCTCAGCACAAGATGCGAGAGGCCGTGGTGGGCTACGTGGCGAGCATGGACGCGGTTGTGCCAGCGAACGTGACTTTTGCCGAGGTTCAGGAAAGCGGTGTGTTGTAGGAGAAACGCGATGATCTGGTGGATTGTGGCATTGCTTACTGCACTGGGCGTCATCCAGCGGGACCCCAATAGGAGATGACATCATGACTTCCGCAACGATCTGCCGCCAGGAGGATGCGACGCGTGACGTGGCGTGTGTCCATGCCTACCGCATCCTGCTGGTGATCACGGAGCCGCATCAGGAACAATACCTGCGCGAATATGCGTATGCCCTGGCCAAGTCCCAATCGGCTGACATCGGCGTTCTCCGTGATTACCAGCATCGGGACAATGCGGCACCGTGCTGTCGCATCGAATTGCCTGTCGATGGTGGTAGCGGCGTGATGGCTGTACGTGAGCCGCAAGCAGATAAGGGCCTGGCGGCTCGCATTCAGGAGATTGCCGCTAGTTGGCCCTTCGACATGCTGATCGCCAAATGGCCTAACACCGACGAGGATGTGGCCGTTCACGCGCGCGTCGTGAAAGACATCAACGTGACCGCTGTCCTGGTGCGGCACAGCGACCGCGCACTTCGACGGATTGTCGTGCCAGCCGGCGGCGGCGCACATGCTCTTGAGGGCATTCGGGTCGCCGATGCCTTGGCCAAAGCATGGTCCCTTGATGCCCAGGTGCTCCGCATCGTACAGCCAAGCCACGACTTCTGGCTTCGTCGAGCCGACCTGAAGCGCCGGTGTCGCCACATCCGCGACGCTGCGCGCCTGTACGTGGACGTGGCGGACGTGAGCATGCCCGTCAAGGTGCGGCTGGGAAGCGACGTTGCCGACGAGATCACCTGCCGCTCTCGCCCCGGCGATCTCATCGTGATTGGCGGGTCCAGCCAGTGGCTGATGGAGAACCACGCATCCGCCTCGATTCCCAGTCGTGTAGCCGCAGGGGCGTCAGGGCCGGTGATGATGGTCCTGACCAACCGTGGACGACCTTCCGCCCTCACGGACGTGTTCTGGGATCGGACGGTCCGAGTCCGCCTTCCCGCGACCGGGAAACTTGAGGCTGTGGAAGCGCTCGTGGACGCGCTGATTGAAGGGCGGCAGGTGCCCGCTGTTCGTCGTGACGAAATCGTCAGCGCGGTTATGAATCGCGAGCGGGCAGGGGTAACCTACATTGGCAACGGCACCGCGATTCCACACGCCGCCCTGCGGGGCTTTCGCGGGCTTACCGGGATGCTGGGCGTCTTCACGGAGGGTATTCCGTTCGGAAAGGCTGAAGACGAAAAGGCGCGTTTCGTATTCCTGCTGCTGACGCCCAAGGAAAGTTACGAAGTCTACCTGCCGATCCTGGCTCGGATTGCCAGATTCATGAATGAGGCCGACAACCGCCTGCACTTGGCTCAGGCAGAAAGTTCCGGAGAAGTCGTTGAGCTTCTGGCACGCGCTGAGCGGGAGTGGAGGACAGGCGACCACTAATGGCTCAGGGCGGCTGCGGTCTTTGAAATACTCGCGAGGCTGACAATGGAACAATCACATTCTGATGAATGCTGCAGCGGCGTAGCCAGCGACGTGCTCGCGTGCATCCGAGGTTTGCATACCGCCCGGCGGCGTGCTCGGGCCCTGGAACGCGCCCTTGAGGCCGAACGCCGTACCTCGCGGCACGTGATGCGCGCAACGGATGACCGTTCCGATAGCCCCATCGCTTCCGAGAGGGCCGTCAGAAGGTGTTTGTCGATGTTGTCGAAGATCTGGGGCATTGGCTTTTCCTTACTCGGCGTTGTCCTCGGATTCGCGGGGCGCATTGCC
>JAAYDF010000232.1 GCA_012729395.1 Phycisphaerae bacterium
GCGGACTGGAGCAGTGGGTACTTGTAGATATCTTCGATGGCCTTGAGCAGTTCGGGCGTGGCAAACAGGGTGCCCTTGACCGCCTCGGCGTACGCCTTAAGCCGCTCGTATGTTCGGAACCGGGCTCCGGACGGACGCCCAAGTTGTCCCCCAACAGACTTCTCAGTCTCGACGATCAGTTTCACGCCCTTGGCAACCATCTCGTGGTGTTGTTCATGACGGGGCAGAGCCGGGGTATCCGGCTGACACTCCGCCGCCTTCAGGATGGCAAACTGCGATTCGGTGACACTCACTCCATCCTTGTTGATCCAGGCCAAGGCGTCGTTGCCTTCGGCGGTTCGCAGGTAGACCAGTGCCCCTTCGGGCTGATCAGCCGTCGGCTTGTGCGGCCGGGTGGAGTAGACCACGTTCGGCATGGCTGGGATGATCTTCGCAAGCTCGGGGTTGCGGTCGATGGCGTTCTTCCAGATCTGGTAGGCGTAGGAGGCGAGGTCGACCTCGGTGTCTTCGTCGCCATCGAGAATGCCCGCCTTCTCGGTGAAGAGGTCGCGGACGGTCTGGGCATCGTCCTGGTCCTCGAAGAATGTCTCGTCGGCCCCGACCACCTCGGCGTTTTCGCGCAGCCGTTGCCGCACGCGCGAACGCAGGCGGATGATCCGCTCGACGCCCTCGGCGGGCAGGAACGAGTAGCACATGATCGTGTCCGACTGCTGGCCGATGCGGTCCACACGACCGGCGCGCTGGATGAGGCGGATGATCGCCCAAGGCAAGTCGAAGTTGACGATGACCGAGCAGTCCTGCAGGTTCTGGCCTTCGCTGAGCACGTCGGTGGCCAGGACGACGCGGAGTTCCTTCGCCGGATCGACCTGACCACGTTTCTCATTGCTGACCGGGCTGAATCGGTATGCGATGGCTGTCGGATCGTCGGTATCGCCGGTCACCCCCTCGATGGCTTGAAGCCCGTGCGCCTTGAGGTGCTCGGTAAGGTAGTTCACGGTGTCGGCAAACTGGGAGAAGACCAGCACCTTGTCGCCGGGGTGCTGCTTGGTAAGCAGCGAGACCAGGGCCTGGAACTTGGCGTCTCGCTTGGCGTCCCAATCGCCAGCCTTCTTGAGCACCTTCAGGAGCGCCTTGGCATCATTGCGCAGGTCATCGGCCAGGTTCTCATCGAAGAGCTCAGGCTTGAGCCACTTGAACCGGCGACGGAAGTGCGCGACGTAGGTGTCATAGACCTCGGAGGCCCGGGCGCGAATATCCTGCTCGGTCATGACCTGGCGAACGCCCGAGGTCGGATCGTTCCCGTTGCCGTTCCCGTTGTCGTCGTTGTCGGCGGCGGGGTCCCAAAGATCGGTGTCCTGATCGTTGGCCCAAGTGTCTAGCAGGCCCATGTCCTGCGTGCCGATCGGGATGGGCAGCCCCTTCTCAATGGCGTGCAGGCAGATGAAGTTGCGGAGGATGTGCCGCTCGACGGAGAGGATGAACGCGTGGCCGCTGCTCTCAAGCCGCTTGAACAGGTTCGTGCGGCAAAAGCCTTTCAGACGCGTTCCCGCTCGCGACAGATCACCGAGGACCTTGGCCTCATCGGGCGTGGGCGGTTGATGAGGCGATGGCTTCTGGTAGTTGCCCAGGCCATATCGCGGCAGCGTCAGGTCATTCACGGCCTTGACGACATCGTCGGCGAACAGGCGAGCATACTGGTCGTTGGCGTCCTTCTCGCTGATCTTGAACTTCACCGTCTTGGGCACGCGAGTCGGGAAGTAGGACCGCGTGCCATCCGAGAACTCAAGATACTTGCGGTTCCGGGCGGGATCGAGCTTTGCGTAGTTCTCCTGGATGAAGCTGCGCGTGCGTCGCACAAGATAGAGCCGCATCAGATCGCGCCAGTCGTCCGTGTATTCGCTCTTCTCGAACGCAGCCAATGATCGAACGGGGCACTGGTGTCGCCGGATGAACTCGGTTTCACCGAGCTCTCGCAGGAGCTTCTCGGGGCGAATGCCGATGTCCTTCTGTTCATCGATGAAGAGCCGAAGCTGGTTCGACAGGTCCAGGTAGGTCTTGTTGTATGGCGTGGCGGAAAGCAGGATGACACGGCTGTCGTTGGAGGCGATGTACTCGGCGATAGCGCGGTAGCGCCTGCCCTCGCGGTTGCGGAGGTTGTGGCTCTCATCGATCAGCACCAGTCGGAAGCGACGCAGGTCCGGGAGCTCGCGCTGCGCCTGCGTGATCGAGAGCACCTTGGCCCGCAGCCGGTATTGCTGGCGGTAGTCCTCCCACATCCGCACGAGGTTCTTCGGGCAGATGATCAGCGTTTCAACGCCATGATCGTCTTCAAAGATGCGAGCCAGCGCTGTGGCCATCAACGTCTTGCCCAAGCCGACCACGTCACCGATGACGACGCCGCCACGTTTGTTGAGGTGATGGGCCGCGATCTTCACGGCTGCCTTCTGGAACTCGAAGAGTTTGTTGCCGAAGTCGCTGGGAATGCGGAACTCCGTCAGACCGGCACGCGCTTCCTGGGACAGGTGGTAGGCGGTCTTGACGTAGATGTGGTACGGCGGGATCGGCTCAGGGCGAGCCCAGCTGTTGTTGATGATCTCGACGAGCTCCTGGGAGATGTCGATGCAGAACCGGTCGGTCCAGCGATCCTCAAACCACTTGGCCAGTTTATCGCACGCATCGTGGTCGAGCACATCAACGTTCAGTTCGCCCTGCTTGGCGAGGCCTGCCATCGTGAGGTTGCTACTACCCAGATAGCCGATCTTCGGATTCAGGGGGTCTTGTCGAAAGAGCAGATAGAGCTTCGCATGAAGCGGGTGCCTGAGGAACAACTTCACCACGAGCTTGTTGGCGACGATCTGCGAAGCAAGGCGTCGAAGCCCGGCCTCATCCTCGTTGGTCGGGATGCCGACCATCAATTGGTCGCGGAAGTCCTGGGCCAGCTTGCGCTTCAGGGCGATGGCGGTTGCCTGGTCGATCTGCTCTTCACCCTTCACCAATCCCATCGCAGACCGAAGCTGATCCTGCGGCATCTGCTGCATGCCGACCAGAAGCCTGCAGCAGTGGCCATCGCCGCCGCTCCAGTTGTCGACAAGCGTATCGACCTGCCGCCAGCCGCGAAGGTTGAAGTAACCCACGCAGAAATCGGCGCGTTCTGAAAGCCCCATCGCCTCGCAAAGGGCGGTTCGCAGATGCTTCTCGATGTTGTCGAATATCTGGGGCATGGTCTATTTCCGCTTTGTCCTCTTCACGCCACGGGCGAGCCACTGGTCGATCACGGAACGGTGGAATCTCCAGTGCCGTCCAACCTTCTGGCCTGGGATGCTTCCCTCCTGGGCCAGCTTGTAGAGCGTGGACTTGGCGATCTTCAGGTACGCCGAAAGCTCGTCTATCGTCATCACGCTGTCATCGGGCTTGTCCATCTGCTCACCTTTTGCCGGAGCGGCGGTTGAGAGAACATGCCCCCCGGCTGCCGCCAAGGATACGCTCATATTTAACAGTTGCTCGACCCTGCTGTCAATCATTAACCCGACTCCAGGTGCGCAGTAAGCCCGCACCACCCCAGCGATTATGGCATGGGGGTGTGACAGGCGCGGTCGCACCTGGGCGGATTATCCGGGAGTGGACTGACGACAGGTGGTCAGCCGGGAGACGTGCGGACGGCGTCGGAGGCCTTGCCGAGGGCCTCCCAGTCGGGGAGCGTGCCGTCGGCCTGGTAGGCCTTGCGGGCTTCGCGGATGGCGGCGTGGAGTTCCGGCCACTCCTGCGACTCGTCCTCGGCCTCGAAGAGGTGGCCGATGGCGCGGAGGCGATGGGCATAACCGTCGCGGGTTTCAGACAGCAGGACGTAGGCTGCTCCGAGGTGTTTTTCGACGCATTCGAGGCAGGAGGCCCGTGTCACCATTGGGCCGCCCGGTGCGGAGCGCCCACGGCAGCCGCAGTTGCCCATGGGCTGGGTGGCGATGGGCTGGACCTGGCCCGCGTGGTGGCGGACGGCGCTGGCGACACTGCGCCGGGCAACGGACTTGGCGGCGGTGACGCGGCGATGCTCGAACTGTTCACCGGCGCGCTGGGCGTAGAGCATCTGCTCGCTCAGGATCGTGCACTTGTAGGCCGGCTGGCCGTCGCATTCGATCATGTTCTGCTGGCCCGTGGCCAGGTCGTATTCGAGGGTGAAGACCTCGTCCTCGGTCTGCCACTGGCCGCTGATCAGCAGTGTGTCGGGGCGATCGGCGCGATAGGCGACGCGGTAGATGAATGCCCCGGGCAATTCGATGTCGAAGTCGCCGGCTGAGTCGCGGACGTGGGTCAGGTTGTCCATCTCGGCGTGGACGAGGCGGTCACGGCAGACGAACCCTGCCCGTGTGGCGTGTAGCGCTACAGGTGTGCTGAGCTGATCCCAGTTCGGACCATCCATGCGGTAGAGCCGAAAGAGCGGATTGCGCTTGCCGCCGCCGGCGATAAAGCTCACGTGCCAACCAGTTTCATCTCGCCATGCCGTGGGCGAGCATTCGCACACATCCTCGGGCATGCCCGTCGAGAGACGCAGGATGCTGCCATCGGGCAACCGGGCATGCAGCTTCCAAAGCCGCGACTCGTCCGCCTGGCAGAACAGCAGCACGGGCTTGCCGTTCTCATCGGGCGTCAGGAACGGCATGTGGGTCATCAAACCGGTTTCGTGAAGCTCGTTCAGCATGAGTAC
>JAAYDF010000004.1 GCA_012729395.1 Phycisphaerae bacterium
ATGCCGCACGGGCAGGTGGCGGACCGGCTGGCCGAGGCCGGGGCGAAGGTTGATCGGGACGGTCAGCGGGTCCATCTGCCGCGACGGTTGGTTGACGAGTCATTGGCTGGAACCGCTCGGACGTATGAGCTCTTTTCGCAGGATGGGCAGCCGGCGGCTCGGTTCGGCGTTGGGAGCCGGAATTACAATTCGATTGCCGGCGAGGCTCACTGGCTGGAGAACGGCATTCGACGGCCGGCCCGGCTGGACGATGTGGTTGCGGGCGTACACATGGCGAACCGCCTGGAGTGGATCAACATCGCCGGGTCGATGGCGGACCCGCAGGATATTCCGGCCAAGGTCCGCTGCGTCCACGTCGCGGCGACGATGCTGAAGTACTCGCGCAAGCCAATCACCTTCTGGTATTACGACGGCCCGTCGGCCGGGTACGTCAATGAACTGCTGATCGCCGCGGCAGGGGGTGAGGATGCCGCGCGTAACGAGCGCCGGACCTATGCGTTCCTTGAGCCGATCAGCCCGTTGTCGTTCCCTCGCGACGGGCTTGACGTGATCTACCAGACCCGTCGGTTGAACCTGCCGGTGTCGATCGGCCCGATGGCCCAAGCCGGCGTCAGCGCGCCGGTGACGCTTGCAGGCACGGTGGTCCAAGAGAACGCTGAGGTACTGGCTGCGATCTGCGCCGTGCAGGCCATCCAACCCGGCGCGGCCATCTGCTACGGCGGCATTCCACATGCGTTCGACATGGCCACCACGCAGATGATCTTCGCCGGACCGGAGCAGGCCCTGATGGCGATTGCCATGACGGAACTCGCCCGGTTCTACGGCCTGCCCGTCTACGTCAACGTGGGCCTGACCGACAGCAAGGTTCCCGACGCCCAGGCGGGCATGGAGATCGCCGCGACGCTGATGGCGGGCATGCTCGCGGGGGCTGACATCTTCGGCCACCTGGGCATCTGCGGCGTCGATCAGGCCTCTTCGTTCGACATGCTGATCCTTCAGAACGAGATCATCGGGTATCTGGAGCATGTGGTTGGCGGTATCGAGGTTTCCGAGGACGCCTTCGCCGTGGAATTGATTGAGCGTGTGGGGCCCGGCGGCAGTTTCCTGGCTGAGGACCACACCGCGGAGCGTTTTCGCACGCAACTGCACTTTCCTCGGCTGCTCGACCGCCATTTCTTCGACAACTGGCGGCGGCAGGGGGGATCGAGCATGGCCGAGCGTATCGCGGAGGAGAAGACGGAACTGCTGCGCAGGCCTTGTGAGCCGGTGGTTGATGCGGCGACCGCAGCCGAGTTGGATCGCATTGTCCTATCTGCCCAGAAACATCTGCTCAAGTAGGAGCTAACCATGATGCGTCATGTTGTTCTGATCGGCGCCGGAAGTGCATCATTTGCCCGCGGGCTCGTGGCCGATGTCATCCAGTCCGGTCGGGAGACCACTCTTGCTCTTGTCGATATCGACGCCGCCGCCCTCTGCTGTGTGGAGCGGCTTTCGGCCCGGATGATCGAGGCGAAGAACGCCCCGATCAAGCTGCTTGCCTCGACCGACCGTCGGCAGGTGCTTTCCGGGGCGACGGCGGTGATCTGCACCATTGCGGTCGGCGGGCGTCGGGCGTGGGAGCAGGATGTGTTTATCCCACGCCAACACGGCATCTATCAGCCGGTGGGCGATACGATCATGCCGGGCGGGCTTTCGCGGGCCTTGCGGATGATCCCGGCCATGGTGGAGATCGCCCGCGACGTGCTCGATCTGTGCCCCGATGCGGTCTTCGCCAACTACTCCAATCCGATGTCGGCGGTTTGTCGCGGCGTTCGCAAGGCCACGGGTGCCGAAGTTATCGGCCTGTGTCACGGCGTGCTTCACGTCGGGCAGTACCTGGCTGACTTCGCCGGCATTCCTCGCGACGAGGTAACGAGCTGCGCAGCCGGCATCAACCATCTGACCTGGTTCACCGAGTTTCGCCACCGCGGGCGCGACGCGTGGCCGCTTGTCCACCGCGTGCTGGCTGAGAAGACGGGCGGCAAGGAGCTTGCGGAGGCCGTCGATCATCCGTTTACGTGGCAGCTCTTTGAGCTCTTCGGGGCTTTTCCGGCTGTGCTCGATCGCCATATCACCGAGTTCTTCCCGCACCTGTTTCCGGGCGGCCGGTACTTCGGCAAGACCCTCGGTGTCGACGCGTTCAGCTTCGAAGGCACCATCGCCCACGGCGACAAGGCCTATGCGGAGATGCAGGAACAGGCTGAGGGCAAGGCCCCGCTGCCGGAGTGGTATTTCCGGCGGAGTTCCGGCGAACACGAACAGGTCATCGAGATCATCGAGGCCATCGAGTCGGATACGCCGCGGGTGTTCTCGGCCAACCTGGCGAACCGTGGTCAGGTGCCGAACCTGCCGGAGGAGGCGGTGGTGGAATCGCCCGCCGTCGCCACCGCTGCGGGGTTACGGCCGCTGACGTTGGCTCCGCTTCCGGCGGGCGTGTCGGCGACGCTTGTCTCCAAGTTCCAGGTGATCGAAACCATCGTCGACGCCGCCCTGACCGGCGACGCGGGGCTCTTCACCCAAGCCCTTCTACTGGACGGAGCAGCCATTTCGGTCGATAGCGCTCGATCGCTTGCCGAAGACCTTCTGACCGCTCATGCCCAGTATCTGCCTCAGTTCAATCGTAAGGGATATAGGAGTTGACCAATGGCCAAGATTGTTATCATCGGAGCCGGCAGCGTGTCTTTCACTCGCGGGCTACTGGCCGACCTGATCGAGAGCGGCGAGCCGTGGGACCTTGGCTTGGTGGATATCAATCCGGACGCCCTGGATGTCACAGCCAAGCTGCTGCAGCGCTTGATCGATCATGCCAAAGCGCCGATTCGCCTCCGCGTTTCGGTCGATCGGCGCGAGTTGCTGGCCGATGCGGACGTGGTGGTCACTACCATCGCGGTCGGGGGCCGGCAGGCGTGGCTCAATGATGTTGCGATACCCCGCAAGTACGGCATTTTCCAGTCCGCCGGCGATACGGACGGTCCGGGCGGGATATTCCGGACGCTCCGGATGGTGCCGGCCATGCTCGATATTGCCCGCGACATCGCCGAGCTGTGTCCTCGGGCGTTGTTCTTCAACTACGCCAATCCCGTTGCCAAGATCACCCGCGCCATCTACCGGGATACGGGTTTGACGCCGTTGGGGATGTGTCACGGCGCGCCCGGCGTGGCGTGGGAACTTGCCCTGTGGGCTGGGGCGAAAGATCCCCAATCGCCCGCCGGTCTGCCGGCCTGTTGTGCCGAGGTGGACTGGACGCGCGTCGCGTACAAGGCCATCGGCATTAACCATCTGACGTGGTTTTATGATTTCACCATCGACGGCCGCGACGCCTGGCGGACCATCCGCGACGCCCTTGCCCGCGACCGCGCCGCCGCCGAAGCCGACGGACGGAACTGGGAGCATCCATTCGTCAATGACCTGTTCAACGTCTTCGGGGCGTTTCCCGCCGTCCACGACCGCCACACGGCTGAGTTCTTCCCTCAACTGCACGGGGGCGAAGCCTACGTTACCCGTCTCGGCGTCGACCGCTTCAATCTCGAAAGGCAGTATATCGAGCCGGGCGATCGCGAATACGCCCATATGCTCGAACAGGCTGCGGGGCGAGAGCCGCTGGATACCGGCGTGTTCAGCCGCCCCCTGCGCTACAAGGAGCAGATGGTCCGCATCGTACGGGCGGTTCGGGCAGATCGACCAGGGGAGTTTTTCGTCAACGTTCCCAACGGCAATGCGGTCGAGAACCTGCCTCCGGAGGCAGTGATCGAATGCGTGGCCGGCATTTCCCGCGAGGGCGTTCGACCGCTGCCTCTGGGCCGCATTCCCACCGGCATCAAAGCCGCTCTCCAACGGCATTTCGATCTAGTCGAACTGGCCGTTGAGGCCGCCACGGAGCGAAGCCGGGCCAAGCTTCTCCAGGCCCTGGTTCTGGAAGGGTCGGTCAAATCAGTTTACCAGGCACGGCGGCTCATCGATGAAATGCTCGACGCCCACCGGCTGCATCTGCCCAAGGAGTGGTTCGCCGGATAGGGGCGGCGTTTGCCCATTGAGATGCCGGGATTTCCGGTCAGACCGTTGATTTCCGCGGGCGGGACTGCTATTCTTCCAGGAACGTGAAATCCGGATGGCTGCCAGCGTGGTGGAGGGTCCGTCGAGACAAAAAAAGAGGATCCGAGTTCGCCGGTACTCGGACCCTCCAAGCCAGGCTGAACCGCCCGAACCGTCGGGCGGCGACCCACAGCCTCGTTGGTTGTAATATCGTCTAAAACGGGGCGCGCCTTTAATTGATGAGCGACATGAACACGAAAAACGAGCGAAAAATCGGGCGGCTGGCCTTGGAGGACGGGACGATCTTCGTCGGCTGGGCGTTTGGAGCGGTCGGGGCCGGTGAGGGCGAGGTGGTTTTCAACACTTCGATGACGGGCTACCAGGAGATTCTGACCGATCCGTCGTACGCCGGACAGATCGTGGTGATGACGTACCCGCTGATCGGGAACTACGGGGTGAATCTCGAAGACGTCGAGTCGGCCCGGCCGTGGGTCCGGGGCTTCGTGGTCAAGGAGCTTTCGCCGGTGGTCAGCAACTTCCGGGCGAGCGACGACGTCGATCAGTACCTCCGGAAGCACAACATTATCGGACTTTCGGGAGTGGATACGCGGGCCATTACCCGCAAGCTGCGGATTCAGGGGGCCATGCGTGGCTATCTGACGACCGAGGACGTCTCGAACGCCGAACTGGTCGAGCGGGTGCTGGCTTCGCCGCAGATGAAGGGCCAGGACCTGGTTCAGGTGGTCAAGCCGGATCGGAGCTATGCGTGGTCAGCGGCGTTCGAATCGAAGTTTGCCCAGGCGCCGCGCGCGCGGACCCGGGATTGCCGGGTGGTGGCCATTGACTGCGGGGCCAAGCACAACATCTTTCGGAATCTGGTCGACAGCGGCTGTGAACTGACCGTTGTTCCGGCCGATGCCTCAGCCGACCAGATCATGAGCCACGATCCGACCGGCGTCTTCATTTCCAACGGTCCGGGCGACCCGGAGCCGGTGACCTATACCATCCGGACGCTGCGCGAGCTGATGGGCAAGGTGCCCATGTTCGGCATCTGCCTGGGGCATCAGCTTCTGGGCTTGGCCCTTGGCGCCAAGACCTACAAGCTCAAGTTCGGCCATCGCGGCGGCAATCAGCCGGTCCGGAACGTCTACACCGGCCGGGTTGAGATCACCAGCCAGAACCACGGTTTCGCGGTCCGCGGTGAGGACCTCGAAAAACTCAACGTCACCGTCACGCACGTGAACCTCAACGACGATACCGTTGAGGGTTTCATGCACAAGGAACTGCCGGTGCTGGCCGTTCAGTACCATCCGGAGGCCTCGCCCGGTCCGCACGACGCGAGCTACCTGTTCGACCTGTTCGCGGAAATGATGAAGACCGGTCGACCGCCGACTGCCGAACAGGTGGTCAAAGTCCAGAAGTAATAGGCTGGGAACATCGATGGCAGTGAAGCGGAAGCATGCCGCGATACCGGAGCAGTCGCCGCGTGTTTCCTGGGTTCTTGGGGCAACGGTCCTTCTTGGGCTGGATGTGCTGATGTTTGCCGATCTGCTCCTTCCCTGGGGACACCGCATCATATCGCAGTACGGCACGGACCTCTTTCAGCAGTACATTCATTGGCGGACGTTCGGCTTTGGAGAATTGGCGAAAGGGAATGTCGCGCTCTGGAATCCGCACGTCTTCTGCGGATTGCCGTTCGTAGCTGGGTTTCAGTCAGCGTTGTTCTATCCGCCGAACATTGTGTTCCTGCTTCTGCCGGTCGGGATTGCCGTGAATGTCTGCGCTGCGGTCCACGTCTACCTGGCGGGGTTGTTCATGCTGCTGTGGGCTCGGCGCCGTGGGCTGGGGTTCTGGGCATCGCTGACGGCGGGTGGAGTGTTCATGTTCTGCGGCGATGCATTCATGCATCTCCGTGCAGGACATCTGACGATGATCTGTGCCGGGTGTTGGGTCCCGCTGGTTCTGCTGGCTGTGGATGGGCTTCTCGAACGTCCCGACCTCAAGTGGATTCTGGTTGGGGGAGGAGCTCTGGCGATGCAGGTACTGGCTGGGTTTCCTCAATACGTTTTTTATACAGGTATCGTCGTCGCCATCTATGCCGGCCTCAACCTCATCCGGCGACAGAACCGCTTGGCCATCGTTGTCAGCATGGTGGGCATGGCGGCGATGGCGGCGGGGATATCGGCCATCCAATGGATGACCGCGATGGGCGCCACGCCAGAGACTACCCGCAGCCACGGCTTGGACTATGCCTTCAGTTCATCGTGTTCTCTGCCGCCTGAGAATCTCATCGGATATATTGTCCCTCTCTTCTTTGGGGACATCGATCATGTTCGATGTTGGGCCAGGGAGTATCTGTGGGAGGTGACCCCATTCGTGGGGATCACGACACTGGTTTTGGGGACAGCGGGAATAGCGGGCACCGATCGGAAGACCCGCAGGTATTGCGGCGCGATGGTGGTCATCATTCTTATTCTCGCTTTGGGTGCCTACACGCCGTTGTTCTGGATACTCTACCATGTGGTCCCCGGATACGATTCGTTTCGCGGAAGCACGAAGTATCTGTTTTTCGCATCAGCATTCTGGGCGATGCTGGCGGGCATGGGGCTGGATGCGCTGCCACTGGCCAGGCATTCCGCCAGGCGCATTGTGATCGGCATCGTCACCGTGGCTGTGGTTCTTGCGTTGGGCGGAGCGATTCTCTGGGTGGTTGCCGCGGAGACGCTGCGAGACTCTTCATGGATCGCAAGGGCCATGAAGGCCCGGGTGGGGATGAACACGGGTTTTGAAGGCGAGGCCCTTCGGTTCGCGGCCATCGGGACACTGATCGCCGCCGCGATCAGTCTGGTTGTTGCCGCCGCGTTCCGGTTGTCCAATCGCCGTCGTGCGTGGGCTTGTCTGCTGGCAGTACTTGCGGTTGCGGAGGTGTTCGCATTCAGTCGGATGACGCGAGCTAGTTTCGATGAGCGTGCGCTCGGATTGGATCAGCTCAGGGGTGTCGCCGTGAAGGCGGGCGGTGGCCGCATACTGAACATACCGTTCTACAATGCCGGTATGTCAGTCGGGCTGGATGATATATGGGGGTATGATTCCTGCGTTCTCCGTCGGTATGTAGAGTTTATGGCGTTCACCCAAGGGCAGAATCCGGACGAGGCAACGCGGAAGGATCCGAGCCGGTTTGTGCGACTGAGACAGCTGCACCCGCTCTACCGCATGCTTCGGCTGAAGGTTGTGGCAACGCCCCAGAAGGGGCGGCTGCAGGTGGCGGAGGTCGCGGACCCGATGGAAACGCTTACGTTGGTCCACGACTACAGAATTGAGCAAGACCGTGACGCCATCTTCGCTGTCATGAGCGATCCTTCGTTCGATCCGACGAAAGTGGTGGTATTGGAGTCTGAGCCCGGGACTGAGATCAGACAGCCGGACGCGCCGGGGTGGGCGAAGGCGCTCCGGTCGGGTCCGGATTTTCTCGAGGTTGAGATACGGACCATGGAGGGAGCGATACTTCTGATCTCCGGCGCATACGCCGAGGGTTGGCGGGCCTGGAGCCTGGAATCGAGCGGCAGTGAGGAGTACAACGTGGTGCCGGCGAACTACGCGCTGCGGGCCGTACCATTGACAAGAGGACATCACCGCTTGCGGTTGGAGTACAGGCCTTTTGCCTATGATGCCGGTTGGTGGGTGTCGGTAGTTTCGGTGGGGCTTTGTGCGGGGCTGATAGCGGTATGGTGGCGGAGAGGATGGCGATTTGGTAGAGTACCCAAGATCGGAGATCAGGCCGAGTGAGAGTCTCAACCATGCGTCTGGTGGATCGGTGGGTGGGGGTGCCGGTCTGTGCTGCGCTGAGTGTGTGGCGGCGGGTGGCGGATCTGATAGGGGGAGGCTCGGGTGAGGCGGGGCCGGTTCGGCGGATTTTGTTTGTCAAGCTGGCTGAGCAGGGCTCGACGGTGCTGGCGTATGCCGCGTTGCGGCGGGCGGCGGCGATGGTGGGGCGGGAGAACGTATTCTTCGTCTGCTTTCAGGAGAACCGGTTCATCCTGGATATCCTGGAGGTGCTCCCAGAGGAGAACGTGATCGCGATCCGGACCGGCGGATTGGTGCAGATCGTTCGCGGCGCGCTGGCGGCGGTCCGGCGTATGCGGGCCGAAGGGATCGACGCCGCCATCGACATGGAGTTTTTTGCGCGCTCCTCCGCGGCGATGACGTACCTGAGCGGAGCCCGGCGGCGGGTCGGCTTTCACGCCTTCGCGGGCGAGGCTTCCTACCGGGGCGACCTGATGACCCACCGTCTCTCGTACAACCCGCATCTGCACACCACTGAGACGTTCTGGACGATGGTGGAGGCCCTGACGCTGGAGCCGGCGGTTCTGCCCGCCTATGACCGAGAGGCGGCCAAGGCAGAGGACCCGCCGGCGATGTTTCGCCCGACGGAGGATGAGCTGCGCGGGGTTCGGGAGATCCTGCATCGGGAAGCGGGCGGTCGAGCGATCGGACGGTTGGTGCTGCTGAACGCCAACTGCAGCGACATGCTGCCGATCCGGCGCTGGCCGACGGATCGCTACCTGGAGCTGGCCCGGCGGGTGTTGGACCGCTATCCGGACGTCTTTGTCGCCCTGACCGGAGCGCCGGATGAGCAGATACCGGCTGAGCGACTGGTGCGGGAGATCGGCTCCGACCGCTGCCTCTGTATGGCCGGGCGGACGATGCTGCGGCAACTGCTGGTGCTGTATACCCTCAGCGAGGTGCTGGTGACCAACGACAGCGGCCCGGCCCACTTCGCCACGCTCACGCCGATCGACGTGATCACCCTGTTCGGCCCGGAGACGCCGAAACTCTTTGCCGCCCGAACGCCGCGCAACCACGTGCACTGGTCGGGCGTCCCATGCAGCCCGTGTGTCAGCGCCTACAACGACCGTCTCTCGCCGTGCCGCAACAACATCTGTCTTCAGCGGATCGGGGTTGACGAGGTCTTTGAGACGCTTTGCAGTGTTCTGGAGCAGCGGCAGGGCGTTGGTGTTCACAAGGAGTAGCCGGCACGGAGCACACGGAATACGCGGAAAGGGTAGATACCGTGACGAAGAAGGATGGCAGCGGGACGAGCGAATCGGTGACACCAATATCGCGGCGGCGACCGGCGGTGCTGTGGGTTGGGGTTGTGTTGCTGGCAGGATTGGGGATTCGGATCGCGCTTGGCGTTGCGGCGCCGAAGTGGGGCTATACGTGGGATCACTTCGATAACATCGGCACCGGTTTGACGGCTGAGAAGAACGGCCTGCTGAGAATCTACTCGGTGGATCGCGACGATCTGGCGGTGGTGCACGGGCGGGTCTGGCGGGTCCAGGCGGAGCAGTTTGTGCCGATGGATCGGAAAGCCGCGACGCCGCCGAACTACCCTCCGCTGTACGTGCTGGCCCGGTGGGTTCAGGTCAAGGTGCTGCGGGTTGTCCAGGGCGGGGATATCTTCGCCAATACGGTCGCCGCCCGGCTGATCATGTCCACACTGTCGTTTGTAGCAGAGTTGGCGACGGCGATCGGCGTGATGCTGTTGGCTTGGCGTGTGTTTGGGCAGAGGGTGGGGCTGATCGCGGGGGCGGTCGCGTGGCTTTTTCCGCCGATAATGCTCAATGGTGTGTTTTGGGGTCAGGTGGACGCCCTGATCCTGGCGCCGACGGTGTTCGCGGTGTGGCTGATGCTGCGAAGGGAGTGGGTCTGGGCGGGAGTATGCGTGGGATTGGCCATGATGCTCAAGCCTCAGGGCGTGCTGCTGGGGCCGGTCGTGCTGTTCGCGGGCTTTGCCCTGGCGAAGGAAGCGGGTCCGGCGTGGCGACAGGTGATTGTGCGGCTGGCGAAGGTGGGTCTGGCTGCGCTGGCGGTGATCGTGGTCGTGAGCGGACCGTGGATGGCAGCCGACGGCCTGGCGTGGTTGGATCGCTCGTACCTGATGAGCTTCACCGAGGCGTTTCCCTACACCACGCTCAAGGGGTTCAACGTCTGGTACGTCGATCTGCTGCGGCTGGATGCCCG
>JAAYDF010000233.1 GCA_012729395.1 Phycisphaerae bacterium
GCCTAAGCCGAAATCATACGCGAACGCGAGGCTCAACACCAGCAGTGCGGCCTGCGCGAGCGGTTAAACTCCGCGCGTCATGACCCCTCGCCGCACGGCAGTACCATTCATCCTGACACCATTTTTCGCCTATGCGAGGTCCTTGGGGAACTCGTAGCCTGCTCGTCGCGGACGGGAAAGCTTGGCGTTGGCTTCGTCGTCGCCGACGAAGCGTTCGGCTACGGGATCCCACTGCAGCTTGCGACCCAGCTCCCGGCAGATATTCACCAGGTGGCAAACGGTGGTTGAACGATGGCCGATCTCCACGTCGGCGGCGGGCCGCTGACGAGTTCTCACGCACTCGAAGAAGTTGGCCAAGTGCGGCACACACTCGCCCGGCGAGTTGGCGGGGATCTTCTCGGGAGCGCCTTTGAGCAGTTCCTCGGGCTCGGGGTAATACGAACCCCGTTGAATGTCGATCTTGCCCTTGTCGCCGATGAAGATGGCCCCCAAATCCTCCAAGTGTCGCTTGGGGCCGTGCAGCTTGAGCAGTGTACCGCTGGCGTACTTCATGGTGATCTTGCCGCTCGGGCCGGGCTCGTCGGGCCAGATCTCGACCGGTCCGGTGTCATCGGTGCCCAGGGCGCACTGCACTTGATCCAATGCGTGCGTTCCCCAGCCACTCACGCCCCAGGACTGCCCGCCGCCGTCGTAATCCCACCACAGGCCCCATTTGCGGTACAGGTCCGGATGGTAGGGCCGCAATTCGGTTTGGTTGCACCACTCGTCCCAATCGAGGCCATCGGGGACCGGCTGACCGGGCTGCGGCGTCCAATGCTGGGGCGGCTCGAAGTTGTACGCGATGACCGTATGCACCTTGCCGATCGCCCCTTCGCGCACGAGCTTGCTGGCGTAGGCATTGACCGGGATGCTGCGCTGCTGGGTGCCCACCTGGAGAACACGTTTATACTTCTTGGCAGCGTTGGAGAGGATTCGCCCCTCGGCGACGGTGAGGGTCAGGGGCTTCTCGGCGTAGATGTCCAGGCCGGCCTGCATGGCGTGGGCACAAATCAGCGCCCGCGCGTGCGTGGTGGTGGCCACGAAGACCGCGTCGAGCTTCTCCTTCTCGAACATCTCGCGGTAGTTCTGGTACTGTTTCCACTGGTCGCTGCCGGGCACGACCTTGGCCGCCTCTTCAATCCGGGGCAGGAAACAGTCGGCCACGGCAACTATCTTCCCGTTGTCGTCGAGTTTCTCATGGACCATCAGGTGCCGGGCCCGACCACCTGTGCCGACGAAACCAACGATGATTTTGTCGTTGGCTCCCTTCCGGCCCGGTGCCGCCAAGACGCGGGAGGGCACAAAGTAGGGGAACGTCATGCCCGCCGCAGCCGCAGCCGCTGATTGCTTCAGGAAGTCGCGACGTTTCATCGTTCGTCTGCCCTTTGTGATAGTGTTGCCTCTTTTGGATGGCAGGCCGCCCGCCTGCTGCCGGACCCGGCCCCGCCGCTGCCCCGCGCTTCGTCCTCCCACGGAGGGAAGCGATCACCCACGGCAGAAATGCGTTCGGTACCCGGGGTGCCGACCGTCGGCGGAGACATTATATCCGATCGCCGTCCTCACGGCATCACCGATCCGCGACGACCGGGTTTGACAGCTCGCCGATGCCATCGATCTCGATGGTGATCGTGTCGCCGGGTTTGAGGTAAACAGGCGGCTTGCGAGCACAACCCACGCCCTCGGGCGTCCCGGTGCAGATGACCGTGCCCGGCAGCAGCGTGAACTGGTACGAGAGATAGCTGATCAGCCGGGGCACGGAGAAAATCATGTCCGCGGTATTCGAGTCCTGCATCACCTGCCCGCTTAGGCGGGCACGGATCGGCAAAGCGCCGGGGTTCATGGCGGGGTCGATCACCACACACGGCCCCAGTGGGCAGAAGGTGTCGAAGCCCTTGGCCCGCGCCCACTGCTTGTCACGGCGAATCTGGCAATCGCGTGCGGACACGTCGTTGGCACAGGTATACCCCAGGACGTACCGCAGCGCGTCGGCTTCGGAGACCTTGCGGGCTCGCCGCCCGATCACCACTGCCAGCTCCGCCTCGTAGTCCACTTCATCAGGCGCTTCGGCCGGCAAGACAATCGGCTCACCCGGCCCGACGACCGACGTTGTCAGCTTGAAGAAGACCAGCGGAAAAGCGGGCACCTTGGTTCCACTTTCGGCGGCATGCCGCTGGTAGTTCAAGCCGATCGCGATGACGTTCGGCGGCTCGATCGGTGCGAGGAGACGCTTGACGCGAGCTTTCTCGTTAGTTACCTCATGCGAGCCGAACACGTCCCCACGAATCACCCGAGCCTCGTCCGGCCCAAGCTGTTCGCCCATCCGCACCTGCCCGCTCGCATCCTCGAATCGAATCAGTCGCATACTTGCTCCATGACATCAAGTGTACCGCAACGCCACAACCGGGTTGCCGCCCCGTGGCGTTCGCGTCCTGAAGGACGTCACGATAACGCGAATGCCGCGCATCGCAAGGCTTCGCGCAAGTTTCGCGAAGCGGCAAGCCGGTCGGGGGCCTTGCTCACAAAGCGACAGCTTATTCATGTCGCACCGTAAAACCGATCGCCCACTCACTCGCCGTCCTGCTTACTCACTTGAGCTCGATGCCGAGGCCGCCGGCGAGAGCGGTCATACCCGCTGACATATCGCCGAGCAGATCAACGGCGCGCTGGACGAGATTCTCATCCGATCGCTTGCCGGGCAGCGTTTTCTCCCAGGCAGGCAGGTGCTCGCGGGCCTGCTTCAAACCGTCGACATACGCCTGGAACCAGCGCGTGGCCGCTGCTTTGTCGGTGACCCCGTCCGCCCCGACGACCCGCCCGAGTTCGTACAAGGCCTTGATCGCGTTCATGTAGCCCTGCACCACAAGGCTTTCGTGCAAGTACTCATCGAGCCCCAGTTCCTTGGCAAGCTGCAGGCCTCGGGCCGCCTCGTCGAACCGGCGATTGAGCTGCTCCTCTGTCTTGAAGTCGCCGAACGGAATGCCGTACACATCCCACAGGACGTACCCGAGTTCGGGCAGTTTGCCGTTGCGGAGCAAATCCGCCAGCTTGCCCGGCTGGTCGCGCAATTCGCCGGCCGGGAAACTCGACCCATACACATCCCACGACACCTCGCCCATGATCTCAGACCAGTCGGCGAACTTCTCCGGATCAGGGTAGCCCTGTCGCACGGCGTAGGACAAAGCGAACTCACGCGTCGTCCGGCCCTGGGCATTCCAGGTCCACTCAGCCGCCGCCTCGGTGTTGAACCAGCAACAGTAGAGCCGCGGCACGGCGTACCCGATCAGACCGGAGAGTCCTTTGCCGACAAACTCGTTCATGCGCCCATGGATAAAAGTCGCACTGGTCATCGGCTGCCACATGCCGACATAGGCTACGAGGTTCGGGCAAACACCGACCCATCGCCCGCCCTTGATCGCGTCGATCAGATAGGGCTGGAACTTGCCGATCATCGGTGTCCGCGAGGTGTTGTAGGTGAACAGGCTGTGGTAGTACCAGAACTTGACCTCCGGCGGCAGTTCCTTGAGGACCTGCGGGTTGCTCTGCTCGGTCGCCTCGCTGCTGAGCACGCGCAGGCCCAACGCCGGTAACTGCTGTCGAGCTTTGGCGTAGGCTTTCGCGATCGCCCGTGCTTCGAGCACACTCAGATCCTGGCCCGTGCATCGCTCGCATTGGCAACCTTGTTTGCCGTACATGTTCTCCGACATCCAGATGTCGACTTCAGCCACCGCGGGCTCCTTACCCCAGAGCACGAGCCACTCGGCCAACAGGTCCACAATCTTCGGATTGCTGAAGCAGATGACCCCGTCGGTGGCGTCCTTGCCCTGCAGGTCGGGGTACACCTCGAACATGCCCGAGCCCTTGAGTTGTTCGAGGTGCAGAATGACCGGCACGGGCTGGATGCCGTAGATTGGGCCCTCGTCGATCAGTCGCCGTTTATAATCGCCCAGGTGAACCGAACAGCGCTTGTCCTTATCGATTCGGCAACTGGAGATGTGCTCGCCGTAGTTCATCTTGCGATCCGACATCCATCTCAAGTGAAGGGAGTGGTCGCCGCCCCACAGCCCACGGTCGGCCATGTCCGGCCAATCGGTGACCCGCAGAACGGGCATGACCGCACGGCCATCCCGCAGCCGTGCCTTCACAAGCTGCTGCAAGGTCTTCGATGCGTAGTAGAGGCCACGTGGGCCGATGGCCACGCAATGGAGACCCGTTCGGTTTGCGGCGGGCTCGATTCGATAGGCCTGGTCCGCGTTCTTGCACTGTTTCAGCTTCTCCGCCTCACTGCCGCCCAACTGCAGGGTGATAGTGAAGCCGTCCGCGCCCCCCGCGGACTCGGGACCACCCAGCGCCTCGCGCAGCTCCTTGGCCGCTTGCTGGATGAGCGGATCGGCGTCATTCGACACACGCACCGCAACCTGATCGGCGGGAACCTCAACTTGGCCGGTGATGCGGATCTCCTTGGGCAACGGTGTGGTGTGGTGGATCCAGGCCCTGGCGTCGGAGTCTGAGACCGCCGCGGGCGGCAAGCCAGCGCTGACAGATAGCCCATTCATACCCACCGCCAGAAGAATGAGGTACCTCAAAGCAGTCATGCTACTTCCCTCGTTAGCAGCCAACGGAGCCACGATGCCGGCCGGGCTTGTGCGCCCGCAGAACCGACCCACACACTTCGAACCGTCGCCCAATCGACAGGGGGTAGGAAAGACGACCCAAGTCGCCCTTCCTACCCCCTGTGTACCAACGCAAGAGCCGTGTCGCCCCCGAAGGGTGATCACACCTCCTTGACAGCAATCCACTTCATCATGCGGCGAAGCTTGCGGCCGACATCCTCGACCGGGTGGTTGTAGTCCTTCTTGTACAAGGCGTTGAAGGTCGGTCGGCCCGCCTGGTTTTCGAGGATCCACTCGCGGGCGAACTCGCCGTCCTGGATCTCGCGAAGGATCTTGCGCATCTCCTGGCGGCAGGCATCGCTGATCACCCGTGGGCCGCGGGTCAGATCGCCGTACTCGGCGGTGTTGCTGACGCTGTAGCGCATGTAGTTGATGCCGCCCTCGTAGAAGAGGTCCACGATAAGCTTGAGCTCGTGCATGCACTCGAAGTAGCAGATTTCCGGTGGATAGCCTGCCTCGAGGAGCGTTTCGAAGGCCGCCTTGACCAGGGCGGTGACGCCGCCGCAAAGCACAACCTGCTCGCCAAAAAGATCCGTCTCGGTCTCATCGCGGAAGCTGGTCTCCAGAATGCCGGCCCGCCCGCCGCCGATAGCGCTGCCCCAGGCCAAACCTGTTTGCAGTGCCTTGCCCGAAGGGTTCTTCTCGATGGCCACGAGGCAGGGCACGCCGCCACCGCGAACGAACTCGCTGCGCACCAAGTGCCCCGGGCCCTTGGGCGCGATCATGATCACGTCCACGCCGTCGGGTGGGACAATCTGGCCAAAGTGGATGTTGAAGCCGTGGGTAAACCCGATGGTCTGCCCGGCACGGATATGCGGGGCAATCTCGGAGCGATAGACCTTGGGCTGGGCCTCGTCCGGCAAGGTCATGATCAGCAGATCGCAGGACTGCGTCGCCTCGGCGGCGCTGACCGGCTTGAACTTGTGCTCGACGGCCAGCCTGTAATTGTCCGTCCCCGGCAATTCCGCCACCGTCACATCGATTCCCGAGTCGCGCATGTTCTGGGCATGCGCGTGCCCTTGGCTGCCGTAGCCAAGCACGGCCACCTTCTTGCCTCGAAGTGCTTTGAGATCCGCATCCTGGTCATAGTAAATGGTCACGGGCATTCCTGATTTCTCCTTCTGTCTTCGCCGCTGATGAACCAAGTGTGGTAGTTTAACAGAGCCCCGTCCGATGACAAGCTTCCCGAGAAAATGGTGTCAGGATGATTTTCTAGGGGCCTAGAAAATCATCCTGACACCATTTTTCCACCATTTTTCGGGCGGCGTGGAGGCGGGTGGTGATTTCGGCTCGGCGAGCGGGAGGCCAACGGCGGGCTTCGTCGGTGCCGGGGCGGGCTTCGTCCAGGGCTAACGCCCGGCGGTAATGGGTCACGGCCGCGTGGAGGAGGGCCACGTCCGCCAGTTCGTCGGCGGCACGGTCGAGCAGGGCCGCCAAGTCCGCATGACGGTCCGGCGAGGCGGGGTATAGCTCAACACATTTCCGCAAGGCGCGGATGGACTCCCGAAGGTCGGCGGTCTCGCCACCTACCCGATACCGCAGTTCCAGCAGGGCCGCCCGGAATTGGTAGAGGTGGATATCCTCCGGGTCACGTTCGATCGCGGCATTCAACGCCCCAGCCGCCTCGTTGAGCCAAGGCACCTGCTGACTCTGGGCACGAAGCGCGGCCAGCTCCACGAGGGGCGTCGGGTCAAGCGTGTCGGCCTGGGCGGCGAGTTCGTAGCTCGCCGCCGCCGCCGCCCAAGGCTCATTGCGAGCACGCAGCACATGCCGGGACGACCGCGATACAGGGACAAACACCAGCCCCAGCACCGCAATCGTCCCCAGCGCACCAACCACCATCGGCACTGCCATGCGACGTCGAGACCGCTTGAATCCGACCAGCGATCGCGACGGCCTGGCGAGCAGGATGCCTCCCATTGCCGCCGCCGGCGTCAGCACACCGGGGACAAAAACGGCGAAGTCGATCGTGTTATGCAGTAGACACGCCCCCAGTCCCAACAGCAGAGGCATACGACACAGGTCGATCTCCGCGGTCCGACCCTCATTTCCGAACCACACCGCCCCCACCAAGACCGCGCACCACAGCAAGCCATAGAAACCCGTATCGAACCAAGCCAATGCCTGCTCGCCCGGGCCATGATTCCAAGGGTCGTAGAGCAACCATCGCCGCAAGAACACGAACGCCACCGCCAGCGACAGCACCCACAGCCGACCTCGCGTATGGGCGGTATGGCTCTCGACCGGCGTCGGCTCGTCGTCTGGCGTGTGCCTTCCCCAAGCACGAGCCAGTACCCACGTCCCGCCTACCAGCAACAAAACAAGCCCAAGCCCCCCTGCCAGCCCCCACTGGGCAACGACCGACAGCGCGAAGTTGTGCGGATCGCGGATTTCCTCGGGATAGTCGATCGGCTTGACCGGCAGATAGAAGCGATCGAAGTTGAGGGCTCCCGTGCCCGTCCACAACCGCTCAACGATGATCGCACGCGTCACCGTCCAATACTGCCAGCGGAAGTTGAGGGACGAGCCCGGCAACCCGCCGCGAGCCGTCCCCAGCAAAACGACCGCCAGGGCCACGACGAGAACCCCGCTCCAGCCGCCGATCAAGAGTTTCCGCCAGTGTGGCCGCAGGCGGACATGCCCCCTTTTGAGCACCGCCCATCCTACCAAAGCCAGCCCGGCCGCCAGAATCGCACCTCGGCTGCCGGTCAAGCTCATGCCCAGCCACAACAACACGCCTGCCCCGACGATGACCAGCGATTGCCACCAACGACGACCCTTGGCGGCAGCCAAAGCCAGGGCGGCAAAACCGCTGAGACTCAGCAGCGCACCCTGCGCGTTGCTGTAAGGCAGGAAACCGCTCGCCTCGTCAGCTCGCATCCTCCGCTCGAACAGGTCCACGACCGGATCGTCCAAGGCCACGCCCTGCTGCCCCCAGAACTCCTCCTTGGTCTGCTCGTAATGAGCCCGCGTCTCGGCCAATTCGACAAACGCCTGCATCGAGCACTTGGCCAGCGACGCGGCCCCGGAGGCGATCAACACCGCGAGAACCAGGTTCACCCGAAAGCGGTCGCGGCACAGGTTGGCGAGCACCATCGTGAACACGATCGCCGTTAGCCAGTCGACCGAGGCATTGAGGGCTATCCGCTGGTTGCTCGTGGCCACCGTGGACACCGCGGCCCCCAGGGCGAGAACGCACCAGCCGATCTCCATCCCCGTCCATCGCCAGTCCGTGCGCCGAAGGGCCGCCGCCAGGGCCGTCGCCAGCGCCGCCAGCCAAATCGCCAGGTTGAACCCCGCCGTAGCCGCGGGAGAGATGGCGTTGGCCGCTTCCGTCGCCCGCTCCATCGCCCGCAGAGTGAGATCGTATCGCTCGGAGACCAGCGGCCGGGTCGCCACAATCACCAACAGAGTGAATAGAGCGGCGCGGTCCAGGAGGCCGGCCCAGCGCAACCCGGGCGGCGTGGAGGCATCCGCCTGCATGCAAGCGGCGGCGGCGACCTTGGCCGACGATTCACGAGACATCTTGCGATTCCAGAATGGCGATCAGGGCAACCACGCACACACACTGCCCGAAGACCAAGGTCGCTCCCGGCCAATCCAGCCGCGGCAACAGAATGGCCGGCAGAGCGGTTGCCATCGTCGCCAGGTGGATGGTCAGCACCGCCGACGTCGGGCTCATCCCTCGCCGCACCAAGCGATGCGAGAAGTGGCGGCGGTCGGCGCGGAAGATGCTGACCCCCAAACGCCAGCGATGCACGACCACACTGCCCATGTCATACAACGGCACGGCAAAGACGACCAACGGCACGAACACGCCGAAGGGAGTGCGTTGTTGCTCGGGATCGTAGAAGGTGGTCAGGATCGCGCAGACCGCGAGCAGGTAGCCGACGACCAGGCTGCCGGCGTCACCCATGAAGATGGTCGCCGGCGGGAAGTTGAACAACAGGAAACCCCCGACCGCTCCCGCCACGAGCAGCAGCAGGCAGGGCACGAAGACCTGCCCCACCTGGAGGGCACACGCCGCCAAAACCAGGGCCGTGATGCAGGCCACCCCGCCGGCCAGGCCATCCATGTTGTCGAGGAAGTTGAAGGCATTGGTCAAAACCACGATCCACGCCACGGTCACCGCGGTGGCCGGGATCGGACCTAGAGCCTCCGCTGCACGGATCTCGAAGCCGACGCTCAGCATCAGGGCCACGGCGATCTGGACGGCGAACTTCACCGGCGGTGAGAGCGGCCAATGGTCGTCGATAATCCCCAGAAGATGGAGGATCAGGGCGCCGGCGATGATCGCCAGGGCGACGGGCAGTTTCTCGGCCACGCCGCCCAGCCAGTAAGGCCATTGAGGCATCCATTCGGCGAGCAGAGAGGCGATGAAATCCACGCGACGACCGGCGACCGCAACGGCCAGGATAGCCGCCATGGGCAGCAGCACGGCCACGGTAATGGCGATACCCCCGCCGAACGGTGTGGGCTCACGGTGCAACTTGTGCGAGCCCGGCCCCTGTGGACGATCCACGAAACCTCGCCCCCGGGCCCAGCGGCGCACGATCGGCGTGAGGGCCGCGCTCAAGGCGAAAGCCCCCGCAAACGACGCCAGACTCACAACCATCGCGCCCTGTGAACTCACGCCTGATGCTCCTGTCGGCGATCCGCCTGCTCAAAGCGGTCGCTGAGCTTGGTTCTCAGCCGTTCGCGAACCCGATCCAAAAAGGGGAAATACCGCCCGTCCGCATAGTCCGGATACGTCCACGGCCAAGACTCCCAAACCTTGCCGCGATAATGCAGTGTGCTCTCCGCATAGATGCCGTCGCGCAGATAGACGCGGTGGCCGTAGTCCTTGGTCGTAGCCAGCACCAGCTTGCTCAGCGTCACATAGCCCGGATCAAGGTTGACTACCCGCTGCGAACGCGGCACACCACATTCGTCAGCCAGCCGGCGCTCGAGATCGTTGGTCAGCGTTTTGATCCCCACCAGGGCCACCGGGTCGATCAGGTCCGCGAACGAGGCAAATTGGCGAATCAGCCCCGGCCCCATCTCCGGCTCGTAGTAGTCCGTGAAATCGAACGGCCAGCGCTCGCTGAGTTCCTCCACCTCCCCCACGTGCCGGGCAAGCAACCCCACCGCCCGACCGATCAGATCCGGGTCGTTGGCGATGAACCCACAGATCAGGTTAACCGGACGGGCCGGGCGAATCGCTCCCATGCGTTCAGTGTACCCACCGCGCAGCGCGATGCAATCGGGCCAAATGGGGACCGGCTCCGCGCCCGCGATGCTTGAGGAAGGCAACACCCTCGGATGCAGGCTGAGCCTACGGCCTGGGACAAATCGCTCCCGCCGTGCCCGTCCCCATTTTGGCCCTCGGCAGGTTATCCGCGCACACGCGACCCGCCGGGTTGATCCCGGCGCTCCTCGCACGGGTGCCGCAATGGACTCCAATGGGGCGCTCGCAAGAGGCGGGGATAAACCCCGCCGCTCGCTTCGGGAATCACAACACCGGCGAACTGAATCGCAAAGTCCGTTTGGCCGATTCATACCTCGATCGGTCTTGTCTGTCAGCCTGGAACCAGGAGCCAAGGTCATGCGTCATAGCGGGTGTGATCGATGCGGCGTGCGGAGTTGCGTGAGTTTCTTGCTCGCGGTCTTGCTGGCCGGCTGCCCCGAACCCGTTGATCCTTGTGCTTGCGTGACGGACGACCTGGACGCCCACTACCTGGCCGCGATTCAGGACGCCGCCACGACCGACCCGGCGGATATCTCGCGCGAGCTGACCGCGATCAGCAACCACAACCCGAATCTCATCTGGGACGAAGGCCCGGCCGGCCGCCGAGTGCTCGTCGTGACCTGGACATCCTGGAACGGCTACGACGAGCTGGTCGGCCAGGATACCACACTCAGTCGCGAAGTCTGGGTGACGGTCGTTCCCGAGCTTCAGGACTTCGCCGCCGACCAATCGCGTTCCCTGCCGGAACTCGAGCTTCGCGTCCGCCAGTTGCTGGGTCTGCCTGGAGACGCCGTCAAGGATCGGTTCGTCGAGCTGTGGGTGGCGCCGGCGGACCTGTTCCGCCCCAGCCCGGATCCGGAGATCAGCGATCAGGAGGCGGAACTCGATTGGCCCCAGGCAGGCGACTTCCTCACCGTGGCCCAAGAGTACATCACCTGGTTCACCAGCCTGATGTCACTCTCCTATGGCCCGGACGGCTATCCTTGGACCCGGCTCGGCTACACCTACGATTGGGGAAATCCCTGCTCGAACGTCGGACTCAGCGAGTTCGTGATTCGGCCCGGAGCCGTCGTCGGTGTCCACGCGGTCACGGACAACAGCGGTTACCTCCTAGGCCCAGGCAGCGAGACGAACAAACCTCAACGCATCCTGCTGCATTTCGTCCGCGATGAGGTCCTCGCGACGAGAAGCTCCTCCGAAATGTCACCGGCAGGGAACTCATAACCTCGTTGGGGGCATGCGTGATCAAAGGGCCGCACGTCCAGCAGAGGGTTTACAGGTGGTGGGACGGCGGGTGAGTAGGTCAGGATGACCGCCCTGGATGGGACGTTCCCGGGTCTGTGATGGGATCGGCGAGCCGCCGGCGCGATCTAGTGAGCCGCCGACGCAATCTGGCGAGCCGCCGACGCAATCTGGCGAGCCGCCGGGCTTGTCCCGGCGCTTGGCGAGAGGACGCTCGGTATGCAGCCCGGCGCTCCTGGCAAGCAAACCCGCGGCGAAGTGCGATGCTGCTCGCGTAAAAGGCGGGGATAAACCCCGCCGCTCGCCTTGGTGAGCCCGCCGCTACGATCCGCGCGCGTCGATGTTCGACCTGGACGTCATTCCTCTACCTGGATGACGGTGGTGTCGGGCTCGGGCGGAGCGAGGTCGGGTTCGCCGGCGATGTTGAGCAGCGTGAGCACGTCGCGCTCGACGATCTGGCGGAGCTGCTCGCGGGGGATGGTGGGCAGGGCCGTGCCGTGGCAGAACTGGTTGATGCTGTAGAGGGCCTCGATGCAGGCGGCGGCGGTGGTGTAGGGGAAGTTGCTGCCGAACAGCAGAGCATCCATAACGCCGGCCTGGTACGCCGACAGGAGAGCGTTGTAAGCCAGCCACTCGTGGTGCACCAGCCCGCTGATGTCCGCAAACACATTGCGGTGCTTGGCCAGTAGCGCTGTCGTCTCCTCCATCCACGGGTAGCCGAGCTGCGAGATGATGATCTTGAGATCGGGGAACTCGCGGGCGACCTCGTCGACCAGGTACGGCCGGGCGAACTCCATCTTGGTATTCTCCGAGGCCCGCACGTCCTGGTGGATGATGATGGGCATGTGCAGTCGGCTGGCCTCGGTGTAGACCCGCATGGCCGCCGAGTTGGCCGGGTGGAAGTCCTGGGCCGCCGGCCAGATGGTCACCCCACGCATACCCAGCTCGTTGTGAGCCCGGCGGAGCTCATCGATCGCCTCCTTCGGCCGGGAGGGATCCACGCCCGCGAACCCGACCAGCCGGTCCGGGTGCTGCCGCACATACCGGGCCACGTAGTCGTTGGGCACCTCGGCGTCGAGGTAGTAACTGCGGAAGGCGAGAACGAAGGTGCAGTCAACGGGCTTGCTGGCGACAAAATGCTCGCGCGTGCCCGCTTGCGGCGGCGGGCCGCCCTTGCGTCGCCCGTGTCGGTGCGACCAGAGCCCCGTCCCCCGCCCCAACTGCTCGACGGACTCCCAGATATGGGTATGGCAATCGACGATCATGGTGCCACGGTTGTAGCCGACGGCCCCCGGCGGGTCAAATGGGACGGTCGCGGATGTGGGCCTATCGAGGCGTGAGCCTGCCGCTGAACGTGTTCGACTTCACGGTCAGCCGGCACCGTAACGGGCCGGACCTGATGCGGGCGAAGTTCGGGGGCACGTTACTGGCGGACTGCGACTCGGGATACCAGGGGATCAGTCCGTGCGGCGATGGGCGGGTCCGCCGGGCGACGTCCAGCGAGGAGCGGCTGGCGGTGCGTCAGAGCGAATCGGCCCCCGTCTCGCGGTCGCCGGGTGAATGGATCGAGAGCCAGGCGACCACGGACGTGCTGCCCAAGAAAAGGCTGGGCAAGGCCCCGGGCTCCATACGCAACCATCAGGAGCCATTGCAGACCTATCTGAGCGACGGCCGGACCCCGATGGACAACAACGAGGTCGAACAGTCGATGAAGCAGGTGGCCATCGGATGATCTGATCTCGTCACTGGCGCTCCGCGAGCGTTGGCGAGCCGGCCCCCCGCCAACAAACCCCAAGCGTTAACGCGCGGGCTCAGGGGACCGTGGGGGACGACGGGACCTCCTCAGCGGCGATGACTGTCATCTCCACTGCGGAGAGCGGTAAACTCCGTATCTCGATACCTGCGGTGAGGGTGCCGACAATCACCACGCGTCCCTGGGCGTCGATCTTCTCAGGCGGGAACACCAGTTTCCGATTCTCGTGGCAGAGAGCCACACTCGCCAAGTGCACTTGGTGGGGCGATTCCCACACGGTGCTTTCATCCGTGGTCAAGTCGAGAACCAGATGCCCATCCTGCTCCAACGTAGCTTGGACCACGCTGAAGGGTATGCGCGAGCGGCCTTGGCGCGTCAGCCGCCAACGATCGAAACGCCGGCGAATCGCCGCCAGCCGGCCGGGAATCTCGTGTGGGGTTCTGGTTCTCATCTGCTGTCCTCCGCGCAGTCCTGCGCCGACAGCAGACGATAGCACACGCTTCACGACGATTCATGCACGCTTGCCGCAAGGACACGTCGGACACCGCTTCAATGAAATCGCCGCGGCGGTCGGGCCTGGGAAGCCGAAGCCCACGAACATGCGCCAAGCCACTGAAAGCCTCGCAGGCCGCCACCGCCCGTGCGTGAATCTTTCTAAGGAACTCTAACGGCATTTGCCTCTGGTGCAGCGGTGGAATCTCTTGAGCCACTTTTCGATGTCTTTCTTGCCGACGGGAACTCCTAGCGGGGGCGGGATTCGAACACACGACACCGGCGGTTATGGACAACAGGAACACTCGGCGCAGGCCACGGGACTGTCGCTAGACATCGCATCTGTTTCTCGTGAGCACTCTTACGGCTGAACCCCCGGTTTGCATATTCATCCTATCCTCTCATCTTCCTCCTGATTCCTGCTACCCCCATCAGACCAATACCAAGAAGCAGCATGGTACTGGGCTCGGGAATAGGTGTAATTGTGCCATTTTCCACTACATTGTCTGTATCCTGCTGGAAAATCAGACTCCCCCCGCCAGGGATAGTGCCCCGGAAGGTAATGTCGATGGTCGCATATAGATCACCGACCGGAGCTTCTCCGATGACGGAAACGATATCCGTATAAAACACATCAATATCTCCGTCGTAGGATCCGCCTTTATACGTGAAAGTTCTGCCCTTCTCTGAAAGGAGGTAGTGTCAAGTCCTGTGTAAATTGCCTCGGGGCATCCTGCCGGTCCAATTCGTTACGCCACTTTCGATTTCTTCTTTGAGGATGAAGAGGGTAGCGGCACCGTCGGGCACAGGTGTGCCGAC
>JAAYDF010000022.1 GCA_012729395.1 Phycisphaerae bacterium
CCGGGCGCGCATGGTAGCGGCCGCCGCCCCTGGCGGCCGGGGACGGCGATAGAGTGACCGAAGTGCGACAACCGCCGATCGCCGTGATTTGCCTGCCGTGGATGACACCGATGACGGAACCGCATCCTCCGGTCGCCGCGGGGGGCGACCGCTACGGGCACGCCGCCATGGTCAAATGCGAGGCGCCGACCGCCTGCCGGCCGGGTGCCATGGCCACTCGCTCATTCCGGCCGGGTCGCGGGTGAATCGGCGGGCACGGTCGCGGGCTGCGTCGCCAGCCGTTGGCGGCTCAACTCCCGCATGTGCAACTCGTGCTCGATCGCCGCCAACGCCCGCGATAGCCAGGCCCGTTTCTCCGCCGTTGACGCCTTGTCGCGAGCGGAACGCACCGCCGTCGCCATTACCTCGCTCCGAAAATACTCCAGACAATCGCTGGCGGCCGCTTCACCCAACGTACGGGCACCACTGAACGATCTGCTTTTGTCGACGAACTCGGAGATGTCATCCTTGCTGTTCTCTACAACCCAGAGGAGCGCATGGCCGGCACGGATGTCGCGGATCTGGCCAATAACCACTGCCGGGGATGGATTGTCCGGCGTCGGCGGAGGATAGGTCATAGATTGACCGGCGTCGCCCAGTGCCAATACTGGGACGAGTTTCTGCCACTGTTCCCAGTCCGCTATCAGATCGTGGACGAGCAGTTCGCAAGCGTACGCGGTCGCCGCATCCCCTAAATCGGTGACCAGCCGCCTAGCCGCCAAACCGGGCATAGGCTCCGTGGGAGGGCCGTCGGGGTTACGCATCTGCTTCCGACGGTCCTTGGCGGCCCAGGCAAAGCCTTCATCAAGCGTCTTCTGCAACTCCTCCGGGTTATTCAGCCGAGCCAGCAGCGCCTCGATGCACAGGCTCTCGATCGGGTCGGTAACCGCCTTGTGCTTGGCCTCCAGAAAGGCCTTGACCCGGTCATGATCCATCCCGAGCAGACGCTCGCGCAGGGCCAGGTAATCCGACCCCCGTGCAGCCACCAGCCGACCGTAAAGCCCCTCGGCCTCCTCGGCGAAGCTACTGTCCTCTGCCCGACCGCACCCGTGCAGACACAACACAACGATCAGCAATGCGATATATCGCAGCCGCATGTCACACCCTTTCGCTCGTAGTGGTCCCCTCCACTGGCGCGCAGGGAGACTCCATATCCCTTATGATATCGCCATCGCGAAGCGATTGCACTCCTCGCCACGGGGGAGCAGGCCGTGACGGCTCCATGCCCGACAACCATGGGTGCTATCTCATTCCGGCCGGGTCGCTGGCAGTTGGGTGATCGCCCAGGCTTCCCGGAGGGCCTGTTGCCGGGCCGGGTCGTTGATGCGGGCGGGGGTTCGGGTGGCGTCAGGCTCCGTGCTGCCCAGACGATAAAACTCCTGGCCGTCGCGGCTGACCAGCAGAAACTCGTCGGTGTCCCAATCCCAAATGCACGCGGTCGCCTCGAAGCTCGGCTCGGTGGCCACCTTGCCCCATGCATCCCCTTGCCTGGCGAAAACCAGCAGCTCGCTCGCCGTCGCGACCCCGATCCGCTGATCCGCGCTGAGGAACACCCGCTTGGCCTCGGGGAACCTGCCCAACCGTTGAAGGCTCCCGAGATACCTATTCATTACATGGACGCTGGAAAGCTCGGTGCGGGAGCAGATGAAGGCACAGACGTCCCCTCTGCGGGTCAGCAACGCGATGCGAATCCCATCATCCCCATGAGGTGTACATGCCAGCGATTCCGTCGGACCCATCTCGCCGTAGTTCGGAAAGTTGCCCTCGCCCTCGCGAGGGAAAAGAGCCCAGCCAATCATGTGGTCATCGTACATCACTTGCACCCGTCCATCGAACCTGCCCTCCATCGTGAGGCCTTGGCTCAGAACGTGTTTGATCGCTTCGATGATCGCGGCCTCTTCCTCGGGAGTGCGTTGGACAACTTCGCCGCGGCTATTGCGACCGCCACTCCAGACCACCTCTCCACCGATCGCTCGCGAGGTGTCGAAGAGTGGGTAATCATGCATCACGCAGCGGGAGAACGGCCCGTGTGTGAACTCATTCTCATGCGCACACACAAGAATCCTGTCTTTCGTCGGCCAGATTCCGAGGGGCCTGAGTTGCCCCCGGATGAAGATTGGCGTTGGAACGTCACTTCCTTCGACAGTCTCGCGGAACCGGTCGCGAGAGCCACGCAGCAAATGCACGACCCGTAAATGTGCACTGGGATCTCTGAATACAACGGCATAGAGGTTCTGGCCATCCTGGATGACGCCCATCGTCGGCGGTCTCAAGGTCGCCGGCTCGGCGGCAGCACTGAGCCACGGCGAGAGCAGGCCCCACAACAGCATTACTGGCACGGTGGTCTTTCGCATGTCTGCGGTCCTCGCTTTCACAGAGCACCTTCAGCCTCAGTCACCCAGCGCCGCAGAATCGATCACCACAGGGACACTGAGGACAAGGAGAAGACTGGCAATTCTGCCGAAAACCAGCGGATCTCAGAATCTCACGCGGGATTCGGTCGTGGTTTGCCTGGTTCGTCATCAGCAAGCACTCTTCTCCGTGCTCTCCGCGCCTCCGTGGTCCCATGTCTTATGCAACCGCGGGGAATGGACAGCACCCGTTGGTTGCCGGCTGGATGCCATGGCCAGTCGCTCATTCCGGCCGGGTCGCGGGCGAATCGGCGGGCACAGTCGCGGGCTGCGTCGCCAACCGCTGGCGGCTCAGTTCCCACATGTGCAACTCGTTCTCGATAAGCTCCAAGGCCTCCGATAGCCGGGCTTGTTTCTCCGGCGTTGACGCCTTGTCGCGAGCGGAACGCACCGCCGCTGCCATCGCCTCGCTCCGAAAGTGCCGCAAACAGTACCTGGCAGCCAGTTCACCCAAGGTGCTGGCAGCTCTGAACGATCCGCTTTTGACGACGAACTCGGAGATGTCGTCTTCCCTGTTCTCTATAACCCAGAGGAGCGCATGGCCGGCGCGGATGTCGCGGATATCATTAAGAATCGCCCTTGGAGATCGGTTGTCCGGCGTCGGCGGAGGATAGGTCACAGTTTGACCAGCATACTGCAAAAGGATGACGGGAACGAGTTTCTGCCACTGTTCCCAGGCCCCGATCAAATCGTGGACGAGCAACTCACAGGCGTACGCCCTCGCCGCATCCCCCAAATCGGTGACCAGCCGGCCAGCCGCTAAACCGGGCATAGGCTCCGTGGGAGGTAGCCCGTAGGGGTTGCGCATCTGCTTCCGACGGTCCTTGGCGGCCCAGGCAAAGCCTTCATCAAGCGTCTTCTGCAACTCCTCCGGGTTATTCAGCCGAGCCAGCAGCGCCTCGATGCACAGGCTCTCGATCGGGTCGGCAACCGCCTTGTGCTTGGCCTCCAGAAAGCTCTTGACCCGGTCATGATCCATCCCGAGCAGGCGCTCCCGCAGGGCCAGGTAATCCGACCCCCGTGCAGCCACCAGCCGGCCGTAAAGCCCCTCGGCCTCCTCGGCGAAGCTATTGTCCTCTGCCCGACCCTGCACGGATAGAATCAACGGAACGATCAGCAACGCGATGTATCGCAGCCGCATGTTAGACCATCCTTTCGTATCGGCTTCATGGCGAACCCCACCAATAAGTCACAGGCATTTGGCGCACAGAGTTGGTGCCGCAGTGCACCTCTCCGCGCCAGTGGTGGTACCAGTGCCAATCTGGGACATAGGCGGGGGGCCAAAGGCCAGCCGCCTGGAACTCCGAGTTCATGTCTTGCTCAAAGCGTGAAGGACCGCCGGGCTGCTCGCTCGGCCCATGCGTCATCGGCGGGACGAACGCAGTCAACAACGGGTAGAGCCCATTGACGAGACCTGCGGAGTAGGCGGTGGCTGCCCCGAATTTCTCAAACCAGACAGGGACCCACAGATAGTCCGTGGCCGGATCGAGTCCCAGTCCAATCTGCAAGGTCGTTCGACTGGAGGAGATGTTGGCCTCAATAGTGAGATTGTAGGCTTGGTTCATCTCAGCCGGAGCATTTGGTCCAAGCAGGAAAGCGATCGTTTCCAACTCCTCGCTTGGAGGATTGGGGGGCGTGGCAAGCGGACTCGTGCCGTGGCCTTGAGCGATCATCAACTGCATGATATCGAGTGCGCGTTGCGGACTGGCTACGGCGACTCGGAAGCCTTGACTCCCGGCTCCTGGGATGAAGCTGAAGATTTCGTCCACGTGGCCGACTCGAAGGAACGACGTATTGACCTCGACAGGGCTCTGGATCTCCTGGGCCTGGAGAAAATCCGTTATCGCGGTCGGCATTGTCCCATGCACGATTCGCCCCAGAGGGTATACAGCGCCGTTCACAGTCACCGGCGGCGATAGCTCCAGGTTGCCGAACGATGCGTGTGTATCGTTCGGCGGACCTGGGAGCTTGATGTAACCAAAATCTGGGCCAAGCAGTTCATGGTAGCCGAAAGCCCGCAAACCCGGACCTCTGTTTCGCGGAGAGTTGAGAACAACATGGAACGACTTGTAAGGCGCCTGGGTGTAGCCGATTTCGATCTGATCTTGAATCCAACGGTCCTGGTCATAAGCCCTTCCATTGATGCGCCGGATCGGCCCTGCGGCATCTTCCAGCGCAGTCAGGAAGGGCTCGTTGTCCTCATATTGAACGCCGGCATGCACATGCACCGCCATGACCTGCTCTGCGGCACGTGTATGATCGAGCATCAGCCAGGGGGCCACCCGCAAGCGCACTCTGTCACACGCCACTTCTTGAACATTCGCTCGGATCAGGCACATTACGAGCGGAAGCTCCGGGGGGCTGAACTCGATGGTCGGGAATGACAACGCCTCCACATACAGGATCCCGCCATGCACGGCGAGAGAAGTGATCGTGGCATAATCATGACCATCGCAGTAAGTGCAGTTCTGCGGGCCGAGCACGCATGCGCCGATGTAATCCAGCCGACCGTTCCCGTTGAGATCCTCTCCGGTGTCGAGAATACCGTTGTTGTTGAAGTCCTCATGCGTGTCGAGAGACCCGTTACCATTGAGATCCTCTTCTCGATCCAGGCTGCCATCTCCATCCTGGTCCTCGTCGGGATCCAGCAGGCCGTTGCCGTTCAGGTCCTCGTCACCATCAAGATGATGATCGCCGTCAAGATCCTCGTCCACCCAAACCCGCATGAAGGCGGCCGCGGCGGGAGTTCTACGAAGCTCGACCGACCAACCCGCGGGCAATTCTCCCATAGGGCGAATGACGATCTGGGCCATGTCTTCGGAGTCGTTTGGGCCGTCGACCCAGTCGGTTGCCGCGTCTCGTAAATCAGAAAGCCGGTATCCAAGACCCGAGGGTGGTATCCCATGGCCCGTCGGCTGCCAACCCTCCAGCGCCAAACCCGAACTGTCGTTCCCGGTAACGACCGCCCAGAAGCCTTGCCAAGGGCCCGGTTGACTGATAGACACGAACCCGTTTTGCCATTGATTTGGAAACCAGGACTGGCTGCTATCCTCAAGCACGTAGGCTCCAATCTGCGTGCTGGTCCCGGAAACCTTGTTGTCGTCGTCGCAGTTGGCGAGAACTATCGCGCCGCGGCTATGTGACCACCTATGCTCATCGATGTCGTCGTCCTCATCATCAGTGATGATACCGTTGCGGTTGGTGTCTACGTCGAGGTCGACGGGAACCACGCGGAAACGCACGCTGTCTTCATGGACGTATGCCCCTCGCTGACCTGGGCCGTCCGGATCCAGTTCTACACGGATTATCCTCGAATGCCCTGTAGCCACTCCCTCCAGCCAAAAGTGCATTACCCGTTCCGCCTGGCAGCCGTCGCTGGACAGCTTCTTCAGATCCGTATACTCGCCCGGCGCTACCCAGTCGCCTCCGTCGAGAGCGCTACGCTTATCACGCGCGACGTTGCCGGGCTTCTTCCATATCCTCACAAGCGAACCTCCCGAGCTCCCCTGTGGAGGCGTAGCCGGATCCATTGAACTGTAGGTGAAGCGCAGATAAGCCACCTCCGGGTCCACCGGCTCGGAGATCTCGACTACCAACTCCACAAAGTCGTTTTCGTTCGGGTTGATGTCATCGTCTGCGTTGCCTGCTATCAGATCGTAGCCATCCGCCCAGTCAGTGATGCCATCCTCATCGTCGTCGTTATTGTTGAGCACAACGATGACACCGGGCGGGGTCAGCTCCTGGTTGTCCTCGGCTTGGCTACGGTTGAGTGTGCCGTCGTTGTCGCTGTCCACGTCTACGTCCACCTTGACAACCGTAGCGACGGCCTTGTCCGGACAAAGGACGTTCTCGCCGGACACCTCCAGCTCCATGGTCACCCGGCCTGGTTCGATCCCCTCGGCCCAGAGGTGCCAGCCGTGGATCTCGCCGGTACTGTGCAAAAGGCCCGCCGCCAGATTATAGTCCGCTCCAATCTCCTTCCAGCAGGTGTATTCGCCTGTGTCCGGACACTCCGTGTCGCAAAGAGGATTGACCGCGAAGATCCGCAGCTTTGCACGGTCGCCGACCAGATGTGCAGTGATCTGCTCCAGGAAAGTGTCGTCGCCCGGTCCAATGACCACCTGGAAACTGTGCATGTCCTGGGTCACTACCTGCACGGTCGAACCTTCCTCACACGTCACGTGGGTTGGCTCGAGAGAGATCCGATCCTCGTCATCGTCTTCCTCGTCGAAATCGTCGTTCACCGGAATGTAGACGCCGGGCTCGTTTTCTTCCTCGGCTTCGGAGAGGCCGAACCGCAAGTCGGCATCGACGACCGTGATGGTGATCATGTCTTCGCAATGCGGGCCGTCACCATCATGGACCAAGAGCGTCACCTCCCCCCTCCCGGAGAACAGCCCCTCAATGAACAAGGTACTGGGGATACCATTGTACAGCGACCAGGGAATAGGGTAGCAATTGGGGATCGGGTCCCCGCTCTTGTCCGGACTGTGCCACACGGCGAAGTAGTAACCATAGTAGCCGCACAGTGACCAATAGGCGTTGGCAGGATCGTCGGGCGTGAAACCCGCGCTCAAACTGATCGGAACCAAGTCATTCTCGTCCACGATGGGGCCTGCCTGACAGTAATCCTGAACACCATCGCCGTTGTCGTCGTCCTTGTTCACACAAAGTAGCCCGCCGGGGCTGGTCATCTCGTCCTCTTCCGCGAGGCCGGGGTAGCTCAGATCCGTCCGAACGACGGTCGCCGTCGCCGTCGCTTGGCAGCTCAGATTGCAGGCTTGGTCGAAGACCTCGACCTCGAAAGTCGCGGTGGCCCCGACAGGGGCTTGCGGCTCCATGAACACAATGATGCCAAACTGTTCGGACTGGCCCGGAGACAGGGTTGCACCCCCGCATGCCTGGAAGCCCAGGGACTCCCAGTCTTCGATGCCGCAACCGCTGCATCCCCCCCACGAGAAGATGTAATGGCACAGCCAAAACCAGTCAGGGTTGCCCGAGGTCTGCTTGATCCGCCAGCGATACGTCCCATACTCGTCGCCGGTATTGGTAATGGTGAGGTACGCCCAATCCGAGGAACCCGCACAGGCGACAGCGTTCTCCATGGTGACCGCACAGCCGGGAGCCGGATCCACCACCACCACTACCGTATCCGTAGCGTCGGGATCCTTGGTCCAGCACGTTCCGGGAACCGTAGGGACGCACGTACACTCGGGCGAGGCCTCTGTCGCCAACACCTCGAGCGTGTATGAGCCGGGCGTGGTCTCGTCGATGGCCGACCCCGCAAAAGACCACTGGATGTCGACCGGCCCGCCGCCTGTTTCCGTGGTCTCCTCGTGCTCCGTCCACACACACTCCTGGCCTATCGGGGTGTCCGTCGTGTACCAGGTGTCCTTCTGGTTGTCGCGGTCGTCGTAAGATACCTGCAAGCCGAGGGACAACGCCCACTGCGAGGCGGTACGCGGCGGATCCGCGTTCGGACACCGCTCGCGAATATGTATGGGGGTGGTGACGGAGCCGCCCTCGTAGTCTCTGATCTCTACCGTCAGCGGCGCTCCCACAAGAAGATCACACTCCGATGGCGGCGGGGCGCCATAACAGCAGGCCTCCACTCGAGTGTCGCCCATGGCGAGCACCGTCAGCAGGGCTGCCGCCAGAGAGACCGGCACTGCAAGGCTTCTACTTCGCCATACGCTCGGCATGTTGTCGCTCCACTTTGTCGGTCCGCCGGTTGGCGGTGCGCGTAAAACCCGAACTCGGGAATCGCTCTGCCAGCTCAGTCGCCAGGGCCCGGATCTCACTGGGAGGTGCGCCCGCCTGGGACTTGGCGTACTGGAGTTGATAGATGGCCCGGTCCAAAACCTGTTCGCCTGGCCAATAGTCCACGCCGCGGGGACACAGGGTCAGCACGAACTCCCAATGGGGAATCGCCTCGGCGTATCGATTCTGGCTCAAGAGCGACTCGGCCACAAAAGTGGAAGCGGTGGCGATCTCACGGTTGAACTCCGCCTTGCCTTTGTACTTCTCGAAGAGTGCGTTGGCTGCGACGTAGACATCTTCGCGTTGCTTGCGCCAAGCGTAGGTCTCGAGAAGGATGAGTTCCGCTTTGCACCGGTAGATGGCCGGGGCGGATTGCGAGGCGGCCAGGCGTCTGCAGCGGGCTTCGAGTTCCACCCACCGTTGCGGATCAATGGTTCGCTTATGCCAGGAGTCGACGCGCAGGCTCTCATAGGCCATGCCGATAAGCTGTAACGCCGCCTCGGCCGCCAGGGCGGGAGCTCCGGAATCCCCTTCCACTGCCATGAACATCGCGCGGGCATGCTCGGGGTAGTGTAGCCTGCGGTAAATGGCCCCAAGCCGAACACGGGCTCGTCGAACCACTCGCGAGGTGGGGGCGCTGTCACCTACCATCTCCAACACTCGGAGGAAGGGCTCGGTCGCCTCGTGGTAGCAATCTTGCTTGAGGAAGACATGGCCCATGTGATCCAGCGCCCGCAGTGAGGCCGGCGTACCTGAAAAACGCGATAGAACCTCGCTCATGAGTCGGAGTGATTCCGCGAGATCCCCTGCCTTGTAGGCTTGGCGGCCCGCCTCGTAGACCTCGCTAGCCGCGTTTTCGGCGCGGATGAGCCGATCGTCGTCGATCGGCGCTCCCTCCTCCATGTGGGCCAGCAGGGTGTACATCGCCGCAGCTCTTGAGAGCTCCGGAAAACGGGCCATGAAGTCAATGGCGGCGGCCCGCGCCTCCGGCAACCGCTCGGCCGCCAGGCACAGTCGGGCCTTGTGATACAACGCCTCGCTGAGCACATAATCGGAAGCGGGGCCTGCCAACGCGACCTTACAAGCCTCGATGGCCGAGCCGACCTGCCCGTCGGCTTCAAGCTGCCTGATAGCGGTGATCGGCGAGGCCGGAGACGGCGATTGGCCACGCACGGCTTGGGCAGACGAGATCACGCCCAAAGCCAGGACCAACAGGCCAAACAGACGGCACAAAGGGCAACAAGGCACGACCGACACCCCGCGGCGAACCTCCGAAACCATTTGGCCGACTACAAGTAGGGTATGCCGAGGATAGGACATCATGTGAAGCTCCTCCGGCTCGCGGGCCAGGGTTGAACTGACGATGGTGGGCATTCTCGCAGCTCCAGCGGATGCTGTCAAGAGGGTGCTAACAAAAACCTGGAGACATTTCTATTGCCTTAATTCCCTCAGGAACTCAGAATCTTAGATCAGGGGTCACCGCTGCATGGCCGATCCGAGCCCGCCTCGCGGAGCATGCGGCACGCTCTTGGCCGTGCGTAACAACCGACGAAGGCGACACTTACCAACACGGGCCATCGTCGGTACGGGTGGCGGCGTTCCTCACTTGGTCGGATTGGCGTGCGGTCGGCGGCCGTTCGACAGGAGAGGAGCGACACCGCATGCGGACGGGGGTGGGAATGAAGTTACAAAGGTGTTACAAACGCCGATCGCCACAACCTGCTCGCCGGGCGCGCACGGTAGCGGCCGCCGGGCGCCACACGGTAGCGGCCGCCGCCCCTGGCGGCCGGGGTGGCGATAGAGTAACCGAAGTGCGACAACCGCCGGCCGCCGTGATTTGCCTGCCGTAGATGACACCGACGACGAAGTCTCATCCGCCATTCGCCGCGGACAACGCCGATGATGAACTCACATTCGCCATTCGCCCCGGACAACGCCGACGACGAAGTCGCATCCGCCGGTCGCCACGGGGGGCGACCGCTACGCCGGGTGCGGTAGCGGCCGCCGCCCCTGGCGGCCGGGGTGGCGATACAGTCATCGAGGTGTGGCAACCGCCGATCGCCGTAATTTGCCCGCCCGGGATGACACCGACGACGAAGTCACATCCGCCGGTCGCCGCGGACAACGCCGATGATGAACTCACATTCGCCTTTCGCCACGGACAACGCCGACGACGAAGTCGCATCCGCCGGTCGCCACGGACAACGCCGATGATGAACTCACATCCGCCATTCGCCACGGACAACGCCGATGATGGAGTCGCATCCGCCGGTCGCCACGGGGGGCGACCGCTACGCCGGATGCGGTATTCTCCTTACACACGAGGTCTCATCATTGGGGTCGCAATGGCATCGTCCGGGTCAGCAGAGCTTCTCCGCCCCGGAGTAGACCGCCTCGATGCGCAGCGCTGCCGCGGCGTGCCCGGGGTGCTTCGTGGGGTTCCACGTCTTCATGGACTGGAAGACTTCGCCGTCGGTGTGATACTCGAGCGTTCCCTTGGCCTGATAGGCCTTGCCTGCCTTGGAACGGAACAGCATGGCTCCCTTGCCGCCGGCCAGCAGGTTTCGGCGGGTCTTGCCGAAGTAGTTGTCGGCCACCACAAGCCGGTCGTCACCGAAAGTGCCGACGCAGGTCACGTAGATGATGTTGGGTGTGCCATCCGGGCCGACCGTCGCCAGAATAGCCGGGCCGTCGCGATCATCCCACGCCTCGCGGGCACTTGCGGGCAGAGAAGCCATCACGTATTCGTTTCGCTTTGGGGTCGACCTGGGAGGAACAAACCTTTCGCGCTACCTCGCGGCGTCGGCCGTCGCGACACCTTGAGCCACGCACGCCAACGCCTGCTTGATATCCTTGATGAGCTTGTCCGCGGGCTCGATCCCGACTGAGAGCCGAACCGTGTTCTTGCGGACGCCGAAGATCGTTCGCCGCTCCGCTGGCAAGTAGAGCATGGTCGTCAGATACGGGATACAGATCAGCGACTCCGTGGACCCAAGACTGACGGCATGGTAGATCGTCTTGAGTGCCGCGACGAACCGTTTGACATCCTCCTCGTCCTCGCCGACGTCAAAGGCCATCATCCCTCCGAATCCTCGCCGCATCTGCCGCGCAGCGACGGCATGGCCGGGGTGATTTGTCAGCCCCGGGTAGCACAGTCGGGAAATCTTCGGCTGATCGGCCAGGAACTCCGCGATCGCCTGCGCGCTGCGGGCCATCGCCTCGGCACGCAGCTCGAAGGTCTTGAGCCCCCGGTCAAGAAGGAACGCGGAGTACGCATCCAGCGTCGTACCGATGGCTTGGCGAGTGAACCACAGCTCGTTGTAATGCTCCTTCGAGCCGGCAATCGCGCCCGCCATGAGATCGTTGTGGCCGCCCAGTGCCTTGGTGGCGCTGTGCACCACGAGGTCCGCACCCAACGTGAGCGGGTTCTGGTGGTACGGAGTGGCAAAAGTGTTATCAACAACCACCAGGGCCCCGGCCACGTCTGCCGCCTTGCGAACCGCGGCCAAGTCAATGATCTTGCACAGGGGGTTGCTCGGCGTCTCCAGGAAAATCATCCGTGTGTTCGGCCGGATGTGCTCACCAAGCCGATCCGACTCGTCGGCGTCCAGCCAGGTGATCTCCACCCCCATTCGCTCCAGAATCAGCGAAACCTTGTAGTTCGCCCCGTACGTGTCGTGGAAGATGATGAGGTGGTCGCCTACCTTGAGATAGGTCAGGTAGACCATCGTGCAGGCGGCCATCCCGGTCGTCGAAACGACGCAGTCCTCCGCACCCTCCAACTCCGCAATTTTGCGTTCGACCTCGCGGACCGTCGGGTTGTCATCGCGGTGGTAGGTGTAGCCGTCGATTTCGCCGTCGGTGATCTGGCGAAGCACTTCGAAGGATAGATACTCGTAATTGACGGCATTGACGATGGGGGTCACCATCGGCCGATTGCCATATGGAGTCAATGGATCGGGGCCCATGGAATGGGTATCCTTTCATCTGGGCAAGCCTTCATGGCGGCCCTTTGCACTACCTCGCTGCCACTCGCGGTCGGACCCGTCGCCTCAACACGGCGTCTCGGCAGGCTGTGGCCAGGGGAGACGAACGTCGCCCCACGACTCATCGTCGCACTTGCGTAACAGTAAAAAGCCCGGGAAGCCGTTCGTCAAGCCGCCATGGGCCATGGACAAGACTACGGAAAACGCGACCCCTCCGGCAGCACCCGGCCCAGCCAAGCACCCGCACGCCGACCAGGCCATGAACTCGCAGATGGACGCCACGACCGCCATGGTCCTGACGATATCGTGACCGCCGCCCGCCGCAGGCGGCGGTTGAGGCACCGGAATCTCTGGCTGAGACGCCTCAGGCGTCCCGCCCGTCCCGAAATGGCCCGCCACTTCGGACGCCGCGTCGCGGAGGTCGCACTGAAGATGCGCCAGGATGACCGATGAGCAGAAGGTCCGCCGTCGCCAGGGCGAACGGAGTCTGTTAGCATCATGTAATCAACCCTGGTAACAGCCGCTCGAACGCAGGCTGCCGAGAGTGAGCCAGGACCCAAGCAACTTGTGGCCAGGACCGAGGCAACTTGTTGCCGTTCGTCCCCTACCCCCTGAACACGTCCATCAACAAGTTGATTCGGTCCGCATCAACAAGTTGACTCGGTCCCCACCAACAAGTTGGCTCGGTCCTCAGCGAATCGCTACGCCGCTGATTCTGTCACGGCCCCGACTGCCGGCACTTCTCCGTGTGATGGTTGCCGACCCCAGCTGTTCGCTGATATGATGGTCGCGCTCGTGGCCAAGGTGCGTGTTGAGCGTCCGAGGACAGGCTCTTTGGGGCCGGCCTGGAGGCTTTCCACGCGGATCAATTGCTTGACGGCATGGCGACACCGTGGGGCCAGAAAGGCTTCAAGCCAAGAGAGTGCCTGTCCCCCGTTCCCGGGACGCCCAAGACGTACCTCGGGGCCAAGCGATGCTTGAGGAAGGCCTTGTCAGGTCTTCTCGATCCGGTAGGCCGGCCGGTTGTGAGCCATGCCTCACCGCTCGGCGTGCGGCGCCCCGCGAGCCCAAGGTGTATCAGTATGCAGATTCGAAGAGTCGCGCAGTCAGCGACTGCGCCACACGAGGAGGAGTACGGATGTTGCGTCATGCGGTCTACCTAGTCCTGGGAAGTGCGATCATGGCCCTGGCATGCGGCTGTGCCTGCGATCGGGCTCAGTGCGAGCCGGTAGCGCGAGAGAGTAGTGAACAGCCGCCGACGAGCGAGAATCGCGAACAACAGCCAGCCAAGGTCGAGCCGCCGCAGGCCCCGCGTGCAAGCACCCGAGTAGACATCAACCCGGCGCTGGCGACCTTTGCCCCTGGCTGGATGGCCAAGAACTGCGGTGCGGCGATGTCGCCGGGCATTCGCGACGAGATGGGGAGGAAGAACGTCCTGGTCACTCACCCGCTGAGCGAGACCGTGCCCTGCATTTTGGGCCAACGGGTGGACGTTCTGCCCAACAAGCAAACGACGCTGCACCTGGTGGTGGGACATCACCCCGAGGGGGATTGGGTTCTGGCTGTGACGGCGGACCGAGAGCTGGTCCGCAAGGTGATCGGCAAGGAGACCTCGACCAACGGGTGGGTGAACGTTGACGTGGACCTGACCGAGTACGCCGGCCGGTTCGTCACGATCCAACTGATTAACGCGGCCAACGGGTGGTCCTATGAGGGCGCCTATTGGGCGAAGATCGAGATCGAATAGAGCATTCGAACGCTGCCGTCTCCAGATGCGTGTGCGCCTGTGAGTTCTCGGCTGTTTCCTTCATTCTTGTGTCCGGATCGCGCTTGTAGCGCGCCGGCGGGAGGGTATAATCCTGCCCATGTCTTCACAACAACCTACCGAGAATCGTGGCAACGCAAAGCCAGGACTAACACAGGGGACATCCGCGTCCGCCCAAGGCGGGCTGACTCGCCGACAAGTGCTCAGGCGTACGGCGGCGGTCGGCAGCGTGCTGGCGGCTCCGTACATTGTGCCTGCGTCGGTGTTGGGTCGGAACGGTGCGACGCCGCCCAGCGAGAAGATCGTGGTCGGCGGGATCGGCATCGGCGGACGCGGGACGCATGACCTCAAGTGGATGCTGCCGGAGAAGGATGTGCAGTTCGTCGCCGTGTGCGACGCCCAGAAAGAGCGGCAGGACGCGGTCAAGAAGCTGGTGGACGAGACCTATGGGAACACTGATTGTGCCGTCTACGGGGACATGGTCGAGTTCCTCGTCAAGCGCAACGACATTGACGCGGTGCTGATCGCGACGGGTGATCGCTGGCATGCGTTGGCCGCGATCATGGCCATGCGGGCGGGCAAGGACGTGTTTAGCGAGAAGCCCTCGTGCATGACCATCGCGGAGGGGCAGGCGGTGGTGGATACCGCAAAGCGTCACGGACGCATCTACCAGACCGACACCCAGCGGCTCAGCGAAGCCAACTTCGTGTACTGCATCGAGATGGCCCGCAGCGGACGGTTGGGCGAGGTGCATACCGCCCGGGCACACATCGCGCCTTGGGAGGCGGCGGAGATGAAGCACGACTGGCTTCCGCCGGAACCGTTGCCTCCCAAGGACAAGGTTGATTGGGATCTGTGGCTTGGCCCGTGCCCGTGGCGACCGTACAACTCATCGTACGTTCGCGGTGGCTGGCGCGGCCATTATGATTTCCACACCAGTTGCATCGGCGAATGGGGCGCCCACACCTTTGCCCAGGCGCAGGCGGGTCTCGGCATGCTCGATACCTCGCCGGTCGAGTACGAGTATGTGAACAACCCCACCGGCGACGGCATGGTCACGACGTTCGCCAACGGCGCGAAGATGACCCTGCACCGCGAGGAGTACTGGACAGGATCGTGCGGCATGCGGTTCGAGGGGCCTGAAGGGTGGGTCTCCGCCGCCGACGGGTATCAGAAGCCCGAGGTTTCCAGCCCGGCGATGCTCGGCGATTTCGATAAGATCGTCAACGAGTACATCGAGCGGACGGGACGCCCCATGAATCACATGCGGGACTTCCTCAACTCCGTGCACTCGCGAAAGCCCACCGTGGCCAACGCGGAGGTCATGTTCCACACGATGTCCACGGTCCATGCGGCGAACATCTGCATGTGGCTGAGGCGGAACATGCGATTCGACCCCGCCAAGAGCGAGTTCGCCGACTACGAGGCGAACGGCTTCCGGTCACGGCCCATGCGGGCACCCTGGGTGGTCTGATGGGCCGAGCGCCGCGTCCGATCCTGACGTGATCGCCGCGGTGATGATCGACTTGCGAAAGAAGGGAGAGTTCGCCGACGCGGACTCTCCCTTCTCGTTGTTATGCCGCGACAGCGTGTTCTTCTCAACGGCATCGGGGGTCCCCGCCGCTCGCGTCGTGGGCGGACATAGCGAAACCGAGACTGACGGACCACTCCGGGAACGATCGCTCAAGACGGCAAGCAGGGAAAGGTAAAAGGCACACCGTGTTCGATCACACGGTATCTCTCGCCGATCCCAAGCAGCTGGAGGTTCGTGTGGAACGTCTGCGGCGAGACCTGGTTGGCGGGAAACAGGTCGTAGTGGCAGGGAATCGCGACCTTGACGTCAATCTCGCGAGCCAGAAGCGCCGCCTCGGCCGGCCCCAGATTCCGGAATGTTCCGTTGATGACGACGGCCAGCACATCCGGCCTGTGCTCGGCAACGCTGGCCGCGAGAACATCGTGATACCCCGTATCGCCGGTGATGTAGAGCGTCGGCCCCTCACGCACCGACACCAGATACCCGACGTGGGTGAGATCGTCGCCTCCCAATGGGATCGCGAACGTGGCCCGCAGGGATACATCGCCGAACGCGAGCTTCTTGTTCGGCCAGACCATCATCACCTGGCTTGCGGGAACCCCCATAGCCAACAGCTTCTCCATCGCCTCCGGCGGCGCGAGAAACGGGCCGACCCCGCCGGCCTCGCGATAGGGGCCCAGCGTCTCCGGATCCAGATGATCCTGGTGGCTGTGAGTCATCGCGTACGCGTCGACGCCGACCAGGTCGGCGGGCGACATGGGTGGCGGTACAAGCCGATCCATGTCGAAGCCGTCGCAATCTCCGACGCTCTTGCAGGAGTTAGAGAGATATGGATCCACCACCACCACCTTGCCGCCGGGGCTCCTCACCAGAAAGCCCGCCTGCCCCAGCCACCACAAGGTCATCGCCCGTGCCGGCACCTGGAAGTCCCGAACCTGCCGCATGGTCAGTCTGGCCATGATCCTCTCCCGCTTGGGCGAGACGCCTCGACCCGCCTGCTCACCGGGTTGGGGTGGGCAGCAAGCGCACCATCTCGCTGTGCGGCCTGGCGATCACATGGGCACAGATGAGCTTCTGCCCGAGCTTCTCGACCGCCGCCGCGCCCGCATCAACCGCCGCACGGACCGCGGCGACGTCACCTTTCACCATGACCGTGACATAGGCCGCACCGATCTTCTCCTTGCCGACCAGCTCGACCGCGGCGGCCTTGAGCATCGCGTCGATCGCCTCCAACATGCCCACCAACCCCTGTGTTTCGATCATGCCCAATGCCAACGGTTTGTCCATCGTCAGTCTCCCCAAAGTCGCCTCGGCCAGGTCCGACTCGGCCGGCAGCAGGTGCTCGTACGCTTCCATGATCGGGTTGTACGACTGTTCGGCATAGATGAACTCTCGTGCCGCCGGTGGAAAGGCCGGCCGTAGCGTTCCCGCAAAGAAGGCATGCATCGACTCGGCAGCCTGCTTGCCCGCCGCGAAACCCGCCTCCACGTCGCCGGTCGGCCCGACCAGCTTGATGAGCACATCACCCTGAGCGTTGCTCTCAATACCGACAATCCGCACGTTCGCCGCCTTGGCGCACACGTCGGCGACCACGACGCCGGTGGAAAGCTGCCGCACCTCCAGAAAAGCCAGCGAGAGCCCCTGGTCGGACGCATCGGTACGCTGATCTTGCCCGCTCATTGCCGCTCGTTCAACTGCTGAAGTACCTCGCGCACGATCCGCTCCAAGTCCGCGCTGCGGAAGCGAGCGGCAAGCGGATCACACCCACCGGCCGGCGGTTCGGTGAACCCGTAATCGCTCAACAGACAACGCAGTACCTTTCGCACCGCGTCGAGATCGAGCTGCTGCAAAGGCGAAAGCGGCTGACGACCGGCGCCCATCCGAAAACCACGAAGAATCAACGCCTGCCTGACCCCTTCCGGGAAATCGGCGCCAAACACCAGCACTTCGATCAGGCTCAAAAGCTTGAACTGAATCTCGCGGGCCGCGTCCAACTCGCCTCGGCGGAAGTGGTTGTACAATCGCATGACCACCTCCGGCACCACGCCACTGGTGGCGATCGTCCCACCGTCGGCGCCCATCAACAGAGTGGGCAACAGCGTCTCCTCGCAACCGGTGAGGAAGACGAAGTCCGGCCGGAGCGGTCGAATGCCATGCATCATGTTCATGAATCGCGGGAAATCCCGGCTGGAGTCCTTGATGCCTACGATGCGCTCGTATCCGCACAACCGCTTGAGAACCGCGTTCGGGATGTCGTTGGCGAACTGGGGGATGTTATACAAGGTGACGTTCACCGGCGTGTTGCGGGCGATTTCGGCGAAGTAGGCGTAAACGGCTTCCGAGCTGAGCTTGTAGTAGAACGGCGCCACGATGGCGACGGCGGCCGCTCCGAGCGAGTGGTAGTACTCGCAGGCCTGGAGGGTCATTCGCAGATTGGCCTCGGCCGCACCGGCCAGCACCGGGACGCGCCCCGCCGTCTGCTCCAGCACGATCCGCACAATCCGCTTGCGCTCCTCGAAGCTGAACCGAAGAAACTCGCCCGTGCTGCCATTGGGATAGAGCCCGCTGATGCCCTGCTCGATCAGCCAATCGACCAAGCGGCGCAGCTCGGTCTCGTCGATCTCGCCGCGATCATCGAGGGGCACCATGTTCGGCGTGAAAATGCCGCTGAGTTTCTTCGCGTCCATTGTCACTCCCAGCCTTTGCGGGATTCATTCACCCGCCGACCGGCATTCTATCCGAGGCCCACCCCGTCCGTCAGCGACGCGCCTTGGCCGAAGCCGTGTCACAGTGTACCTCGCGGAGACCATCAGCTGTTCCCGGACAAGGGGGCCGAATAGCTCGTCGCCGCCGAGGCGAGATTATCATCCCCCTCGATGATCTGCACGCAACGGCTCAGGCCCAACCGATCCGCCCCCGCGCCGATCATCATCTTGGCCGTCTCGCGATTGTTGATGCCGGTCGAGGCCTTGATCTTCATCCTGTCACCGACGACACGACGCATCAACTGAATATCGGCCACCGTGGCGCCGCCGGGACCGAAACCGGTCGAGGTCTTGACGAAATCCGCCCCGGCACGAAGACACAACTCGCAAGCCCTGGTTTTCTCCTCGTCCGTCAGGTAACAAGTCTCGATGATGACCTTGACCAGGGCCTTGCCTTCGGCCGCTTCCACCACCCCGCGGATATCCGCGTGAACCAGATCATCGTCGCCGTCGCGAAGGGCTCCAATGTTGATGACCATATCCAATTCCTGGGCCCCATTGCGGATCGCGTCCGCGGCCTCCATGGCCTTGACCGCCGGCGTGTTGGCTCCCAGCGGAAACCCAATCACCGCACAGGTCTTCACCTCGGTCCCTTCGAGCTGCTGCCGGACGAAGGCCACATGAACGGGATTGACACACACCGATGCCAGACGATATCGAATCGCCTCCTCGCAGAAGGCCTTGACGACCTTCTGCTTGACATAGGCCTTCAGGATGGTGTGATCGCAGTACCTGGCGTAGGACGAGTCGTAGTCGGCCAATCCGTTCCTGCTGTCTTCGGGCATCTTCTTCACCATTCCTTCCTCGTTGGTCATCATGCCGCCCCGCGTGGTCCTCAGAGGCCTACTGCTTCAGCAGGTACTCGCTGTTGACACAGTGACGCAGGGGCTGACCGCTCAGTGCCCGCGCGACCTCGTCGGCCGCCTTCACTCGCATCTCCACCAATCCGGATTCCGAGTAGAAGCCGACGTGAGGCGTCAACACCAGATTCACCGGGCGCTCCGCCTGCTCACGCCACAGAACGATCAGCGGGTCAGTCTCCAGCGGCGGCTCGACCGGAAGAACATCCAGGCCCGCTCCACCGATCCGTCCCTCTCGCAAAACCGTCGCCAGAGCCCCGTCATCGACCACCGCACCGCGGGCCGTATTCACCAGAATCGCGTGAGACCGCATCTTGCCCAGGGCAGCGCGGTCAATCATACGCCGCGTCTCTTGCGTCAGGGGAACATGCAACGAGACGATGTCACTCTCGGCCAGCAGTTGGTCGAGACCGACCATGGTGACCCCCACCGCCTTGTCCAACCCCGGACGCAGATAGGGATCGCAAGCCAACACCCGCATCCGCAGCCCCTTGGCCCGCAAAGCGGTCGCGGTCCCGATTCGACCCAACCCGATGATCCCCATCGTGGCCTCGGACAGCCGGAAGACCGGCTCGGCGGCATGATAGTTCCAGGGCGACAGACTGCGGTGGAGACGCCGCTCGGCCACAAGGAGCTTGCGGTTGCAGGCCAGGGCCAGAGCGATGGCGTGATCGGCCACTTCGTCGACCCCGTAGTCTGGGACGTTGCAGACGGGAATGCCCCGCCGGCCGGCCGCGGGAAGGTCGATCTGATCGTAGCCGGTACCGCATCGGACGATGGCTCGGCAACGGGTCAGCCGGTCGATGATCCGGCCGGGAAGAGTCACCTCGTGAAACACAATCAGGGCGTCCGCCGCCTCGACCTTGCCAACCAACTCATCCGCGGATTGGCACAGAAGACATTCCACCTCGGCCAAGCCGGCCAGTTGCCGGGCTTCGATGGTCGGCGGGGGCGGCAGGTAATCAGTCACCAGCACTTGAAACATTCGATTATTGCCTCATGAAGCCAAGTCGTCCGACCAAGCCTTGACAGGCCACGCCCGCAAGTCATATGATGTCAGACGTCTGATGAATATCTTACCCGGCGGTGACCGGAATGCAAGGAGCTCAACGGTGCTGGGAGCGGTTCGTCCAGCGGAACGTACGTCGATGGTGGAGGCCGTCACCGAGAAGCTGAGGCGGTTCATCGTGCAGAACAGCCTCTGTTCCGGGGACCGCCTGCCGAGCGAAGCGGAGCTGATGAAGCGACTCCGGGTGAGCAGACCGGTGCTCCGCGAAGCCATCAACCGACTCGCCGCGATCGGTTTGTTGTCCGTGCGGCAAGGCAGCGGCACGTTCATCGCCCAGCGCGAATGGCTATCGAGCTGCATGAAGCTGGCCGGCAGCGCGATGACCATTGAGCCGAGAGAGCTTCTCCAGTTCGTCGAGTTCCGCCGCGTCATCGAAAGCTACGCCGCCCGTCACGCAGCCCAGACAGCCAAGCCCGAGCATGTGGACGCCCTCGAACGGACCTTGGAGGAGGCCCTGGACGTGGCCGACCACGGCAGCCAGCGAGCGATGGAGGCCGACTTCCGCTTCCACTGCCTGCTGGTTGAGATTGGGGGCAATCGGCTGATGTGCAACCTGCTGGAGCTGCTTCACGAGTTCATTCTGGAAGGCATGAAACGTACCCAGCCGGCCGCGATGATCGATCCGCAGAGCGCCGCGATCCATCGGGGCATCGTCAAGGGCATTCGGGATCGCTCGCCGGCGGCAGCGGAACAGGCCATTCTGGCGCACATGAACCTGCTCGCGCAACGGTTGCACGAGGCCCCCGATCATGAGAAGCAGGCCGGCGATTGAAAAGCGGAGAGTTCGCGAAAGGGATAGGCAAAAGGGATAAGCGAGAGGGCTCGCGGAAAGCAGGAGACAGACACTTGTCGCAACAGAGACAGCGATGGACGTGTGGTTTCACGATGGTTCTGGCCGCTTGCTCGCTTGCGTATGGAGTGGGGGTGACGCCGGCTGAGATGGCGGAAGCCCAGCGCTGGGTGACGGCGAGGTTTCAACAGGAGCCGCCGTTCTCGTTCACCTACGGGGGCAAGTCTTCCGCCGATCTGCTGGGCGGGTGGAAGGTGGAACGGACGTCGCGCGAGCTCGACGACGCGCGCACTGAGTACGAGTCGAGCTACACCGATCCGGCAACGGGCCTCGTCGTGCGATGCGTGGGGATCTCCTATGACGACTTCCCGACGGTTGAATGGACCGTGTATCTGAAGAATGCGGGCGAATCCGACACCCCGATCATTGCGGATATCCTCCCGCTCGACACGAAGCTCGAGCGAACCGGCGATGCGGAGTTCACCCTGCATCACGCCATCGGCAGCCCATACTCGGCTATCGATTATCAACCGCTGACCACCGTGTTGGCTGCCAAGTCGGAGAAGCGTATTGCCGCCGCGGGGGGCCGGCCGACCAACAGCGATCTGCCCTACTTCAACATCGAATGGGAACATAACGGCGTCATCGTGGTGATCGGCTGGCCGGGCCAATGGTCCGCAAGATTCGTTCGCGACGAGGCGAAGGGTTTGCGGGTGCTCGGCGGGCAGGAGTTGACGCACCTGAAGCTGCACCCCGGCGAGGAGATTCGGACTCCGCTGGTCGTGCTCCAGTTCTGGAAAGGTGATCGCGTCCGCTCGCAGAACATCTGGCGAAGGTGGATGCGGGCCCACAACCTGCCCCGACCAGGCGGGAAGCCCCTGAAAGCGCAGACCGCCGCGTGCAGTTCGCACCAGTTCGGTGAGATGATCCACGCCAACGAGGAGAACCAGAAGTTCTTCATCGACCGCTACCTCGAAGAGGGCATCCCGCTGGACTATTGGTGGATGGATGCGGGCTGGTATCCGGTTGACACGAGATACAACGAGTGGGGCTGGCCGAACACCGGCACATGGGAGGTGGACCGGCAGCGATTTCCCAACGGTCTACGGGCGATCAGCGATCACGGCCGGGCGAAGGGTGTCCGGTCCATCGTCTGGTTCGAGCCGGAGCGGGTGACGCCGGGCACCTGGCTCTGGACGCACCGGCAGCACTGGCTGCTGGGGCCCAAGGCCGATCCCAATCAGGATGTGGCCGACCGAAGCAAGCCCGCCGACAAGCTGCTCGATCTCGGCAACCCGGAGGCGCTCGAATGGCTCATCGATCACGTGGACGGGCTCCTGGTCTCCGAGGGGATCGATCTCTACCGGCAAGACTTCAACACGGATCCCCTCGGCCGCTGGCGGATGAGCGACGCCGAGGATCGGCAAGGCATGACGGAGATTCGCTACGTGACGGGCTACCTGGCGTATTGGGATGAGCTACTGCGTCGCCATCCGGGCATGCTGATCGATTCATGTGCCTCGGGCGGCCGGCGTAATGATCTCGAGACCCTGCGGCGGGCGGTGCCGCTGCTCCGCAGCGACTACCTCCTCGAGCCCGTCAGCCAGCAGAACCACACTTACGGGATTTCGTTTTGGTATCCGTTCTACGGCACGGGCATGACGCGCGAAGGCCTCTACGACTCGCGAAGCTGCTTCTGCCCGCACATGACCTGCTGCTACGACATGCGGGACCGCAGCTACGACTGGGACCGGGCTCGCAGGGTGGTTCGCGAATGGCGGCAGGTCGCGCCGCACATGTTGAACGGCGACTACTACCCGCTGACGCCGTTCAGCCCGGCGAACGATGTCTGGATGGCTTGGCAGTTCGACATGCCCGAGACCGGCGAGGGCAGCGTGCAGGTCTTCCGGCGTGGGGCCAGTGTCTACCGCATGGCGGAGCTCAGACTGAAGGGCCTTGACCCGGAGAAGAAATACACGGTGACCGATTTGGACACGGGCAAGCCGTCGCTCGCGTCGGGGCGAATCCTGATGGAGGAAGGGCTTGCTGTCGAGATCACAGCCTGCCCGGGTTCGGCCTTGTTCACCTACCGTGTCGCGCCATAGGAGCCTGGCATGAGCATCGTCTCAACGCGTCGTCCGCGAATTGTCGTTGTCGGCAGCATCGTCTTCGATTGCGTCGCGAAGGCTGATCGTCTGCCGCGCAAGGGCGAGACGGTTCTCGGGCGAAGTTTCGGCATGTTCTCCGGGGGTAAGGGTGCGAACCAGGCCGTCCAGGCGGCACGACTGGGTGCCGAGGTGTATATGGTCGGGCGGGTCGGCCAGGATTCGCTGGCGGATCACGTCCTGAAGAACCTGAAGGCCGGCGGCGTCGATACGCGGTACATCAAGCAGGATCCATCGGTTGCGACCGGGGCGTGCGGCATTCACGTGGACGCGGCGGGCGACAATACCATCGTGATCGTCCCGGAGGCGAATTTGGCCTGCTCCCCTGAGGATGTGGACGCCGCACGGGAGGTTCTCGCGTCGGCGGACATCCTGCTGTGCCAGTTCGAGATCGCGATGCCCACGGTGGCTTACGCCCTCGATGTCGCCGCCGAGCTGGGTGTGCGGGTTGTTTTGAACCCCGCGCCTGCTCAGCCGGCCTCGACCGGTCTGTGTTCGAGGGCGACGGTCCTGACCCCGAACGAAACCGAGGCGGAGCTGCTGGCCGGGGTACCGCTGCCGTCCGGTGAATCGAACGCGCGAGCCAGCAGCGACTGGGAGATCGAAGTATCGTCTCGGCTACTGGGAATGGGGCCTCAGGCGGTCGTCATCACCCTGGGAAACCGTGGGGCCTACCTGGCGAACGGGGCGGGCGGACGGCTCATCCCCGCCTACCAGGTGTCGCCCGTGGATGTGACGGCGGCGGGCGATGCGTTCAACGGGGCGTTGGCCGTCGCCATGGCTGAGAGCCGGGAGATGACACAGGCCATCGCGTTCGCGAACGCGGCGGGCGCCCTGGCCACGACACGGGCGGGATCGCAGCCGTCGCTCGCCACGCGGCGCGAGGTCGAGGACTTCCTGCGGAACGCGGTTGTGGTGTCCTGATCCTTGGCGGTCAGGGCTTCGAGCCGAGAACGTAACTGATCGAAGTGACGAACCTACGGACAGGAGAGGCCTACCCCATGAGTACACACGGGAAGCTATCTGGCAAGCGGGCCCTGGTCACCGGCTCGGGGACGGGGATCGGGCGGGAGATTGCCCTGGAGTTTGCCCGGCAAGGCGCGGATGTCGTTCTCCATTACTCGCACAGCAAAGCGGGAGCGGAGGTGGCGGTCCACGAGATTGAGTCCATGGGCCGGCGAGCAGCGTTTTTCAAGGCGGATTTCGACTCGGTGTCTGAGGCGGTTGGCTTGGCGGACCAAGCGATCGATTTCCTGGGGGGGATCGATTGCCTGGTCAATAACGCCGGGATCACCTTCAACAAACCGTTTCTCGATGTGACGCCCGAGCAGTTCGACAAGATGTATCACGTCAACATTCGGGCTCAGTTCGTTCTCGGGCAACGGGTGGTCAAGGACATGCTGAGTCACGGAGGCGGCGCGCTATGTAACATCAGCTCGATCCACGGTCTGCAGGGCGCACCGGAGCATTCGGTCTATGCCGGCACGAAGGGTGCGATCATCGGTTACACCCGGGCCCTGGCGGTGGAGTTGGCCCACCAAGGCGTTCGGGTGAACGCCATCGCGCCGGGGTGGGTCACCGTCGAGAACTACCACAAGGCGTTACCCGGATTCAACGAGCGGGACGCACGGGAGAGTGCCAGCCGGTCGGTCCCCGTGGGCCGAGCCGGCGTACCCCTGGACATCGCTCGTCTGGCAGTCTTCCTCTGTTCCGACGATGCCGGGTACATCATCGGGCAAACCATCGTTGCCGACGGCGGTACGACTTCGTTGATGTCGTTGATTTCGGATTTCCGCAATCCGTCATCGGCGCGATTCGGGACCGGCTATTTGCCGGGCGTATGACCCAGGACACGCGGAAGCCCGCGAGCAAGAGGAGGCCGGCCTCATGCCGTCCCCACTCACTGTAGAAGGAAGGACTTCACCAGATACCTGCCATCCGTCACCGCAGGTCGACAGGAGAGGATGTTGCTCATGATGCACACATTGCTTGGCGTGATGGTCGTCGCGGTCGCGGGGCTGATCATGGGCAGCGGCGCCTGGCCGTTCAAGCTCATGCGCAAGTTCCAGTTTGAGCATTGGTGGTTCATCGGCATGCTGGTCGGGCTGATCATCATGCCTTGGGCGATCATGCTGATGGGTTGCCCGGGCGCTCTTGAAGGGCTTCGAGCCGTGCCGGCCAGCGCGATCATCAAAGCGAACCTGTTCGCCTGCGGCTGGGGGATCGCCAACGTGCTGTGCGGGTTGTGTTTCGTGCGCATCGGCATGGCTCTGACGGGGGCCATTCTCAGTGGTCTGGGGGTCTCCGTGGGGGCCATTGTGCCGATGGTGTTCAAGGGTTCCGGCCTGTTCAAGGGGGCTGCGGATCTCAACTCGCCCGCGGGGTTGACCGTTCTGGTCGCGGTGGCGGTCATGCTCTTGGGCGTCATGCTTGCATCGCTCGCAGGTTTTGGTCGGGACCGCGAGCTCAAGAAGCTACAGGCGACCTCAGGCGGGTTCATGGGCGGATTGCTCATGGCCGCCGCCGCGGGCCTGTTGTCCACCGGTATCGCGTTTTCTTACGTCTACAGCCAAGATCCGATCGCGGCCAATCTCAGCATGATTCGGCCGGCCAGCACCATCACCGTGGCGATTGAAGAAAATGAAGAGCTTTCGGGCCAACGCGAGGTCCGGCCGGACGGCACGATTGACCTGCCGGGTGTCGGGCCGGTGAGCGTCGCCGGCCTCAATGCCCGACTCGCGTCCGAACGCATCCAGGAACAACTCGCCGCCAGCGGAATCATGAAGTCATCCACGGTGCGAATTGATACGGGTAGTATCGTGGTTACTTTTGCCGTCTTCGCGGTCAGCCTGCTCAGCGGGGCGATGGTCAACATCGGCTATGCCGCCTATTTGCTGACTCGAAACAAATCATGGCATGTGTTCACTCAGAGTTGGAAGGAAATCGGCCTGGCCGTGGTGATCGGAGTCAACATCAGCCTGGCCACCACGTTGATGGGCAAGGGCATGCTCTTGCTCGGGACGCTGGGAGCCTCGGTCGGCTGGGGCATACAGCAGGCCATGCAGATGACGGGCAGCCAGGCGGTAGGGTTCATCAGCGGCGAGTGGCGAGGAGTCGCCGGCAGGCCGCGCCTCCAGATGTACCTGGCCATCGCCATCCTCATCGTCGCCGCCTCGATCATGGCGTACAGCAACACGCTGCCTAAGTACTGGTCCAAGTAACCACCGGGTGGTCGCCGGGGAGATTCGCTGCGATGAATGAGCATTTGATCGCCGTTCTGAAGAGCGTCGGCAAGCCGACGGAGTCGTACACCTGTCCCGATGGCAGCACCGTGCTCCTGTTACCGCACGGCGGTCGCGTCCTCGGACTGTTCTCGCCCGGCAGCGAAGAAAACTTCTACTGGACACATCCAGCCCTCGGCAGCGTCGCATCGGCCCGTACGTTCTACGCCGGCGACGAGTGGCAGAACTCCGGCGGCGATCGAACCTGGCTGGCTCCCGAGGTGGACGTCTTCTTCCCGAACTACCCCAGTCTGGACAAGTACTGGCAGCCGCGCGAGCTCGATCCCGGTCGCTACGAAATCGTCCGGGACGGCGATCGCATGCGTCTCGTGAACCGGCTGTCTTGCCCGTTGTCGCGGCTGAAGCGGTCCGTCGAGCTGGAGATTGCCAAGTCGATCTCGCCGGCCCCGAATCCGCTGCGGTATGAGCGGACGGCAGAGGACTTGTGCCGACTCGAGTATGCGGGATACACGCAGTACACCTCGCTGACCATGCTGGCAGACAATCCAAGCTTGCCGGCCCAGGTGGGGCTCTGGAATCTTGTGCAGATGCCACACGGCGGCGACTTGCTGGTTCCGACCTACGGGAAATCGCAACCCGCCATCTGCTTCGGCTCCATCGCGACGGAGGATCTGATCGTCGGCGATCATCTGATCCGCTACCGAATGCGAGCGGAGGGTGAACACAAGATCGCGATCCGGGCCGTGGCCACCACCGGCCGCGTGGGTTACCTCTACCGACATGGCTCGCAATGGGTGCTTATCATTCGCAACTTCTTCGTCAACCCGTCCGGGGAATATGTCGACGTTCCGTGGAAAGACCCAAGCGATCTGGGCTACTCGACGCAGGCATGCAACGTGAACAGCCACTTGGGCAGCTTCAGCGAACTGGAGTATCACATCCCGGCCATTGGGGCCGGCACCGGCCTCACCCGATGCGACGACTGGGCACAAGTATGGGCGTTCCGCGGCTCGCAGGAACTGATCTGCGCGGCTGGGCGGCTTCTTCTATCTCCGGATATGCAGGTGAATCAATGAAAGTGGATTTGTCAGGCAAGGTGGCAATGGTGACAGGCGCGGCTCGGGGGATCGGCAAGGCGATCGCCGATGTGCTGGCGGAGAACGGCGCCCGGGTCATCTACACGGACATCGAGACGGCCGCCGCCCGCGAAGCCGCCGCCAAGTATCCGCTCTGCAAGGCGGTGGAGATGAACGTCGCCGACAAGAAGCAGGTGGACGCGGTCGTACAAGCGTTGGTAAGCGAGTTCGGCCACCTGGACATTGTCGTCAACAACGCCGGCGTCAACACCATCAAGCATCGGGTCACGACCGAGCAGTTTCCCAGCGAGGAGTGGAACCGCATCATCGATGTCGACCTGACGGGCGTGTACATCGTCAGCCACGCCGTCGCTCGCGTGATGGTCGCTCAGCAATCCGGGCGCATCATCAACATCTCGTCGATCGCCGGCCAAGTCGCGTTGCGATTGCAGAGTCCCTACGTCGCGGCCAAACACGGCGTCATCGGATTGACCCGGGCCATGGCGATCGAGCTCGGACCGCAGGGCGTCCTGGTCAACGCGATCGCGCCGGGCTCGACACTGACCGAAGGCACCAAGCAACTGTTCTACGGGGAAGACGGCAAGTTCCGGGATGCCGTGCAGCGATTGCTCGACCATATTCCTCTCGGCCGGCCCGGCGAGGCGGAGGAGATCGCCCACGCGGCACTGTTCCTGGCCGCTCCCGAGAGCAGCTACATCACCGGCACCGTATTGACGGTGGACGGCGGTTGGACCGCCGGCGGTTTCGCACGAGACTTCTGACCCAGTATACGAATCAGCACAAGAAAGGAATGGCATTGGCATGGCCGAGTTCAAGGTCCACAAAGGATACAAAGACGATCGTCCGCCCGTCATCCCCAAACCCGACAAGCCGGTCGATCCCATGATTGTCACGGTGCAGGAAGGGGTGCCGATTGTGTACCCCGGCTGTTACGGCGCGGCCGTGCGGGTCGTACATCCGGTCAACCCAAACGCGCCGGCCAAAAGCCTGGGGCTGGTGATGTTCTACCTCCCGCCCCACGCAATCCTGCAGCCCGGTTCGCACGAAACAGAGGAAACGTACATCATCCTCGAAGGCAAGGGCACGATGACGTTCGCCAACTACAAACGCGACGTCAAGAAGGGCGATTTTGTCTACCTGCCCCCCTGGTGCCTGCACGGGATTGAGAATACGGGGACGGAGACCCTGGTCGTGTTGATCGCGACCTCTCCGCCCAATCCGTGAATGGACGATCCCGACACGCGGTCCGACACAACCGCCAATTATCGCCTCGACAGATGATCTGACCATCGGCAGCGTTCATGAGGAGACTCACATGTTCCAATCGCTCAGACTCGTATCGATCTTGGTTTTTGCCGGCATGGTACCGGCTGCGATCGCGGCACCCCCGACGCCGGAGGAATTCCGCCTCCGCCAAAGCTGGTTGAACCGTGTCTTCTCGGCCGGCGAGAGCTCGGCCCCCGCCTTCATCGAAGTCGTCTACGAAGACACACCGGAAACGATCGCGCGAACGCGCTCGTGGCGCGGCACGCCATTCCAACTCGGCGAGAAAACCTATGCCAATGGCTTGGCCTTCAACTCCACCAAGCATATCGTCGTGCATCTCGGCAAGCCCGCGCGGCGCTTCACCGCGGAAATCGGGATCGAGAACAACGACAACACCCGACAAGGCGAAGCCCAGGGGCAGGGCTCAGCCACCTTCCATGTGCTGGCCAAGGGGAAAGAGGTCTTCACCTCGCCGGTGTTGCGACGCAAAGACGGCCCATCTCCCGTGGACGTGTCCCTCGATGGAGCCAATGAGTTCGAGATCCGGATCAAGGACGGCGGCGACGGACGCGGCTGGGACCAGGGGCTCTGGGCCGAGGCGAAGGTACTGACGGAGGACGGCACGGTCATCTCGCTTCATGAGCTGCCGATGCAGGGTAATCCATTCGGGATCTCGTTCCGTTACGGCTCACAAGGCAGCGAAGACCAGCTCGGCCGATGGACCCGGACGACGCAAGAGCAGGCCTTGAGTCCCAACGTCTCTCGCCGTGAAGTGACCTACGCGGACCCGGCCACCGGCCTCGAGATCCGGGTGCGGGCCGACCAGTTCAAGGACTACCCCGCTGTGGAGTGGGTGGCGTACCTGACCAACCACGGGAACGCCAAAACACCCATCATCGAGAACATCCTGCCGATGGACGGCATCCTGCCCGTCTCAACCTCCGGCTCAGCCACATTGCACTGGGCCAAGGGCGGCGTGTCGACATTCGACGATTTCATGCCGCAAACGACCACCCTGAAGCCGGGCGAGAAGACCCGCCTGCAACCGGGCGGTGGACGCTCGTCAAACTCGGTGCTGCCCTTCTTCAACATCGAGGGAATCGATGGTGGAGTGGTGGCGGCGATCGGGTGGACCGGCGAATGGGCTGCCGAGTTCGGCTGCGACGCGTTCGGACAGGTCAGCCTGAAGGCGGGGATGGATCGCACACATCTGTCTCTGCTGCCCGGCGAGACTATCCGCACGCCCAAAATCATGCTGCTCTTCTATCAGGGTGATCGCTGGCAGGGGCAGAATCTCCTGCGTCAGTTTGTCCTGACCCATCATCGTCCGAAGCGGGACGGTGAACCTCTTGTTGCCCCCATCACCTGCGGCAACTGGGGCGGCACTCGCGCTGAAGTGCACATGGACAACATCCAGAAGTTCATCAAGCACGACCTGCCCATCGAGTACTACTGGATCGACGCCGAGTGGTATGGCCAGGGCAGTTGGGCGTCCAACGTGGGGAACTGGCAGGTCAATAAGAGCCTGTATCCCCATGGGTTCAAGCCCCTCAGCGATACCCTGAAGGCCACCGGCCGCAAGCTGATGGTCTGGTTCGAGCCGGAACGCGTCATGAAGGGAACGCCATGGGCCAAGGAGCATCCGGATTGGATGTTCGATGTGGGAAGCGATACGCTTCTTTTGAATCTGGGCAATCCCGAAGCACGACAGTTCGTCACCGATTTCATATCCGAGAAGATCGATGAGTTCGGTCTGGGCTGTTATCGGCAGGATTTCAACATGGAGCCCCTTGGCTTCTGGCGCGCCGCTGATGCCCCCGATCGCCAGGGAATATCGGAAATCAGGCACATCGAAGGGCTCTATGCGTTCTGGGACAGCCTTCTTGAGCGGCATCCGCACCTGCTGATCGACAACTGCGCCTCGGGTGGTCGCCGGATCGATTTGGAAACGACGGGTCGTTCGACCCCGTTCTGGCGAACCGACGGCCCACGCGACGCCATCGCTCATCAATGCCACAGTTACGGCTTGATGGCTTGGGTTCCCCTCAGCGCCATCAGCCAGGACCGCGAGGGTGACACCTACGAGTTCCGCAGCAGCATGTGCAGTGCCTTGTGCATCAACTGGGATCACTCCGGCGACGGTCCCCGCGAACGGCATCCGGACGATTTCCCCTTCGCCTGGGCCAAGGCGGTTCTGGATCAGTACCTCGAGATTCGCGATTACTACTACGGAGACTACTACCCGCTCACGAGCTACTCACAGAACGCGGACGTCTGGATGGCTTATCAACTCGATCGGCCGGATGCCGGTACGGGCCTGGTGGTCGCCCTCCGTCGGCCGGAGAGCCCCTACAAGGCCGCTCGATTACGACTCCACGCCCTGGACCCCAAAGCCTCCTACCGCGTCACCGATCTCGATACCGACGAACAGGTGACGAGCACGGGCGACGAGTTGACGCGGCAAGGTCTCGATGTCGTGCTCCAGGAAAGGTCGGGTTCCGCCCTGCTGGTCTATCAACGTCAGCCATAACCCGGCTGCCAGGACCGAGTCAACTTGTTGACGACACATCCCACATACCCCCCGGGGCGTCCGTCAACAAGTTGACTCGGTCCACATCCGTCCCGTCCGCCTCTGTCCCTTCTGCCTTTGCCCCTTCCGCCTCTGTCCCTCTCTGCGCTCGGTTCTTGGACGCTCGGCGCCCCGCAAGTTCTGCGACGGCTCTACACATCACGGCAAGCTACCGGCAAGCTTGCCACCCCGAGATGGGGACTGTATCCTGTCAACACAATCGGCGTCACCCTGTGGACCAAACAAGGGCTATCAGTGAGCAAGTGCCCGCGGGAGAAAACGATCATGTCTCGAACCACATGTATGGCGGTATGGCTGTTGTTGGCGGTCTTGTCATCAAGTGCGGCCCGCCAAGCGAGTGCAGAGCCGGCCAAGTCGGCGGAGCAGATGACCGGTGCGTGGCAACTGTTCATCGACGACTACCTGGTAAGTTCCAAGCGGAACGTCGTGCGCCGGTATCATCCATTCACCAAGCACCCCGACAACCCGCTTATTGTCGTGGATAAGCCGTGGGAAGACCACGTCGTGGCGGCCTGTACCGTCGTGCCGGACGAGCAGGGCCAGGGCTTCCGCATGTACTACTACTGCTGGACCGAGTTCAAGGGCGAGAAGAAGGGACGCGGGTCGTACATGTGCTACGCCGTCAGCAAAGACGGTCTGAAATGGGAGAAGCCCAACCTCGGCCTGCACGCATGGGAAGGCGACGGCACCACGGACAACAACATTCTCCCGGACGCCCCCGCCCATGTGATGTTCACTCCCTGGGAGGAGGACCCCGAGAAGCGCTACCAGGGCGCCGGGGGTGGGTACTACGCCTACTCGTCGCCGGACGGCCTTCACTGGAAGAAGCAATCGCCGGAGAAGATCGTCGCCGGCGGCGACACCAGCCACTTCTACTGGGATCCACACACGAAGCTGTTTCGGTGCACCGTCAAGGGATGCAGCGGCAGAGTCAGCGGAGACATCAGCGGATTGCGCCGCCGGGTCGTCGGGTTCAGCGAGACAGCGGACATCACCAAGTTTCCTCGCCTTCGCATGGTCATGGCCCCGGACGACATCGACGACCTGTGGTGCAAGCCCGACACCGTGCAGCGCACGCACTTCTACGCCTGCCCGGTCCTGCCTTACGAGAGCATGTACGTCGGCTTTCTCCAGATCTACCGGGCCGCGGAGCCGGAGGGCTACTTCCATGGCCCGCTGTGGCTTGAACTGGTCAGCAGCCGCGACGGCATGCACTGGAATCGCGTGGAGCCGGACACGACCATTCGCCAGATCTACTCTCTACAGGACACAAGCCGCCCGCCGTTGCTCAACGTCGGCAAGTGCCGCGAGTTCGACTACGGCATGGTGATCGCTCCGACGCCGGTGCTGGTCGGCGACGAGTTGTGGCTGTACTACACCGGCTACGACGAGCTTCACGACTGGTTGCCCTACAAGTCCGCGATCGGGCTGGCCAAACTCCGCAAAGATGGCTTCGTCTCGCTGGATGCCGACGAAGTGCCCGGCGAGATCGTGACTACGCGTTTCGAGGGCGTGGGCGGTATCCTGCAAGTCAACTACGTCGCGCGCCGCGGGGCCATCCGCGTCGAGGTCCTTGACGCTGACGGCCAGGTCATTCCCGGATACGGCAGCACCGACTGTGAACCGCTCACCGAAGACTCGGTGCGCGGCGTCGTGAGCTGGAAGACGAAGAAAGAGCTACCGACCGGCGTCCCCGTCCGCTTCCGATTCATTCTGGAACACGCGAGGCTCTACTCTTTCATGGCCGGCACGAACGCCAAGCCAATCGAGGATCCCCCGCCCACGCCGTTGCAGGCCCTGTATACTTTTGACGGCAACACCGAGGCGTGGTCCGACATGCTGGGCGATGACGACCTGCAGGAGATGCGCAACCTGGGCACATGCGTCCTTGATCACAGGGATCCCCAGCCGGCGTTCGGCCAGCGCTCGCTGGTGGTCGGCTCGGACTGGCGGCCATGGAATCGCGTGGAGATCGTCGGGACAAGGGATCTCGGTCGACACTTCACGCTGGCGGCCATGGTCAAGAGCAAAGACGGCAAACGGGCCCGTCTCTTCAGCGCGTACAACGGCAACTTCCCGGTCAGCACCTCCGAGCTCATCTTCGAGTTCGACCCCAGCAGTCGCGTGCTGAACGGCCTGCGATTGGTGTGCAAGGGCATCGAGGCCGACTCCGAACCAGTCACCTTCAACGACAACAAGTATCACCACTTGGCCTTGGTCTATGACGACGGTTGCGTCACCTTCTACCTGGATGGCGCGTCCGTGGGCCAGGCATGGATTCCCGGCGGCGATCCCGTCAAGCTGGCCCGCAACCTGCTTGTCGGTGAGGACGCCACCCGCGGCAGCGACGAGCAACTGCGCGGGCAGGTGGATGATGTTCTGGTATACGGCAAGGCTCTGAGCGGCGAGGATATCGCCACCTTGGCCCAGAAGGGAGCGGCGGTGCTCTTCAGCCTCGCGGACTGAATCCGCCGGGGTGGGCAATAACGTGTCGCCCGCGTGGGCGCCGAGGACACCGACCGGGAGGATACTCCGCCATGTCCGTGACACGCACTATCCTGCAAGCCTTACCGGTCCTGCTGGCGGCCTCCGTCTCGGCCAGCCCGAGCGGGAACCTCGCCGCGGCATCCTTCACCCTGGTTGAAGACGGCCGGTCCGTCGCCGTCATCGTGACCGCCGACCGGCCGGCCGCCGTGGCCCGCGAGGCGGCCTCAGCCCTCCAGGCAGTCGTCCGTGAGATGAGCGGCACTGAGATCCCTATCCGGAAGGAAGGCGAAATCTCACGGCAGGCACCGCTTATTCTGGTCGGCGACAGCGCCATGGCACGCAAGGCGGGCGTCGAGATCAGGCAGGACTTCGAGGAGGGCGACCACTACGTGGTGCAGGTTCGCGAGAAGATGATTCTGCTCGTCGGGAATGATTCCGGAAGCCTGCGCGGCAGCGCCTATGCCGTCTACGACCTGCTGCAACGCCTGGGATGCGGGTGGTTCGGCAGTGAGGCTATGTGGCAAGTCATTCCAGAGCGAACCACCCTCCGCATCGAGCCGATGCAGGCGGATGAGCGGCCGGCGTTTCTCGATCGCCAGATGTCGTCGCTGTGGGGTGTCGATCGCTCGCTCCTCGACGCGTGGAGGCTTGGCGGCTGGCACGTCACTCACTCACATGCCCTGCATGGCCTGGTGCCCAGGGCCAAGTACGAGAAGGAGCACCCTGACTGGTTCGGCTCGAAGCAACCCTGCCTGACCCACCCGGAGGTCATCAACCTTGTGGCCGCGGAATTCCGCAAGGAGCTGGACAGACGGACCGGGCGCGTGCCCTTCTCACTGAGCGCCGATGACGCCCTGGGCTTCTGCGATTGTGAACGTTGCCGCGGCATCGGGAACGCCGGTGCGGTGAACCTCTGCTTCGCCAACGCCGTCGCCCGCGAGCTGGCCAAGACACACCCCAACCGCTACCTGCTGACCTTCTACGCCTTTTGGGGCACCCACGACGCCCCCTTCCCGTCGCGTGAGGCGGAACCCGGCGTATGCGTGATGCAGGTCAATGAGGGCAATCACACCCAGCCATGGGACAAGCCCGAGCGACCGGACATCAGCCAGATCATCGACCGCAACAACACACGTGAGCTGATCGCCTTCGACGGTTGGAGCCGTACCGGGGCGATCATGGCGATCTACGAATGGTGGATCCCGAGCTGCAACCACGAGGTCTGGAAGGAAGTACCCTGGTACTCCGGCGCAACCGCGATGCGGAACCTCCGCTGGTGGAAAGGGGCCGGCGTGCGGTTCGTCACCTACCAGACGGGCGACACGGATTGGACCGGCCTGCCGCTGCACTGGCCTTTGTTTTACGTCGGCGCCCGCGGCATGTGGAATCCCGAGCTGACCGCGGAGCAGATCATGCGAGAGGCATGCACGAAGCTGTATGGCCCCGCCTCCGAGCCCATGCGCAAGTTCTACGAGACCATCGAGCGGGCCATGGCCGACTGCCAAATCCCCGTCAAATCGTGGCGACTGCCAAGCCCGGAGAAAGTCTACTTGCCCGAACACGAGGCTACGGCTGCTCGATTCCTTGAGCAAGCGGCCGGCATGAATGTCTCCCATGCGATCCGCGAGCGGATCAGCCACGAAACCCGCATGTGGGCTCGGGCCCGGGCAGTCATCGGCGGCCTGAGATCCAACCCCCAAGAGGCCAAGCCGTCGGCACAGAACCCCGGGATGTGAGCCTGGAACAGACACCGCAACCAGGGATCAAGAACCGCGCCGCCGGCCGGGTTCTGCTTGGTACGAGAAAATACACTCTTTCCGCCCAACCGAGACAATGGCATCATCGGTACACAGACACGCATGCGGGTTAGTTTCATGCCGTTCGTGCCTGTCCTCCGCCCTCAGTTACCCCCGTCCCCCCATTCGCCCTACTCGGCAATGGGGGTTCCATATTGCTGAATCGCCACCTGCATCTCAGGGCTCAACTGCACTGCAAGTGCTGCGTTGCGGGATACCTCCGGTGTCACGTCGAACAACTGTGCTGCCGCGATGGCATACGAACGCGATGTCGCGGCAAAAGAACCTTCCGCGACTGCCGGATCCACATTGGTCACCAGAATTGAAATCGTATTGTCGCTGTTGCGGACGATATCGAACGTGCGAAACTGTTGTGGGTACTCGCGCAACGACACCGTCTCGACCCCCCAGAAACCCAACTCGGGACGATCGGGGTCCGGCGATTGAAATGGCGTGATCGTATTGAGATGGCGGTGTCCCGCAATCCACAAGATGAGATTCGGGTACTCCTGAAGTTTGGCGATGAGCCCCTCTTCGGACACATAGCTTTGAGCCCACCAACCCATGGGGGATCCCGCAGGCTCCACGCCTATGGGAACGTGAGCGGCGATGATCATCAGTTTGTTGTTGGCCTGCCCCTCTTCCAGTTCAGCCACAAGCCAATCATAACGTTCCTGGTCAAGCGTTCCATACCCGTAAACATGATACCGGGGATCGAGGCCCGGCGTGTCAATCTTCACGGTATCGTCAAGGACGATGACCTTGACCGGCATGTCCGCGCGCGGCTCAAAACTGTAGCAGGCAAAGTCGTGGTCAACACTCTCCTGTGTGAAACCGTGTCCGACCGGATTGGAGGAGGTTCTCAGAAACTCGGCCATCCATTCCTGGCTCGCCACGGGGCGACGGTCAAGATCGCGGACCACTTGAGGCGGCCCCGAGAAGGCTTCGACACGCCCCGCGCCATAGACATCACCGTACACCGTGCTGCCGTTCAATGCTCCCATGTAGTAGCTGCGTTCGTCAATGCCGCCTGGCGTCAAGACATTGCCCATTCGCATGATATCCGTGCTGGTATAGGCGTCTCGAATGTACCCCACGGCCGGCTTTGAACCCATCCAGTGCTGGTCGTGGTTTCCGATGACCGAATACCACGCAATCTCCGCGTCAAGGCCCGTCGCCTTGTATGGATCCTGATAATCGTTGTACGGGCCGGGGACAGGGTCGTCCTTGGCGCCGGAATCAGGGTTGATATCCCGGCCGTCAAGAACATCAATGAACCACCTGAGTTCGTTGTATCCCGCACTGTTGCAGACATCTCCCAGGAAGATGCCGAAGTCCACTGGTTGCTGTTTGTGGATAGCATTGACAGTCTGCACGGCCGCATCAAGGACATGCGTGGTATACAGCATAATCCCCGAGTACAACGAGATGGCATTGCGTCCTATGCCGGAATTGAACATGGTCATGTAGATCAACTGCGCGGGAGACTCCTTGTCCGTGATATGGATATCGGTCATGGCGGCGAAATGCATCAGCCTCGCCACTGCCGTGACCTCTGCATTGCTTTCTTCGTAGCCGGCCGGCATGATGTCGAACAGCTTGCCTGAATCACTGCCGTCGCCAAACGTCCATTTGCCGTAGCCATGCCGGTCATATTGCGACACATCCCAGGCCCTGATCCCTGAATCCACGAATGGGGCAGGGACAACCGTCCTATGGCGCGTCGTGACCACCTCGTCAGAAATCGGGTATTCTTGAAGTGAATCCTCGCAGGGGTTACATCCATTGCAGCCCATGCCAACAAGCAGCGATACCGGTACAAACATAACGCACACCGCCAAAACTGCGCGTCTATGGGTTTTCTTCATCAGTGCACCATTCCTTCTCTGGGCACGAGAGCGACTCGTGGCCCCTCGCAGCGGTCGCCTCTCCCCGTCACTGCGGGCAGGCTGTGGCGACCGGCATATTCCTTGCGTGTTCACCAGCCAACAGAGCTTGCGGCCACTACGGCATTGCGCAAAATGCTGTACGCAAGATACTGGTAACCGTGCACAGCAAGCTACCCCGATCGGTCCCCCATGTCAAACACCACGACAGTTCGTCCTGGACGGGCTTAACCCATCAGATTGAGGAGGACGCTCTACGCCTTGCGGTGCAACGCTGCCGCCCGTTCGACAGCCCCACCAAGGAGAAGGCACAAGGTGCGGCAGCCTGCACGCATGCACTGCTCACGGAGCCGTACCACACGGGCGCGGGCACGCGCCGTGACCGGGCCAACAAGGCGATCATTATATCCCGAAAATCAACTGAGCGACCACCACGTAGGCGTTGCTGAGAGGCTCGTCACGGAGAAAGGCCACCGGCATACCCGGGGCACCGATGAATGGACGCAGCAACCAGCCCATCTGAATGCCGACAAACGCGTACAGTCCCAGCCACGCAATCAGCATGATGCGGTGGTTCGGCCGACGGCGAATGAGCACGCGGTAGTAGCGGAGCATGACCACCTGCCCCGCCAGCGTCGCCAGCGTGAACATGGCCGCATTGAACAGCAAGGCTGCCCGATAGCTGTCCTCTGAGAAGTACCAGAACCGAGTCACCGGCGCCAGCGACGCCAGGGCGATGCTCAGCCCCGCCTGCCCGGCCAAGACAGCCTGCAGCGCTTCGCGAAAGTCGTCCCGCAATCCCAGCAGCGTGTTCAGCACGAAGAATCCGGGCAGACACAAGACACTCGTGGCAAACAGCAACAACGGCACCTTGACGCCGCTGTACATCATGAGGAGTGCGCGTTCCGGCGAGTCAAGGCCGAAGCTGCCCATCACCGCGCCGTACAGCGGGCCGAATCCGCAAATCATCGCGGGAAGCCACCACCCCGGACGCGCGGTGGCCCGACCCGGAGCATAGAGCCCGTCGCCCCGCAAAAACAGGTCGGTCTGAGCCAGGGCCGAACGCATGCACGCCTCGTTCAGTTGATGCCCAGGAGGTTCTGAATGTTGACGATCACAGCCTGAAAAAAGTTGCCCGAACGCGTGCGAAACCACTCGAAAGGCAGGCCCGGATGCCCGATGAACGGCCGGAGAATCCAACCCATCTGAGCCCCCACCAGCGCGTAGATCAGCACCCAGATCTGGAACACGGTCCGCGCCCGCCCGAACGCCAAGTCTCGATCCGCGGGCACGATTGTGCTGTCGGTTACGGCCGGCCCCACCACCTGGAACTCAGGCGGGGCCGATGCCGTGCCGCCGTGCAGCGGTGTGGCGATCGGTGGCGTCATGCGAGGTATCCGCTCGGCAACCTCGACCTTCGGCGGCGCGAGTCGCCGCAACGTCTGCAACAGGAAGCCCAGCGCCACGAACCCGGCGATGGTGAGCAGCGCGACATTCAGAAGTACCATGAACGAGTAGCTCGTCGTGCTGAGCGTGAAGAAACCCAGAATCGGCCCGAGCGAAGCCGCGACGGCAAGATTCACCGTCACCGCCCCCACGAGCAGGCGAAGCGTGTCCACGAAACCCGCCTTGCCCCCGAACAGAGCATTGAAGACGTAGAGTGACGGGAAGGTTACCACCAGCGTCGCCAGAAACAGCAACGGAAGCTTGACCGTGGACGCCAGCACCTGCCACAACCGTTCCGGCTCCGGCGCGGTGCCGCTCCAGTAGAGCGAGATGGCGTACCACCCCATGAAGAATCCGAAGGTCATGCCCAATCCGGCGGCCAACGGCACAAACCAGCGCAGCGACAGTTTCATCCGGCCATCGGCGAGACTCTCAGGTGAGGTCATCCGGCCTCGCAACAACTCGTCAAGCTGCTTCAGCAATGCGACCATTTCGGCACTCCCAGGTTAGACCGCACCCTCACGAGGCCCGGCAGCCGCCGGGGCCTGACTCGAATCGGTTAAACATGGCACTGGATAGGTCTACGTCCAAGGCCCGGTCAATGTTCACCACATGCCTCGCCCCGCCATACCACCGTACCCAGGAGCGGTGAGCATACAGTTCCGTTTCCCGTGTGTCTATCGTAGCCAGGCGCACGATCCTGCAAGCCGGCCGACGCGGGATAGAAAGACCGGACTTCGGACGGCGCGGCGCAATGTGTTTTCCGCCCCGCTGGATCGTGGACCCGGCCGGCTCCCGCGGTCTTGACCGGACCGCGATCTTCCCGCACAGTTCACATGCCAAGGCTCCAACATCGACGGGGCACGAGGTAGAATAAGCGGAACCGCCTGCAAGGAAAGGATGATACCAATGAGGACCGTTCGTCGGCTGGTGGGTATACGGGTGTTCTGTGTCGCGGTCGTTGTTTCGACGGTCGCCGCCGCGGAACCGGTCTGGAATATCCGGGATATGCCCATCGAGCGGGTTTCCGTGGTGGCGCATCGCGGGGCCGGTTTCCTGGCCCCGGAAAACAGCATGGAGGCACTGGAGCTGTCCTGGAGCATGGGCTGCATTCCGGAGGTGGATGTGCGAACCACTAAGGACGGCCATGTGGTGATGTTCCATGACAACGACTTCTCGCGGATCCTCCCGAACGCGCCCGCGGAGATGAAGAAGAAGCGGCTCGAGGATCTGACCTACGACGAGGCGAAACAGCTCGACATCGGAGCGTTCCGCGGGCCGGAGTCTGCCGGGCAACGCATCGTCAGCCTGGCCGAGATCGTCGCCGCCCTGAAGAAGGACTCCAAACGGCAGGTCTATCTCGATGTCAAGAACGTGGACTTCGCCATCATGGCGAAAGAGACCGAAGGGGTACACGGCCAAGTCGTGCTGGCGACCGGCTCCGAGGCCGATCTTCCGCGATGGAAGGCGGTGGCCCCTCGCAGCGATACGCTTTTGTGGGTCGGCACCTGGGGCGACACCGACGATACCAAGGTCGAGAAGCGCTTCGCCGGGCTCCGCCAATCCCACTTCGCCCACATCGACCACCTGCAGGTTCATTGCCATTTCAACACCCAGACCGGCGGCATGGTGCCAAGCGACGATTTCATCCGCCGCGCGGGCATCGAGCTGCGGCGACACAGAATCGAGTTCCAGACGATGCCATGGAATGTCCCGGAGAAGCCGGAGGCCTACGTCCGACTGCTCGATCTCGGCACGGCCGGCTTCGGGACCGACCGACCGGATGTGACCATGAAGGCCCTCCGCGACTACTACCAGAGCGGATCGGCGGATTGGAATGTTCGGGACCACATTCCGCTCGACCGCATCGCGGTGCAGGCCCATCGCGGCGCGGGCGAGCTGGCCCCCGAAGGCTCCCGCGAGGCTTTCGAGCTGGGATGGAAGCTCGGCTGCATCCCGGAGGCTGATTTGCGGCAGACCAAGGACGGTGTGATTGTCTCGTTCCACGACGCCAATTTCGCTCGAATTCTGCCCAACGCACCGGATGAGCTGAAGAAGAAGGGGGTCGCCGATCTGACCTTCGAGGAGGTCAAAGCGCTCGACGTCGGCAGCTTCCGCAGCGGGCAATTCGCCGGGCAGAGGGTCATCAGCCTTGCCGAGATGGTCGCGTTGCTGAAGGCTCATCCGGAACGGTCGCTCTATATCGACATCAAGAAGGTGGACTTCCGCCAGTTAGCCGACGAGACGGTCGAGGTCCATCCCCAGCTCATCCTCGCCAGCACCAAGTACGACGAGTTACAGCGATGGCGGCAGCTCGCCCCGAAATCCCGAACACTGCACTGGATGGGTGGCCCCCGAGACTGGGTCAGCGACCGCGCGGACTCCGAGGACAATCCGCAGCTGACACTCGCTCGACGGCTGGAAGCCCTCCGTGCGGTGAATTACGCTGGTATCGATCAGCTCCAGATCCACGTGAATACCAGCCCCGAAGGCGTCTTCTTCCCGAGCGAGGCCTTCCTGCGTGCGACCGGGAATGAACTGCGGCAACACGGCATCATCTTCCAGACGCTGCCCTGGGGTCAAAAGGATCCACGGATATTCCATCGCCTGCTGGACCTCGGCTGCGCCAGCTTCGCGACCGATTTTCCCGACTCGGCCATGGACGCCATCCGCGAGTACTATCAACGCCGGTAACCGGCCGGCCCAAAGCGGTCGTCGGCCGACATCGATGAGGCTGGAGCTTGCCCTGGGGACGAATGCCAACCCATGTGCTGTGGGCCGGCACATGGTCGCTTCTGAGCCGCCGGACCTGAGCGGGCCAATGCCCGTGAAAAGCCTTCCGTGCGGCGGCACCGATAACACGGCGTTGCACCAACCACCAGGTGACAGCAGCCCGCCGTGGTTGCGGCAGGACCAAGGCAATTTGTTGCCGTAAGTCCCATACGTCTCAGTCTGTCCATCACCGGGTTGGCTCGGTCCTCAGGGGATCGGGAGCCCCCCGACCCTGTTGCCCCATTCCTTGGGGCCGTGGACTCCCTCTTTGCAGTGCAAGGTCGGAATTGGGTACAATCAATAGGGCAGCCCCCCTTGCTGAGTGTCGCGGTGGTCCATCCATGGTTGCGAGAAGTCGATGATTCGCGATTGAGGCCCGTTATTATCTTTCTCGCCCTACCGGAGGAAACCTCTTCGTCGCGGGCTGCCATCGCTATCGTTTGTGGCCGCGACAGTGACGGACTTCGCCCCGACACCGGGTGAATGGAGAGTCCCCTTCCGGCCCTGGAAGACCGCGATATCGCGACACACAAAGGAGCGTCCGTCGATAGGCAGGGAAGGACGCCCACCGACGACACATATGGGGCCAAGAAAATGAAAACACATCCATGTTGGGTCGTTACGTACCTGATGCTCGGCGGGCCGTGGGTCTGGCTGCTCTTCGCACAGTCCGCGTCCGGCCAGCTACTTGAGATCCCGCACACGGCCGATCCGCAATCGTCATCCGGCACGGAAGGACGGATCTTGCTGCGTGCCCCGTGGGGATCGGCCCCAGGCGAGTTCGGAAAGACCGACGAGGCGTCACGGCCGGGCCCGATGGACTTCGCCGTTGTCGAGGACGACCTCTACGTACTCGACACCGTCAATGCTCGCGTCCAGGTCTTCGGGCTGGAGGGCAATTTCAAAACGGCAATTCCCATCAGAACGAAAACAGCCGACTTTCTGTGCGTCGGGCCCGACGGCGAGGTCGCAGTGCTCGATGCGTTTTGCCGACGGCAACTGAGCGTGTTCTCGCTGGGGGGGAAGCTTCGCCGCAGCATGAAGCTGCCCGAAGCGATCGGTCTTCCCTCGGCCGTGTTCACCGATGGTCGTTGCACCTGGGTGGAGGATCGTCACAACCGGGTTCTCGAGATCTCGGCGGTTGACGACAAGGAAGACACACCAGCCCGCGTGATCAATATTCTACCCGGCCGGCCGATGGCGGCAGGCCGCGGCACCATGCACGCGCTACGCAAAGACGAACGCGACGTTCTCATTCATCTGGCCGCGAAGGAATCCGAGGAAACGGTCACCGTGCGTTTTCCGCATCGATTGCTTTCGATCGTGACGCTGGAGGCGGATGCCACTGGCAAGGTCTGTGTCGCAGCCGTGTGCGAGAATCAGGCCACCGAGGGACAGCCTCAGCGGCGCATCGTGGCGACGACCATTGAACGGTCAACCATGGCCGCCCGCGTCGTCTCCATGCCCGATGCGTATATCACCGACCACTACCGCAAGTTGTGGCTCTTGGAATCCGGCGATCTTGTCCAGATGCAGACAACCAAAGAAGAAGTGCGATTCCTCCGTTGGACCCCCGAGCCGGTGCAGAGGAAGGAGGTGTCCCAATGAGCTTCGCCAGACTGGCCACCTCGTTCTTGCTCTCGCTTGCTCTCTTCATCGACCTCGCGCCCGCGCAGATCCCCTACCAGACCCGCCAAGACATCATCAACTACGCCAAGACCGGGATCGGTTCACCCTACGTCTGGGGTGGCAGCAACTGGGACCCCAACGATCGCGGGTTTGGCGGCGCTGACTGCTCCGGGTTTGTGGGCAAGTGCTGGTCCCTGACCCGCTGGACGCCCTACCGCGTCACCCACCATCCCTACGGCACGGTCCACTACATCCAGACGCCCGGCACCCACTGGACCGAGGTCGACCGGGCCGAGATGCTCTACGGCGACGCCATCGTCTATCGGTATGACGGCGGCGGACACACCTACCTTTACCTCTCCGGCGATGGCTGGGGCGAGCACGAGGTTTACGAGGCCCGCGGGTCCGCCTACGGTATCGTCCATCGCTGGCGAACGTCGTTGAGCTCGGCGGAAGTGACCAAAGGCATCCGTCGTAACCGGCTGATCGAGAACATCGACACCACCGAGCACATCGTCGAGACCGACGACGGAGCCCCCTACTACACCGATTCCGGGATGACCGGAAGCTCCCAATACGACAGCTATGCGCCCGGCTGCCGCGAGGGCAGTTGCCGATACCGATGGGTCACCGCCAGCCGAAACGAGACCTGCACCTACACACCCAACCTGCCCGAGCAGGGCTGGTACCGTGTCTATGTGACCTGCAACGAGGACGACGACAACGTGACCGACGTGGGCGTGAGGGTGAACCACGCTTTGGGCACAAATCGCTTCACCTGGAACCAGGGCAACGATTCACTGCTCAATACCTGGGTAGCGGTGGGTAACCAGAGCTTCCTGTTCAATGCCGGGATGAGCGGTACCGTGGTCTGGGACGATTTCGACGCCACGCCCACCGATGGCGAACACATCTTTCGCGGCGATGCCACCAAGTTCAGCCTCGATAACCGCGTCGAGGTCAACGGCGTCGGCGGGGCACCGGGTAAGTTCGCAACCATCCGCGAGGCCCTGGCCTGGCTTCGAACCCACGCATCCGAAGAGCCGGACGTCATCAACGTGACCTGCGACACACTCGTCGAGTCCGGGTGCATCGAAGCGGACGTCTTCGACGATCTGACGATCCTCGGCGACGCTGACGGCAACGGCGTCCCGGTCACCATCACCGTCACCGCCGGCACGCCTTCCGATTGGAGTCAGCCATGCGCGATCTACCTGAACATTCCGATCGAACGCCGCTACGAGCTGCACGACCTCATCGTTATCCCGAAGTACGTCTCGCCGGGACGCCAGACCGGAGCCTATGGCATCGTCATCGACGAGCAGAACCCGTCCAATCACGCCGCCCGGATCTCGCTACGCATGAACGGCGTCACCGTGGCCGGCAGCCTCCCAGGTAATGTCCCCACCGATCCCAACATCAACGCCCGAGCCCAGGCAACCATGTTTGGCGGCAGCGACTCGACCTACGGCGCAAGCGTGCTCCAGTTGTCGTCCGACTGGGCCGGCGACAACGTCTGCCGACAACACATCTCCGCCTCCAATCTGACGATCACCCATGGAGCCACTCGTGGGCTGGTCACGCTGGGTGCTTACACCGATTGGGAAATCGACGGTGGCCTGGTCGTCTCGCACAACGGGCTGGAAGGCATCAAGCTGTACAAGCCTGGGGATGTCAGCTTCTCCATTCACGACTCCGCCGGCGGCCATGCCAACCGGATTTTCGGCAACCTCGGCGGCGGCATCGCCATGATCGCCGATTCCTTAGTTACCCGGGTCACCTTGAGCCAGTGCCGGATCCAGAGCAACACCGCCCAGCGGGGCGGCGGCATTCTCTCGCAGAAAGCGGACGTCCAGATCTCCAACTCAGTGATCACCGACAACACCTCGACAGACGCGGGGGGCGGCGTCTACGCCGACGGCGGAACGATGAGCGTTTCCCTGTGCACCATCGCCCGTAATGCCGCCGGGCAATCCGCCGGCGGCGTCCACGGTCAGGGGGCCAATCTGGCCGTCGCCAACTCGATCCTGTGGGACAACGCGCCGGGCCAGGTCATCGGTGCCGGCACAGTCCGCTACTGCGACGTGCAAGGCGGCACATCCGGCGACGGCAATATCGACATCACCCCGTACTTCGTCGACCCCGATGGGCCGGACGACAATCCCGCCACCACCGGCGACAACGATTATCATCTGTGGCCCTGCTCTCCTTGCGTCAATGCCGCGGACCCCGCCTTTGCTCCCGCGGCGGGCGAGAAGGATATAGACGGCCAGGATCGCGTTCAGTTCGGTCGCGCTGATATGGGTGCCGATGAAGCCAGCGAGGCCGCCGTCATCGCCGACTGCAACGGTAACGGCATCCTCGACCAGTGCGACATCGTGAGCGGCGTTAGTCAGGACAAAAACGGCAACGGCGTCCCCGATGAATGTGAGTATGCCCGCGCGGATTTCAATCTCGACGGCGATGTGGACCAGGATGATTTCGGCCACCTGCAGGCATGTCTCAGCGGCGCGGGCGTACCGCAAGACGATCCGGAATGTCGCAACGCCGACTTCAACAGCGACGGCGATGTCGACCTCGGCGACCTCCGCGGCGTCTTCTTCGACTGCATCAGCGGGGCGAACATACCCGCCGATCCGGACTGCGGCGGCTGAGCGGTCTTACGCAAGTTCGTAGCACCCTTGTCGGCCCGAAACAAGGATCTGGGTTGGCATGTGGGCCACCGCCGCAGCAGCAGATCTGTGGCAGACCGCTTAGTATGACAGCGCTGGATGGGGCTTCCTGGTAGCGGCCGGCCCCTGACTTCGGCGAGCTCAGCCGAGCCGCGACGACCGGCGTGTTTGTTGGGCATCCAGCGATCTCCAAGAACGATGGCCACTGCGCCATGGCGTGAGATGCTGCAGTCAGGCCTTGTGATACGCAACGCCCGATATCAAAGGGGACGCAGCTCTTTTTCTGGACACGCGGTTGGCATGAGGTTATCCTCTGGCCATGCCTCGACAGGCTCGATTCGCTCCGGGAGGGCTGGTCTACCACGTGCTGAACCGCGCCGTGGCCCGGCTGCCGTTGCTGACCAAGCCCGCGGACTATGAGGCGTTCGAGCGGGTGATGGCCGAGGCCCACGAGCGTCACCCGATCCGCCTGCTGGCTTACTGTCTCATGCCCAACCACTGGCATATGGTCCTGTGGCCGCGGGAGGACGGCGAGCTGACGGCATTCGTCCGGTGGCTGACCCACACGCACACCATGCGCTGGCACGCCCACCATCATACCACCGGGACGGGTCATCTGTACCAGGGGCGGTTCAAGTCCTTCCCGGTCCAGACCGATCCGCACTTCCTGACCGTCTGCCGGTACGTGGAGCGGAACGCCCTGCGGGCCAGGCTGGTCACCAGGGCCGAGAACTGGCGGTGGGGCAGCCTCTGGCGGCGGCGGTGCGGTGATCCCGAGGCCCGGGCGATCCTCTCGGACTGGCCCATCGACCGGCCGCGGAACTGGGTGCACTTGATCAACCAAGCGCAGAGCCCGGAGGAGATGGACGCCCTCCACAAAGCAGTCCAGCGCGGCACGCCCTTCGGCTTACCCGCCTGGACAACGCGCACCTCTGTCCGGCTCGGACTGGAATACACTCTCCGCCCCCGCGGCCGGCCCCGCAAAACGCCAAAACCAACCCCCCAGCAAGAAAAATGAGTTGCGTCCCCTTTCCCCTTCCATTGCATGTACGCGAACAAGCTTACACCCTATGCAAGAAAAGGCACGTCATTGCTCCGGGTCCGAACTTGCCGGCGTAAACAGATCCGCGTATTGCGGGACGCCGTCCCTCAGTCGAATGGCGTCCAGTTCATCGCCTCGCACCGAACGGTGCAGGAGCGATTCCACGAACTCCGCCGGCAACAGCGGTCGAGGGCTCGGGATTCGTGGCTCGATGTCGTTGCATCTGTTAATGGCCGTCGAGAGCGACACGCCAAATCGTCGCGTGAGCATGGGAAGCAGTAGCTTCCGCCACATCCATTCGGATTCGCGCGTCGTCTGCATCAGTTCCCACGTGCATCGAACCCTATCCATGCGGCACTCATCGAATACCTTGATGACCTCAGCCTCGACCAGGGGCAGCGGCATCAAGAACGCGGCAGCGAACCGGTCGGCCTCGCGCTCGATCATGTCGTCCGAGCCGGGGCCAAGGTCGCTGGTCTCATGGAACTCGGGCCGCACCTTCTGGTGTAGCAGCATGTGGCCAAGCTCGTGGGCACAAGTGAACCGGCACCGTCCATCGTGGTCGATGACCTGCTCATCAATGAGGATCTCGCGCTCGCGGATGAAAGTTGCACCGAGCACCCCCTCGCCCAGATACGACAGATCAGCAAAGCCGAAATGGAATCCGAGCGGCGACTCAATCCACTGCTCCACGGGAATCGGGAGTTGAATCTGACCGAGCCCGAGCGCGTTGCGGCAGCGTTCCAGGCAGTTCCAGGCACGGCGTTCGATGACCCGCCTTCCGTAGGAGGGGTCGAAGACCCGGGTTGGCAGCTTCACGGATCCAACCATCCAGTGCGATCAGGGTCCACGCATCCGCAGCCCACGGCATCGCCCACAGCCCGCCGGGCCGGGATCCGACGGCTGCGTTGAGGCCTCATGCACTCGGCCACCAGGGTTTCGGTACGGATCCTCCGCCACCGGAGACCTAAACCCTATACCATTGCCACATCAGCCACAGCGCGTAGACATACGCTGCCGCAGGGAGGGCAACGACCAGTCTCGCCACGATTCCCATGAACGAGCTCTCGTTCAGGCGTTCGAACAAGGGAATCCCCGCATACGCAATGCCCAGGCCGCATAGCACGGGCGTGAAGGGTGAATACCAGCGAACCGCCAGCACAATCGTCGCGATTCCCAAGGCCAGCATTGCGGTTCGGAGTTGCCAGGTCAGTTGGGGCTCCCGTCCCTCCTTGGGAGTGCGGTCGAAGGATGGTCGGCGCCGGAGCAGCAGGTGAATCGAGAACCTCCAAGCTGCGATCGGCAACGCGGCGCCGTAGATCGCCGTGGTCCACATGTATTGCCGCAGCGCATGAAACAGGTTCGGCGACACGGAATTGAGCACCGGCAATGGCGACATGAACATCACGACGAAGACGTAGGGCAATGCCGGGTGCAGGGCGGCGATCCGCATCTCCCAATACCGGTGACACACATAGGCGCTCAAGTAGCCGTTGAGGAAGATCAGGGGCATCAGCACGTACCAGCCGAAGAGCATCGTCATGTCGATTTTCTCGGTGAACCGTGCCGGCCCGACCAGGAATTTGAGAAAGTGTCGGCGTACCAGTTCCGCGGTCCCGCCGGCAAACTTGCGGAAGCGGATCAGAAAGGCGCCGAACGAAGGGGGAAACGATTCCCAGGCCTGGACCTCAGCCGCGTACGCTCCCAGCCAGCCCCGGTTTCGCATCTCCATGGATATGGCGAAGTCCTCGGAGACCACCTCGGGGAACGGAACCTCCCGCCAGGCAGTCAGCCGCAGCGCTGCCCCATGACCGATCATCGGCAAGAAGCCGTAGGTCGCGCGCAGCGGAAGGTCGTACGAGTAAAACACCTCGATCTCATTCCCGAGAGCTTCCTGGAACAGGGTCGACGGGACCGGCAATTCGTGATCCGAGATCTGCCGTGCCTGGACGTAGCCGACGTTATTCTGCGTGCGCGCTACGACACTTGCGAACCGCCTCACGTAATCCTGCGGCAAGTGCTGGTCGGCATCAACGATGATCGCCCACCCGGCGTCCCCGCCCACCTTCTCCAATGCGGCATTGAGATTACCGGCTTTGAAGCCGCGGCGGTCGGATCGGCGGAGAACCTCGACTTCTGGAAACTGGGAATGGAAGTCGTCGATGCGTGCGACGAATGCGGGGTCGCGGCTGTCATCGCAAATCACAACGCGAAACCGATCCGCGGGGTAATCCTGCGAACAACACGAGTAGCACGCCTGCCACTGGAAGTCGTCGCACGTCGGATAAAGAACCACAAAACGAGGCGTCGCATCCTCCGTCAGCGCCGAGGCAGGCCGGGCCTGGCGAAAGAGCGACGTAAACCGGAACGTCAGATGGTGGAGCGACCACCACAGCACAGCCCACCAGATGGCCATGTTCACCAGGCTCAACCAGGCCAACGACCTGTCCTGCAGATCGACTCGTCGCATCCACGGTACGCCCAGGAAGACGGTGAAGGCAATCATCGCGGCCAGCGGCAGGAATACCAACACGGGATTCTTCGTGTGGTTCATCCGGCTACCCTCCGCAGCCGCATCCAACGGCCGACCACTGCCCGCGGTTTCCCGTCGGCATGGAACAACCCCGTGTACGGATCCCAGGGCAGGAAGCTGCCCCCTTGCTTCCAGGGTGAATCGAAAGCGCCGTGCACGACGAGGGCCACGGGAATCCGGGTTCCCGACAACGGATCGCGGATGGCGTTCACAACTCCCTCAAAGTAGTCGGCCTGGCGATGGTAGTCGGGCTCCTCCTGAAGCGTGTTGCGCACCGGATACGTCAAGGATTTGATCATTACCGGTTGGTCGAATCGTTCGGCGATCGCCGCAATCCGTTTGAGTTCGCCGACGGTCGTCCGGATATCCCCCTCGAGGTCGTGCAGGCTGTAAGCGTGATGCACGTCTGGACAAAGGAAATCGCCCATCGCGTTCAGCCGGCTCGCTTCGGGGGTGTATTGCTTTGCCAGTTGTGTCGTCGCCACCGGTTTTCGGGTGCGATCGCGCAGCCAGCGCAAGGCATGTTGAAGCTGTCTTTCGCTGCACAAGGTGAGCCCTGTGTCGTCGCTCAGGCAATTGTGCCCCACGCAATAGGCGTCGACGTATTGCCGGTTGTCATAAGCAATCCGGAGTTCGTTGTCGTCGAGGGGATTCCAGACCCCCATGATCACCTTGAAGCCATGCTCGTGGGCCAACCGCGGGATGCAAGCGAGGTCCGGTCGGCTCCCGTAGGTGACGATGCCCGTGAATCCGACCTCGCGGAGCGTCGCCAGCTCGCGAATGATCTCCAGCTCGGTGGTGCTGTCGAGTACGGCCGGGTTGAAGCGGGCCGGTTCGTAGCCGATCCAACTCGACTGGTGCAGAAGCTGAAGTACCTCGGTGCGTTCCGGCCGCCATTCGGCAACAATGGTCGACAGGAACATGATCAGCGTGCAGAGCGCCAGGCCAGCGGTTCCCAGCGCAGCTCGCCACAGGTGTCGGAGGCCGCCCTCCGCCTCGTGCTGAGCACGTCGCCCTTGAAGCATGCCGATCAGTCCGCTGACCGCCTCCCCCAGCCGTTTCTGACGCTCATCGTCGGGCAACTGATCGAGGGGAGGGTGTGGCGGAATCAGCGACTGTACCTTCCCATAGGTGGCCATCCGGTAGTCCGCGTTGTCCACACGAACCCAGGTGAGATAGATGCGGCCCTGGTCGTACAGGCTCAACAACTCGGGGAGTTCCAGGTTGCGGATGAAATCGGAATCGTGGAAGCTGTTCGAGACAATGAGACATCCAACCCTGGCGCGAGCCAGAGCCTTTGCGATTTCCCTCTTCCAGTCCTCCCCTGCCTGGACGCGCTTATCCGTCCAGATCGTTTCCACCAGATCGGGGTCGGCCTGCTTGCGGAACTCGTCGAGAATGCACTCGAGCCAGGCCTGATCCTCGTGTGCGTAGCTGATAAACAGGATTCGTTGCTTGCCCATCACGCGTGCCTTTGGTGTCTGCCTCGCTTCCCGGGCGGCGTCACCTCGCGATCCGGTAGCCCAGGGCCATGATGGCCTTGATCGTCTCCATGGCCGCCTTGCGGTCGTATTCCTTCTCCGACTCGGGCAGATCGGCGTAGGGGACCAGGCACGGGTGCTTCTTGTTCGCGTCGTCGCGCATCGGCCCATGCGTCCAGCCGTCCCGGATGCGTTGCACGGCCCAGACGTCGTGGGCGTTCTCCGCCAATCGCTCGGTGAGGGCGATTAGTTCCGGCGGCAAGATCACGCGCGAGGTGTCAATCGGAGACGGCTGGTACATGTCAGTTATCTTGTCCTTTCCTGTGCCTGGTGACGGCTCGTTTCGGCCGTACGGAACGCGCGTTCCGGTGGTCGCGCTTGTGCACGGCCAATTTCGCCGCCTTGAGCATGGTCGGCCAGCTTTTGACCGCATCGCTGTCTTGCTGCCTGATCTCCTCGGCCAGATCGCGCCAGGCGACCAGACAGTTGTGCTTCAGCTTATCATCATCCCGTTTCTCGTCATACTACGGCCCGGCCGACTCGCCCGGAACGGGAGCGTCCTCGCTGATCCGATCAGACGCCTTGCCGGCCGCCCCGCTGAAGGTAATCCACGATGAACTCGTGCAACTGCTCGCTCATGTCCAGGTGGGCCAACTCGCCCGGCGGCACCCAGCAGTAGTCGTCGTGCTCGTCGCTCAGACGCACCTCGCCCGCTTCGAGGCGGGCTTCAATGAACAGCACCGCCAGCCGGATCTCGGGCATCTCATAGTGCGTGGCCCCGGCCACCTTGTCCAGGGCGATGGTCAGCCCGGTCTCTTCAGCCACCTCGCGCAGCAGGGCGGCGTCGAACGCCTCCCCGGCATCAACCTTCCCGCCGGGGAACTCCCACGTGCCGGCAAAACGCTTGGATTGCGCCGAGCGGCGAAGGAGCAGGATCTGTCCGTGCGAGTCGTTGATAATCGCCTTGACACCCAAGCCGTAAGGTTTCATGCATCGTCCTTCCCGAACACAGCAGTCAGCAGCACATCCGCCACGGTGAGCGGGATCGCTGCCCACTGTCAGCCAATCCCAGTACACAGCTCCCTGCATGATTACGCAATCAAGCGAACATCCGGGTTCCTTTGCAGCAACCCGTTCGGCCGAGAAGCTCGCGACGGAATCGTCCATGACCATACAGCGAAGATTCTTTGAAGTCATGAGGCCTCTGGGCCGGACGAGCTCGGGCCATATCGACGCTTCAGTTCCTGAGTCGCTGCAAGAGCTTCCTGCGGACTGCGGCCTGTGCGCTCCAACAGGATACGATAGAACTTGGTGGCAGGCGCCCGCTCGGGTAGAGCGTGTCCCGTGGCCTTCTCGATACTCCACATGATCCGCAGTGCCCGGCGCATGCGCTGTTCTGCTTCTTTGAAGCGGTTTGTCTTAGTCAGCAAAACAGCCAGGTTGAAGAGGGCCTTGGCGAGGTCCGGGTCATCTGTTCCAAGCGACCGTTGCTGCCAGATGGCTAGTGCCTGACGCATCTTCATTTCAGCGTCGGTCAACTGGTTCAGGCGAGCAAGCACCGTAGCCAGGTTGTTGAGGCGGATGGCCACCAATGGATGGTCTTGGCCGTAGCTCCGCTCGTCGATGGACAATGCTCGGCGAATCAACTGCGCCGCCTCGGCCGGCCGGTTCATCAGCAATAGCGTGCTCAAGTTACTGAGGCATACGGCTATTCTTGGATGATCCTTACCCAGGTTCATCTCGGCAATATCCAGAGCTTGGCGTATATGCTGCTCGGCTTCGCTTGAGCGGTTTGTGGCCCGCAGCAACTCAGCCAGGTTGGCTAGGTCTCTTGCCACTGATGGATGAGTCTGACCAAGAAACTCTTGATCGATGGCCAAGGCTTGACGCAACAAGCGCTCGGCTTCGGCCGGGCGGTTTGTGATAAGCAGCAACTGCGCCAAGTTGCTGAGGCCTGTGGCCAAACTCGCGTGATCCTTGTTGGGACTGCTCTTGAGGATTCGAATCGCTCGACGATACATCTTCTCAGCTTCCGGTAGCCGGTTCGCAGCCCGCAGTACTTGACCCAGACTGGAGAGATCTCTGGCCACATTGGGGTGGACCGGGCCAAGCAGTTGTTTATCGACGGCCAGCGCTCGGCGACATAGCTTCTCGGCTTCAGCCAGATGATTTGTTTCTATGCATGAGGCAACGAGGCCGCTGAGAACCGACGCGATGTCTACGGGGCTCTCTCCAGGCGACCGCTCCAGATAATCAAGCGCACGGCGCATCAGCGGTTTGGCCTCGGCGTGGAGGGAAGCGTGGCCCAGAAAGAGACCCAGCACATGCGCGACAAAAGACGCATCTTGTTCTCGATTGCCCGGCAACCGCGACCACAACTCGAAGGCCTCACGGTAGGCCTTTCCCATGCTCCGCTCTTCACCCAGCCAGACCCAGTAGCGGAGCAACTCGTTCTGGTCTCGCTTGCGGATGAGGAGAAACTGATCAATAGCGAGCAGGCAGGCGCGGAGACGATCCCGCTCGCCGGCTTCGCGGAGTTGCCAGGGAAGCTCGGTCGCGGTGCGCGGCGTCGGCGGCTGGGGCTCGAAATAGTCGGCCAATGCGCGGTGGGCGGCGCGGATGTCCGCGTCGTCGTCCAGGAACTCGGCCCGGACGGCCTGCCGCAGGAAATCGTGCCCGAAGGCGAACAGGCCGGCGTGCCGGGCGAGGTGTGGCTCCAGGGCGTAGAAAAACGGTGTCCACACCTGCCGGGGCAGCGGTGTCGCGGTGGCCAGCAGTTCCAGCCACTCGGTCTCCGCCAGACCCTGCCGGGCTGCCCAGAGGTGGCGCAGGGCGCGGCGGACGAGGTCATAGCCGGCGTCGAAGTCCTGCTGCCAGCGTTGGAGCACGAGTCGGAAGAGGGCCTCCGGCGTGGTGGCCTTCAGGTAGCGGGCGACTTCGGCTGGCAACCGTTCGAAGCTGCCGAACTGCCGCAATTCCTCCAGTACGGTGCGCAAGAAGAGCGGATTGGCCGCCCCAGGGGCGGTTGCGATCTGCCGCCGCAGATCCGGTTGGAGCGTTTTGCGGTAGTGATCAAGGAATGCCGCAATCATGGCATCCCGCTCCTCCTCGTCGGGCAGGGGCAGCGGATGCTTCGTCCAGTCGCGCTCAGTGAGGGCATCCAGAGATGGGCCGGGCAACGCGGACGCGATCACACGGACCTGGGGTGGAAAGTGTCGTGGCAGCCAGACGAGCCGGCGGTCGGCCTCATCGCCCTCGATCTGGTTGAGGGCATCGAACACCAGGACGATCCGGTCCCGGCCTGCCGCCTGGGCCAGCCAGAGGGGCAGGATCTCGCGCAGCTTGGCCGAATCGGTGGGGATGTCCTTGGTGATGGCGTAGCGGCTCTTCAACTCGCCCAGCAGGCGGACAAGGAAGCCCGAAACCGTGGCGCTCTCCGGGGTGGCCCCGAAATAGTGCTCGAAAGCGAACTCGTCGGGGTGGCCCTGTCGCCAGTGCCGCATCCAGGCGGCCAGCAGCGCGGTCTTGCCTCCGCCGCTCGGGCCGGTGAGGACAAGGCCCTGACCGGTGGGCTCGGCCGCTACAAAGGCGTCGATTGCGGCGGTGTGTGCTGGCCGTTCCACGTAGGCCAGCAGCTTGCCGGCGGCGTAAGCGGCGTGGCCGCGGGCCTCGCGGGTGATCGCGTCGGGGATCTCGTCTTTGGGGTAAAGCTGATCGATCAGGTTGAGGAACTGCTGGCGCACGGCGTCGGCCAGGGCCTGGGGGTTGGCGTAGGGCTCGACCAACGGCTTGCCGCTGCAGCGAATGCGCCCCTTGAGGGCGGCGAGTTTCGCCCGGCGTTCAGCCGTGCGCCGAGTAGCCTCGGCCGCGCCGTGTGTTTCGACGTCGGCAGGGATGTTGCGCTCAACCATCTCCAGGCGTTCGGTCTCGGGCAACGTGTCCACGTACCCTGGATCGCGAAAGTAGAAGAAGGCGTGGTCGTCCATGGCCGGGTTGTTGAGCACGCCGTGCAGGATCTCCAACTCGGTAACCGAGGTGCGTCCCCCGACATGCTCTTGCAGCCAAGGCTCGCGGGCCATCACCTCCGGCGGCACCGAGTCGGGAATCCAGCCGTAGCGCCCGCCCAGCAATCCGATGAAGTACGGCCGGCTGCGGTGGATCTCCTCCAGGCAGATGGGCAGAACCTTGCCCTCGGCGGCCTGTTCCTCGGTGATGCCCCAGCGGAGGTCGACTTCGGTAAAGGTCACGAACCGTTCGGCGCAGACGCGGCGCAGCTCGGGGAAAACCTGCTTGACCAGCAGTTCCCGCTCCGCTTGCATGTCGCGGAAGGTGGAGGAGATGAAGACGCGGATGACGCGGTCGCCTTTCGGCGATGGGTTCCCGCTGGCTGATGGGAGCGTGGCGTTCATAGGTTACTTCCTGTAGACCTCCAGCCCGGCCTTGGCGAGGATTTCGGGGAAGGCCCGGACAGCGTCGTAGTCGAACTTGCGGGAGTCATCCAGGATCTTGTCGGTCCACGGGACGATCAGGTTGTGAATCTTCCTGTCATTGTCACGCCGCTGGCCGTAACGCCAGCCGCTGCGCAGGCGCTCGACGTTCCAGCGGCCGTGTTCGAGGGCGGCCATGCGGTCCAGCTCTTCCTGCGTGAAGCCGGTAGAGATGACGGGCTGGGGCCCCGTCGCCTGACGCACGCCAAAGCCGACGGCTTCGAGTATGCAGATGGCATAGCGAGCCTGTTCGAGATTGGCCGTCTTGTAGGTATCACCGAGTTTGCTCCACGGTCGCAGGTTCTCGGGTAACTGCCTGGTGTTGTCACCCACGTACCGGCGGTGGAACTCCATGCCCATCTCTTCCAACACCGATGCCGGGAACGTGTGATCGGAAGGCAGTACAAACGCCCGGATCGTCGCCGTGTCGTACGGTAAGGGCAGCAGGTTAGGATCGTCCGCCCACAGCGGGTCGCCGATGAGTGCGTCGGCTTCCCCGCCCGATTCCATGGCCACGCCCACGGTAGCCCCCAGAGCCAGGGCGATGCGATACTCCAGGGCGCTCAGCGGCCCGCCGCCGAAGCCCAGCACCCGAACTTCGCACGGCTTGATGCCGATGGTCAGCAGGTCGGCCCAGCCCCTGAGAAGCTGGTCAGGTGAGAAGTCGGCTTCCTCGCCTACGACAGGTGGTAAGTCGTAGCGCTCGTCTTGGGGGGCGTCGTGTGGCAGGCGTCGAGGGATGTAACCGACAAGATGAAACTGCTTGCAGCCGCCAGCTTTAAGTTCCGCCGCCGCCCAGCCGACACAGCCCGGCACGCCAGAGTCGGTGCCTCCGGAGATCACCGTACCGGCAAACGAACGGAGCGAATCCTTCAGGATGAGTTGTACTTTGGGGATCATGTCTGCGGGCAGACTGGCGGCGCCGCCAGCAACGACGAGTGTGGGAGCGTTGAGCTTGTCCGCATGGCTCGACGCTAAGCGCTTGGCCTGCTCGGCGTACAGCGAAGACGAATCTTGGAAGGCCCTCGCCAGGAGCAGCAAGCCCTTGACCCATTCATGTTCGGGCGGTGGCTTCTGGCCAATGTGGATGCGGCGAATGAAGGCCAGCTCGTTATCCAGGACATCGCCAGGCACGCAAGCCGTCCCGGAACAACAGTGCCGCAGGCCGCAAGCGTACCATTTCAACGCCTCGACCCCCTCTGCCAGCAGGAGGTTCAAACGACCGGCCGTGAAACAGGCATACGGCATCTCGATACCCGCCAAGGCATGTTCCCGGCAGGTGTGGATCGCCTCGCTGACGGCAATGCGCGTACTGGCAGTCAGTTCTGCCGAGCGCGTGATGAATATCTCGAAGCCCAGGATGTCGGCCAGGTGGTATGGATTGGTCGGCTCACATTCGAGTGCCCGACGGTAGCAGTCCAGAGCCTGAGGTTCGCCCTCTTCCACGCATTCCCATGACCAGCCCAACCGTGCCAGCCCGCGTGCGTGCAGACTGCGGCTCTTACGAGCGTCCACTGCGATAGCCGTATCCTTCTGCTCCCCCAGATCGACCGCCTTCTGCAAGAGCGACTGGCCTCGTCGATATTCATTCGAGATCCAGTCCCTTCGGTGCATCTTGCACAGGGCAGAGCCCAGTTCGATCAGCACCTCTCGCCGCAACGCACCTGTGATCGATTCGTATGGTTTCAGCAACTCGACTACTTGCTTGTAATCGCCTGTGGCGTTGGCAAGCAGTTTCGCCAGACGCAACGTCAGCGAGGGACGTTCATCGGCCGCGGTATCCTCCGACAGGTTGGCTAAAACCGCCGACAAGACCGCTACCTCGTTGTCCACATCCTTTCGCTGGGCATGCGAGGTGTAGTTGGCCAGCATGCCGTCCACCTCGTTGGCCAGTCGGTCGAATGTACGGTCGCCGTCCTCCATGACAGCCGCCAGCAGGTTGCCAAGCCGGCGGGTCTCCGGCGAAAGGCGAAGCTTGGTCTTGTACATTCGGTCGTGCAATGTGTCGGCCCAGGCGTGCTGCACCCAGGTGCGCACCTGGATCTCCGCCTTGCGCTCCCCAATGGCTGTCCGCTCTTCCGCAGTGATCCCGAGGTCGCGGTCGTCGCGCAACTGCACGATGTAGTGCATGTCGCGGTAGCCGAACTTGTCCTCCTGAAGTAGAAGGGTCTTGTCATCCTTCTCGATGATCTCGAAGTTTGCCTCGATGAAATGCCGCACCGCCTTGACCTGTTCCAGCGTTTGAACCGTTACCCGCCCGCCGCACAGATCGGTCATCTGGTGGACGGCATCTGGGTACTTGTCGAACTTGCGGGCGACCTTCTCGGCAAAGCTGGGGATGGTCTTGGCCCGCGCCTGAACCAGGACCTCGGGGAAGGCCGTCCTGCAAGCGCTTTCCATAACGCGACGAAGAACGCCCGCATAGATCACGTAGTACGGCCGTTCTTGACTATACGCTTCGATCTGTTCCTTGTGCTTCTGAAGGTCAAGCGTTGCCATCGGTGTCTCCTTCTGGATGGTCCTTGAAGAGTCACTCGAACTGCCAGTGCGCGTTCACAGTATACGCGAATCGGCGGCGGCTTGAGATTCGCTTCCCCCGCCGGCTTGTGCAGCGAGATGGTCGGGCCTGTTTCCTCACTCACTTCGCTCAACATGGCTGCATCGAACGGCTTGCCGGACGCGACTTCGTCGCCGGGGGACTCCCCATGTGCCGGCGAAATAGCTCGACTGGACTGAACGGCGCGGGATCGGATACGCCTGGCGCATGATCCGCCGGGCGTCATTCATGTTCTCTGCATCCGCCTCGCCCTGTGTTGGCCGGGCTTGGCCCACCGCCCGACCGGCATCCGGAAGATCGCCTCATCAATGGCCCGCGCTCGGTGCATCATGAGTTCTTGCGCCCCCTGCGAGCCCGCGGGCGTGTTGGGGTCGCGGTGCCGCCGGGCTGCGTGCCGGTCTTCGGCTTCCGCGTGACAATCTTGAATCCGGCGAGCTCAACCATCCGAGGGAAGTGCCGGACGGAGTTCTGATCCTTCTTGCGATCCTTTTCTTCCAGGCTGCGATAAGGCACGAGGCAGTCATGAATGTGGGCGTCATCGTCTCGCGGCTTACCTAATCGCCAGCCATTGACCAGCTTGAACTCCATCCACAGGTCGTGCTCCTCTTCACCCAACACAGCGAGGAGTGTTTCCAGCGTATCCTGCACTTGTGGGTCGCTACGATCTGAACCACCTTGCCTGGGCGCGAGGAACAGCCCGGCGAGTTCCAGGATCCAGGGGATGCGCTGTGCAGCCGCCACGTTGTCGGCCTTGACTTCGGCGGGAAGCTGGTCATACGGCATGCCGTATTTCAGCTTCCAGCCCTCCTCTTTCGCCAGTTGGCGCCAGGTCTCGTGAACGGCCGGGGCAAGCTTCTCGCCCAGTTTCTGGAAGTCCTCGGCCCGCGTCATGATCTGCGTGAACTCAGCCACGTCATGAACATTCATTTTCAAAATCTCATCCGGCGGAAGATTGGAACGGCGCGTCGGGGCAGACTTGTCGCGACAAAGGTGCAGACAGATCTTCTCGAAGGAACGAGCGCCGTACGTGTAGCGGTCTACCTCCAGCAGAGCCGCGAGTAATCCGCGGTCGATGTGCAGACGCTTGTCACCCGCGCCCAGAAGTGCTCTCAGGAGCAAGGCACGCCGCACCGGAAAGCAAATATCCGTAGGATCGTCGACCCACTCCAGCGTGCTCTGTCCACCCTGCCGCACGTTCTGCCTGACCTGTCGCCGGTTCGGCCCAAGCACATTCAGGTAGCCGCTGATCCGACTGATGAAGTCAGGGCCTTTGCGCAGCCCGAATTCCTTCTGGGCTGACGCGTCCATCTTGGGCGGGCCGAAGTTCTGCATGTCGCAGCTGGTCGCGCCGGCAAAAACAAAAACACACTTGCCGACGGAATGCGTAAGCTGCCCTTCCTGAAACTTGCCGTCCTGGATCGGAGCGAGGAAGAACTGAAGCCACTTGTACTCTCCCGAGTCGAACTCGTCCCAGAACACAATAGGAGTCCTGCCTTCCAGCACCTTGTCGCGGACCTGGTGAAATGCCCCGATCAGATCGTTCGAGTTGCTGAACTGGGAGAGATTGAACTCCAGGCAAGGCGTTTCCTTCCCCATGACTTCAGCGGCAATCTGTTTGATGCCGAACGACTTGCCGGCTCCCGGCGGCCCAAATACCGCAAGGGCAAGCGGCTTGGACCCGCCCTGGTCCAACTCGTAATCCGTGATGAGTTGCCTGATGTTGCGGAGGGCCTCGATCTCGTCGCGATCCACCGTCTGCAGTTTGCCGAACTTCGCCAGCGGGGCCTGGATAAGTGCTCGCGGACCAAAGATGGCCACGCGTTTGGCAATGCCGTACAGCGGTTCCGCGCCGGTGGCCCCACGGGGAGAGGCTTGATTCTCAAGCATCCGCCACTTTCGTCCGCCAGCCGCCCAGGCATCCACATCCTGCGGTACAGAAACCGTGACGAACGCTGGGGCCGATTCCTTCGGCTGGCAAAGGGACTTGGCCAGGGCTGCGTAAGGTATGCCCGGTTGCGCTTCGCCGACCAGCCCATGCCCGAGACGCCGCAGTTCCCGTTTGGCCGCAAGGCCGGCCCGCATCGCCTGCTCGAGATCCGGCTCGGGAAGTGCCAGTTGCGCAGCGATGGCGGCCGTCAGGCAGGACATGTACCCAAAGACCTCACCCTTGATCTTCTTCGACTCGGCCCATTCCCCTTCCATGTGCTGCGGGTCGAACACGAGGCTGAAACGCCAGCCGCTCGAATCCAGACGCTCCATCCACAGGCATCCTTCCGAATACAGGCTGACGAGCACGTGCCTGGCCTGCCGCAAGCCGGCGAGCGCCGGATTGGACTTCAACTCGCGGGCAAGGTCGATGGCCGTACGTTCCCAGGAGATGCCGCGACTGATCCGCGCTTCCTGCCGGCGAAGGTCATTGACCGCGAGCAGCACAACAAGCCGATCGGCCATACCATCGGGGCGCACCAACTCGTGCCAGAGCCCGCCTTGAAACAGAGGCCAGACGGTCTTCAGCAGCACCCACTTTGGCGTTCCGCTTTTCCGTGTCAACAGCCATGGGTACGCGGGAGAGCCGAACCGAATGCCCGCGGCTCCGTCGTCGATGACAACAATGTCGGCGTTTGGCTGACCCGCTGATACCGGGGCGGACGCCGCAGCAGCAGCCTCCGCAAACCCGAGCAAGCGTGACAGCCGCCAGACCTTATTCTGCTTACCATCCGCGCCGACGCCTTCCTGCGGCTCCCACAAGGCGTGCGTGGCCGTGCAAGCGGCTGTCTGCACCTTTGCATTACCATCGGGGCCCACGATGTCGAATGCAGGCCCGCCCGCTTCCTTGCCCATCGCGGCCAGCAGTTCGCGGACGATCCACGCCCCGCCCTTGCTTGTCACGAACGTCGTGGGCGGCACATCGCTCATCCTCGGCGACAGCCGCGTGCCGGCATAGACGTTGTGATCGAGGAGAAAATCGCCTGTCACCAGGATGGACGATGACGCGGGACGATCACGCTTCTCGATGTTGACGTCTGGCATGATGACTCCTTGAAAGCCGACAAGGCTCGTTGAATGCCGCTCTTCTCAGGCCAAGGCCGCTGCAAACCCTCACGAGCCGAACATTTGCTCCAACTGCCCGAGCAACTGTACCAGCGGCGGGTCCAGAAACATGCCGCCCGCCCGCATGCGACGCATGACCTCGTAACACTTCCGCCAGTGCGCGGCCGCGGAACCGGGATCATGGCTCTGGGCCCATTGCCCGAGCTTGTAATGACTCACCACCAGGTCCCGCTGCCAGCCCGCGTTGCCCGGATCCTGCTCCGCCAGATGTTCAAGAATCGCATGAGTCACGCGGTAGGCGGCCAGCGCACCGGCCAGATTGCCCTGGGCGCTGAGCA